>DIAV01000082.1:0-3656 GCA_002415895.1 Anaerolineales bacterium UBA5069 | reverse complement strand
GGTCTCATTTACCACTTACCATTTACCACTTACTGTTGCTGTTACGCCACCTCCACCACCAAAACCTCTCCTTCAAACTCCACGGCGTCGCCCTGGTGCAGCTTGCGGCCGCGGCGCGTCTCAACCTCGCCGTTCACCTTCACCATGCCGCCCTGAATCAGCGCCTTGGCCTGACCCCCGCTCTCCACCAGGTTGGCAAGCTTGAGAAACTGGTCAAGCTTAATGTACTCACCCTGTGCATCAACCTGCTGCGCGGCCATCAGGATCCCTCCAGCAAGCGCTTGAAGGAGCGCAAGCCAAACCAACTACAAAGCGCGACAAAGCCCGTCAGCACAAGCAGGCTCAGCCACACAGGCAACTCGCCGGTTTGATAGAGCGTGTGGCGAATGCCATCCACGGCATAGGTGGTGGGGTTCATGAAGGCCAGCACACGCATCCAGCCCGGCATGGTGGAGAGCGGGTAGAGCGCATTGCTGAGGAAGAGCAGCGGCAGGTTGAGCACGAAGAGCAGCATGTGATAACCGCCCACGCTCTTGCTGCGCGCAGCCATGCCATTGCTGAAGCCCACAAACGCCATGACATACAGCAGCAGGAAGATGGCCGCGCCCCACAGCCCCCAGAAGCCGCCCGTAATCCGCGCACCCAGCACCACCGCCAAAATCAGAATAATGGCCGTCTGGATCAGCGTCTTCACAAGGCCGCTACCCGTGGAGGCCAGCAGAATGCTCATGCGCGGAATGGGCGCAACAAAATACTCCTTGAGCACGCCCTTGGTCTTCTCCTCCAGCAGCACCATGCCTGCGTTGACCGCGCCGCTGAGCGCCGTGAGCGCAATGATCCCCGGCGTGATGAAGGCGAGGTAGCTGCCCGCACCCCCCAGATTGCCCGTGTCCACCATGCGCTCCATGCCCAGGCCGAACATCACCACCCAGAGGATGGGCCAGCCCAGCGTGCCGCCAATCTCCATGGAGTTGGAGGCAAATTTGCGCATGTGCTTTACAAAGATCACCCAGCCGCCGCGCCAGAGCTCGGCCCACTGGGTGGAAATTGCACCTGTGCGCGCAGACGCGCCAACGGCGACGGGTGCGCCCGTCCTGCTCAATTCTCCCTGCATAAGCCCTCCTTGATCAAGGTCATGCAAGCAGTCTAGCCACGCGCAATGCTGCGAGCAAATGGGCTGTGCGGGTGATTGCAAAATGGCAACGCTGCACAGCGACGATGTTATCCACCGCCCCCGCCCCAATTGCACCAGCGTCGCGCGCGTGCTACCATCGTGCCATGCAGGAAATGCACAAGGGCCGCGCTCGCCCAGAATCGGGCGGAGAAGAGCAGCAGGTACAGACGCGCACGCCATCCTGGCGTGCGCAACGCTGGTTTGGCGCGCTTGTGCTGATCCCCCTGCTGGTGGGCGGGGCGCTGCTCTTCCTGCACGGCTGCACACTGCCTTTGCGCCTACCGCCATCGAGCCAGCCTGCGCGCAGCGCCACGGCCACGGTGACAGCGCCCACGGGCGCGGTGGGCGAACCTGAAGTTGTGCTCCTGCCCGTGATTGAGGCGCAACCGCTCGCGGCCGCGTTGGCCGCGCCCCTGCCCGAAAGCGCCTCCGCGGCAGGCGCGCTGGTGGAGCCGCCCGCGCCCGCCGAACTGGCCGCCACTGAGCGCCCGGATGGCGTGCGCGATGCAACTGGGGATGCGCACGCGCCTGCTGTGGGGCTGGCGGGGCTGGCGCTGGCGGCCGCCACAGGGCAGGCCGCTGCCGCGCACTATCCCACGGCCACGCCCACAACGCCCGCCGATGCCACTGCCGAGGCTGCAGCGCTGCCCGTCTCGCCGCTGCCAACCAGCGACGCCGCGCCGCCTGCCGCCGCGCCTGAGACAACGCTTTCCATCACCGAAGCGCTGGCCGTCGCCCTGCCCGCGCCGGATGCAGCCACGCCTGAAGCTGTGGTTGAAGTCGCCGTTGAGGTGGCTGCACCCGCGCCGGAGGCCCTGCCCGACTACGCACCCGACGGCGAAGCGCGCACTGCCGATGTCCCTATCCTCATGTTTCACTACGTGAGCACGCCACCTGCCGACGCCGACATCTACCGCCGCGACCTCTCCGTCGCGCCCGACCTCTTCGCCGCCCAGCTTGATCGCCTCCTGGCCGATGGCTACACCACTATCAGCCTCTACGACCTCATGGCCAACCTGGGCCACGGCGCGCCGCTGCCCGAGAAGCCCGTTGTCCTTACCTTTGATGACGGCTACCGCGATCTATACGAGAACGCCTTGCCCGCGCTGCGCGCACGCGGCATGAAGGCCACCGTCTTTGTGCTCACCGACTTCATGGACGAGGGACGGCCCGAGTACCTGACATGGGATATGGCGCGCGAGATGCTCGCCGCAGGCATCTCCATCGAATCGCACGGGCGCAATCACGTCAGCCTCGAAGGCAAGGAGAGCGACTACCTCATTTGGCAGGCGCTGGGCAGCGAGCAGACAATCGAGTTCGAGCTGGGTGTGCGCCCCCGCTTCGTCTCCTACCCCGCAGGCGATTTTGATCAGCGCGTGATCGATGTCTTTGAGAGCGCCAACTATTGGGCGGGCGTGACGACGGCGCAAGGCATCACACACAGCAGCGCAGACCCTTTCCGCCTCACACGCATTCGCGTGCGCGGCACCACCTCACCCGACGACCTGATCAGGCTGCTCAACGCGGGCTGGTAGCCGCGCGCTTCCTCTTTCAAGCAGAAACCCATGCCACCACCGGCTCCGCAACCACGCGCAGAGACACTCGCAGGCAAGACAGCCCTTGTGACTGGCAGCGCGCGCGGCATTGGGCGCGCGATTGCACTGGCGCTGGCGGCACGCGGCTGCAACGTTGTCGTCAACTACTTCCGCCATCGCGCTGAAGCCGATGCCACGGCGCAGGCGATTGAGGCGCTGGGCGTGCACGCGCTGGTAATCAAGGCGCATGTGGGCGATGAGGCGGCCATGCGCGCCCTGGTGGACGCGGCCGTTGCCCACTTTGGTGGCGTCGACATTTTTGTGGCCAATGCCGCCAGCGGTGTGCAGCGCTCTGTGCTCGAGTTGGAGACGCGCGCCTGGGACTGGACGCTGGACATCAACACACGCAGCATACTGGTGGGGGCGCAGACCGTGGCCCCGCACATGCAGGCGCGCGGCTGGGGACGCATTATCGCCATTAGCAGCCTGGGATCGCAGCGGGTATACGCCGACTACGCCGCCGTGGGCGTAAGCAAGGCCGCCGTGGAAGCGCTCGTGCGCTATCTGGCGGTTGAGTTGGCGCCTGTGGGCATCATCTGCAATTGTATTAACCCGGGCCTTGTGCGCACAGATGCGCTCGATCACTTCCCGCGCAAGGATGCCATGCTGGCTCACGCCGAGGCCAACACGCCCACCGGCCGCCTTGTTACACCTGAAGATGTCGCGGGGCTGGTGCTCTGGCTCTGCACCGATGCCGCCGCGCAGATTGTGGGCCAAACAATTCAAATGGACGGCGGCTATGCGCTGGGGGTGGGAAGGTGAGTGGGGAGTGGGGAGTGGGGAGTAGGAAGTAGGAAGTAGGGAGTAGTTGATTGACCATAGATCAATGAACCACATCCCACATCCCACGCCCCACTCCCTATTCCCCACTCCCTACTGCCGATTTG
>DIAV01000286.1 GCA_002415895.1 Anaerolineales bacterium UBA5069 | reverse complement strand
ATGGGCGGGCTGTGGGTGGATTATGACCTGCAAAGCACAATACCCGGCCTCTTTGTGCTGGGCGAGGCCAACTTCAGCGACCACGGCGCGAACCGCTTGGGCGCGAGTGCCCTGATGCAGGGGTTGGCCGATGGCTACTTTGTCATCCCCAATACGCTGGCCAACTACCTGGCGCGCAACAAGTTCGCGAAGGTCGACACGCAGCACCCCGAAGTGAAGGCCACCGAGGCCGAGGCGCAAGCGCGCGTGGACAAGTTGCTCAGCATCAAGGGCACGCGCACGGTTGACGAATTCCACCGCGAGCTGGGCCGGATTATGTGGGACTACTGTGGCATGGGGCGCACGGAAGAGGGGCTCAAGAAGGCGCTGGAGTTGCTCCCCAGGCTGCGCGAGGAGTTCTGGCGCGATGTCAAGGTGCCCGGCTCGGGTGATGATATTAACCAGAGCCTTGAGAAAGCCATGCGCGTGGCCGATTTCCTTGAACTGGGCGAGCTCATCGTGATTGATGCGCTGGCACGGCGCGAATCATGCGGCGGCCACTTCCGCGAGGAGTTCCAAACTGCGGATGGTGAGGCGCTGCGCGATGATGAAAACTTCGCGTATGTCGCGGCGTGGGCCTACCAGGGCGACGATGCACCGGCGCTCCATAAGGAAGCGCTGTCGTTTGAGACCATTCATCTGCAGCAGCGCAGTTACAAGTAAGCGCAGGTTCCAGGGTTGCAGGTTGCAGGTTCGTGCTGGGGACAGCGCGATAACCGCACAACCTATGCACCTTTCAACGGCTTAACCTTTCAACTTGTAGACTTCCAGGGGAACCTGACATGAAATTGACACTCAAGGTGTGGCGGCAGGCGAATCGCACCAGCGCAGGCGCAATGGTTGATTACACGCTGGACGGCGTGAGCGAGGACTCCTCCTTCCTCGAGATGCTCGATATGCTCAACGAGGATCTGATCAAGGCGGACCAGGAGCCTGTCGCGTTTGATCATGACTGCCGCGAGGGTATTTGCGGCATGTGCGGTCTGGTCATCAACGGCATTGCCCATGGACCGGAGCGCGCTACCACCACCTGCCAGCTTCACATGCGCCACTTTAAGGATGGCGACGTTGTCTACATTGAGCCCTGGCGGGCGCGCGGCTTCCCTGTGATGAAGGACTTGATTGTCGATCGCACCTCGCTCGATCGCATTGTGCAGGCGGGTGGTTTTATATCCGTGAACACCGGCGCGGCCCCCGACGGCAATGCCGTGCCCGTGCCCAAGCCGGCGGCAGACAGGTCCATGGATGCCGCATCGTGTATTTCGTGCGGGGCGTGCGTGGCTGCATGTCCCAATGCGTCGGCCATGCTCTTCACATCGGCCAAACTGGGGCACCTCAACAGCCTGCCGCAGGGCCAGCCTGAGCGTTATGACCGCGCGATTCTGATGGTGGAGCAGATGGACGCAGAAGGTTTTGGCGGCTGCACCAACATTGGCGAATGTGCGGCCGTTTGCCCCAAGGAGATCAGTCTGGACTTTATTGCCGCCATGAATCGCGACCTCATGAAGGCGGGCTTCAAGGGCGCGGGCAAACGCGTGGGTGCGGACGAGTAGCCACTGCGCCGGCAAGCGCAAAGCGCGCACCTGAACTAAAGACCCAAGCGGCAAGGATCACTCGCACATGCGCAGTGATCCTTGCCGCGTTCCAGACACAATCCAATTGGTGCATCCGGTAAGTGCGCGAGGGCTTGCGTACTTGCAGGACGCACCACTAATAGTTGCGCGTATCGAACAGAATCAACGCTTCGCCATAGCGCTCAGTGTCAAAGTCAACACCAACCAACGTGCGCGCGTCGGGACGTGTGAAGCGCAGCACATTGGCTTTGGCGTGGGCTACGCTGTCATAGGCGTTCCGGTCGAGTGTCACAACCACGCCGTCGCGCCCCTCTTCCCAACTGCCCAGCTCAAGCAGTGTGATCGCGTCCGGCCCCAATTGCGTGGACATGGACGCCGAACCATCGCCGTTCAGCGATAGGACTATCGTTTTGCCGGCCACCAGCTCTTCCCGGCCAACCATGTAGGTTGCGTCTTCGACCAGCTCGGTGGAGGCATTGGGCGGGGCAGGCGTCGGTGTGGGTGGCGCGGGTTCAGACACGGACAGCGCAGGGTCTTCACCACCAGTGGGCAGGGCTACAAGAGTTAAAGCTGCGCTGGTCAGCCTTCCCTCCTCATACACGAAGTGCTCCGGCCCTGACGTAACCAGCGGCCGCTCCGCGAGTTCTCCATCGACAACTTGCAGTTCGCTGCTGATCACCACAGTTACCGTTACACCCTCCTGCGACCACGTGCCCGCAGCCACATGGGGCAGGCCTTCGTCGTCGAGCGGCAGGGCTGCCAGGCGCAGGGTGCCGTCGCTACGCAGGTCGAAGAGCAGGCCGACCGGGGCTGCACCGGCATCCGTCAGGCCGCCGCCATAGAGACCCGCCGCCGATTCTGCCGCGGGCACCCGGAAGAAGAGGGGCTGGCTGCCGTCAGGCAGGAGTATCGTGCGCGCAAAGAGTGTACCGCTCTCGAGCCGGTCCATCTCTGCAAAGGGTAGCGGCGGCTTGTAGGTATGCACCACCTTGCCTGCACTGTCGATATCGGCAATCTGCGTAACGCTGATTGTGCCGTCGCCGTTGTTGAACCAAATCGCGCGCACGTAGACCGCGTTGTTCTCCGGGTCGGGCGGGAAGTCAATGCGGGCGCTGCCATCTGCGCGCAAATCCAGAGCGAACCAGCGCCTCGCGCCACGCACAGTGAAGTCATCAGTACGGTAGGCGCCCACATAGAGCGCGTCCGGCCACGTGCCGATCCCACTCTTCAGATCGTCGCGCAAACCGCCTTCATCATTCAAGAAGGAGATGGGTGCGTCGTCCGCGCGTGTGAGGACGAGGTCGCGTGGGCCATAGGCAAGGAAGTCGGTAGCGGTCAGGCTGTCGCCATCCACCGTGAAGGGGATATCAAACGGAGGCTCAATCGGGCGTTCGCGCCCGCCGGCCGGCTCAAATCGCCGCTCCAGTGTCACCGTGAGGTCGCCGGCCCTGTCGACCGACCATGAGCCAACCTCGAAGCTTACGCTGTCGGTTGTGACAAAGACGATCAAGGCTTCGGCGCCACCGTCGGGCAGCAGGGTTAATTGCCAGACAAGTGTCTGATCCGTCAACTCGTTGTCAAGCGCTTCAGAGCGATAGACACCCACGAGATCGGCGTCAGGGGTTTGCGCCAGCGCCGCCCCTGTGCCTGCCGCGAGCAGCAGTGCGAGTGCAACCCAGGCCGCGAGCCAGTTCAGCCGGTGATACATAATATGCATACGAAAACTCCCGTTATCCTGATGACTCTATTTGGTCAAAAAGAGCGGGCGGCCGCATGATTGCGGCCGCCCCTGTTCAGTTTCACCACATAGGTTGCAAAACTACTGCCCGTCGGTCAGTTCCAGCACAATGGATTCGCCATAGCGATCAGCGTCGAAGTCGGTGGCCGTCAGATTGCCATCTTCGTCCGGCTCGAAGACGATGGTGGATGGCTCGTCGAGATCATCGC
>DIAV01000316.1:21837-23900 GCA_002415895.1 Anaerolineales bacterium UBA5069 | reverse complement strand
AGATGTGTAATTCGTAATTGGTAATGGATCATGAGTGAGTTCGTTTCCTACACACCGCCGGTCTTGAAGCGTTCTGCCGCTGATGCGTCCTTGCCGTTGGCCTGCGCCCGCCACACGGTGGATGCGCGCCGCAGCCGCTTCTCCATGGCGCCACGCACAACCGCCACACGCCCCGTGCGCACCATCTCCTGAATGCCAAAGTGGTCCAGCAGGGCAATGAGCGAATCCACGCGATCCTCGGAGCCAACAATCTGGACGACCATACTGTCCAGGGCCACATCAACGATTTCGCCGCGGTATATGTTGACCATCTGCACAATCTCGCTGCGCGTATCGGCATTTGTTGCCACACGCACCAGTGCCAGCTCGCGCGCGACCATGGGGTGATCCGAAAGGTCCTCCACACGCGTCACATCCACGCTCTTGCGCAACTGCTGAATCACCTGATCCACCATGCGCTCGTCGCCATCCACCACAAAGGTCATGCGGCTAATGCCAGGCTCTTCGCTGTGACCCACCTGCAGGCTGTCGATGTTGAAGTTGCGGCGGCGCAAAAGCCCCGAAACCCGGTTCAACACGCCCGGCTTGTCTCGCATCCATGCAACCAATGTATGTTTCATCGTCATTCTCTCCACGTGTTGATGCTGTTCTGTGCGACACGCGCCGCCTGTGCGCCGCCGTGTCTACGCTGTTTTTCTGTGGACAGCCTAAAAACTGGGCTCTATGCCGCTGTAACCCTGCAGGACGGCCGGCTTGGGGCGGCGCATGCCTTCGTCCACCGCCATACCCGGGGCCACCATGGGATAGACATTGACCTCTTCAAGCACGCGGAAATCTATGATGAAGGGGCCAGGTGTGGCATTGGCCTGTGCAATCGCCGCAGCCACTTCGCTGGGATGATGCACTTCCAGCGCGGGGATGGAATAAGCCGCCGCCAGCTTGACGAAATCAGGCGACCAAATGGGTGTACCGGTGTAGCGCTTGTCGTAGAAGAACTGCTGCCACTGGCGCACCATGCCCAGGAAGCCATTGTTGATAATGGCAATCTTCACGGGCAGGTCATGTTCCTGCTTGAGCACAGCCAGCTCTTGCAGCGTCATCTGGAAGCCGCCGTCACCCACCACCGCCCACACCAGCGTATTGGGGTGCGCCATTTGCGCACCGATGGCCGCGGGCAAGGCAAAGCCCATGGTGCCCGCGCCGCCGCTCGTGATGAGCATGTTGGCGTCGTCATGCGTAAAGTATTGGCACTCCCACATCTGATGCTGGCCCACGTCCGTCACCACAATGGGCTTGGCGTCCTTGGTGGCATGCCAAAGCTGGCGGATGACAAAGGGCGGGATCAGTTCATCCACTTCATAGTTGATGATGTCGGTCTGTGTGGAGTCGTCGCGCCACTCCTGCAATTGCTGAATCCACAGCTGGTGGCGGCGCGGTTCAGTCGCTTCCAGCAGCGCCGGCAGCGTAACCGCCAGGTTGCCGATCACGGCCACGTCGGGGACGATGTTCTTGCCCACTTCGGCGCGGTCCAGTTCAAAGTGCACAATCTTGGCCTGCCGCGCGAATTTGTCCAGGCGGCCGGTAATGCGGTCATCAAAGCGCATGCCCAGCGCAACCAGCACGTCGCACCCTTGCACGGCACGGTTGGCGTAGGCCTCGCCGTGCATTCCACCCATACCCAGGCTCAGCGCGTGGCTCTCGGGAATGCTGCCCGTGCCCAACAGTGTTGTGACGACGGGAATCTCGGCGCGCTCGACCATTTGCAACAGTTCGCGCGCCACGCCCGCAATCGCCACGCCATGGCCGGCCATGATCAGCGGCCGTTCCGCCTTGTTGATGAGCGCTGCAGCCTCGCGCAGTGCGTCCATGTCAATGGTGGGATAGGGCTCAAAGCCCGGAAGCTCAACAGGCTGCGTGTAATCAAAGAGGCCGGTGGCATTCTGCACGTCCTTGCAAATGTCCACAAGCACGACGCCCGGACGTCCTTCGCGGGCAATGTAGAAGGCTTCCTTGAGAACGTGCGCGAGATCATCCACTGACGTGACGAGATAATTGTGCTTGCA
>DIAV01000316.1:18653-21735 GCA_002415895.1 Anaerolineales bacterium UBA5069 | reverse complement strand
GGCACCTGGCCGGTGATCGCCACCAGCGGCACGCTGTCCATTTGCGCCGTGGAAAGGCCTGTGACAAGGTTCGTTGCGCCGGGGCCACTCGTGGCAATGCAAACGCCCACACGGCCCGTGGCGCGCGCATAGCCGTCGGCCATATGTGCGGCGCACTGCTCATGGCGCACCAGCACGTGGTGAATGCGGCCGTCGGCCTCATAGGGCGAGAGGGCGTCGTAGGTGGGCAGAATGGCGCCGCCCGGGTGGCCAAAGACGAGGTTCACGCCTTCGGCAATCATGGCCTCCCACACCATTTCGGCCCCGCGCATTCGTCTGGGCTCGCCGCCCCCAGGCCTGGGGACCGCACCGTTGCTTTTTGTCTCACTCATGCGAATTTTCTCCTTGCAATGGGTACAATGTTCAAAGGCTTAAGCTGAACGAAAAGAGTGATCGGTGGAAGCAAGCCATCAGACAGACAAGATAACCTGCAAATCTATATGCCTTGCACCTTATTGCCGTTGTTCGCAGACACAAAAAAACCCTTCCCGGCTGGGAAGGGTCTGCGGTGACCTTTAAGCGCTGCTGTCGCCCGCTGACTAAACCTCACCAACCGAACATGGCCTCTGGCCGATTACTACGACCAGAAGCGCCGGAAGAATGAGGCTTGTAATGTTGATGGATGTCAGTGGAGCGGTGTGCATTTGATACTCGTTGCCTGTTCGTCGCAATGTCTTGCGAGCGGGAAGCGAAACAAGTGCTGTGCACACCGTTGTGCAGTTGGGGTAACTGTATTGGAATTGTGACGCAGTATACAAGCGCGCCCAGCGCTTGTCAACTGGCCGATCTCCCGAATCAACCTATCGGCCGCATCTGGCAAACCAGCAGGTGCGCTACGCACATGGCGCAAAACCATCTGCGTAGCACAACTGCCATACAGCCTTAGCTCAGTGTAATCGACTCAATCGGCTCGGGCATGTGGCCGCGCTGCACGGTGCTGAGGCCGCTGGGGGCCGCCCACTGTACGGCATTGGCAATCACCCGCTGCACATCCGCATTGTGATAGGTGGGGAAGACCTCGTCGCCCGGGCGGAAGTAGAAGATTTTGCCCAAACCGCGGAAGAAGCAGCAGCCCGATCGGAAAACCTCACCCCCCTGGAACCAGCTCACGAAAACCAGTTCGTCGGGGGCCGGAATGTCAAAGTGCTCCCCATACATTTCTTCACGCTCGATCACAAAGGACTCGCCCAGCCCCTGTGCAATGGGGTGGCCGGGCGCAACAACCCAGAAGCGCTCGCGCTCGCCCACATTGCGCCACTTGAGATCGCAGGTGGTGCCCATAAGGCGCTTGAAGATCTTGGAGAAGTGCCCCGAGTGCAGCACGATTAGCCCCATGCCCCCCATCACGCGGCTGAAGACGCGCTCAACCACAGCGTCGTCCACCTCGCCGTGGGCCACGTGCCCCCACCACACAAGCACATCCGTGGCTGCCAGCACCTCTGCCGTCAGGCCATGCTCGGGTTCATCCAGCGTGGCCGTCGCCGTGGCATAGCCTGCATCGGCCAGCGCATTGGCAATCGCCATGTGCAGGCCCTCGGGATAGATGGCGCGCACTTCCTCCAACTCGCGCTCGTGCCGAAACTCATTCCAAACGGTAACACGAATTTGCTCACCCATATTTACCTCGTTCCTAAACCTTCTTTGTCACCTGCAATGAATAAAATCAACCGCCCGCAACAGGCGGCAAAGCCCATCAGCCTACAGCCAGATGCCCGCACAGGTGTCTCACACCTGTGGCTTTCCGCTTGCGTCAAATTAGAACATATGTTCCAATTGGCCCAGAGCAAATCACAAGGGTTCATCGCCGTGAAAGCAGGCAGCCATGCCCGACAGCGTACCGGGGCCACCGTTGAGTGCGAAGATCTTCGCCGCCGTCAAGTTGCGCGGCCCGCTCACCTTTACACAAATTGTACATGCAACGCGGGCGAATCGCGGCAGCGTATGGCGCCTGCTCAAGCGGCTGCAAGCCAGTGGTCACCTGGGCACAATCACGCAGCATGGACGCATACACTATGTGGTGCTGCGCGAAGGAAAGACAATGGATCAATGAGCAATGATCATTGCGCATTGATCCACGCAACCCGCCATGCAGCTGCGCTCATCGCCCTTCCAGCCATGCCACCATCATGAACAGGCCACAGCGGCCATGCTCGGCGCGGTGGCTGAAAAAGTCGTTTGTGGTTTGGGCCGTATCAATGGCGGCAATTTCGATCTGCGCCGCAGGCACACCCTCGGCCTCAAGCTGGCTTGCGTTGGCACGCCACAAATCAAAGTGCGGGTTGGCGTCATGACCCTGCGGCCACGTGAAGAGATCATCGGCGTTGGGCAGGCGCGCTTGTGCCATTTGCAGGACTTCGTCACCCACTGCATAGCTGGCAGGGCCAATGCTGGGGCCAATGCAGGCACAAACATTGCCCGGCTGCGTGCTGTAACCCGCCTGCATGGCCCACAGCAACGCTGCGGCCGCGCCATTGACGGTGCCGCGCCAGCCCGCGTGGACAACGCCCAGCACGTTGCGCACGCGATCGTAGAGCAGCACAGGGACGCAGTCACCAAAGACCAGCCCCAGCGGCAAGCCCAGCGTGTCGGTCATCAGGCCATCGCAGCCCGTTTGCTTTGTGCCTGCATCGCTGCCATCCACCTTGGCAATGCCCGTGCCGTGCACTTGCGTGCAGGTCACGAGATTTGCACGCGTGTAACCTAACGCGGCGGCCAGTCGCATGTGGTTTTCGGCCACGCGCGCAGGTTCATCACCCCGTACGATGCTGAAGTTGAGCGTTGACCACGGCGCGGGGCTGACGCCACCATGGCGCGTGGCCACATGCGCTGTCACAGGCATACCTGCCAGTTGCGCAAAATGGTAGGTGACAACGCCGTTGGCATGGCTGGTGCGGTGCATGGCGTGGGTCCAAACTGGGCAAGCCTGATCAACAGCAAGAAGTGTATTCTACCAAACAAAGCAGCGAGGCTTCCAAAGGCGGAAGCCTCGCTGCTTGCGTCCATTTGCGGTCCGGTGCGTCAACCGGGGTTCAGGTCAATCTGC
>DIAV01000316.1:18244-18621 GCA_002415895.1 Anaerolineales bacterium UBA5069 | reverse complement strand
CCCGCATCGACACACTGGCCGCCGGTTTGCCCCTTGTTCACGGTGAAGGTGGTGTTCCAACTGTCGCTTTGCCGTGTAAGGGTGATGTTGACCTCAATACCCACCTGATTCTTGAAGTAGACGCATGGCTTACCGGTTGCGCCGCCAGCGCCTGCCGTATTGCCGGCTGCGCTGGATGATCCGGCGCCGGGAGCCGCTGCGGCCGGCGCAGCCACCGCCGGCACATCCGCACAGGAGCCGTCGAACTGGGTAAATTGCGCGCCGCCGGAAACCCAGCCTTGCTCGCCCGTGCTGTCCTCCACCAATAGCCACGCACAGTTGTTGTACTGGCCTATCGCCTTGAAGGCGAGATCACTGTCCACGCTGGCAATGATTTC
>DIAV01000316.1:9911-18121 GCA_002415895.1 Anaerolineales bacterium UBA5069 | reverse complement strand
TCCGCCACAGGTGCGGGTGCTTCCGCCGCGGCACTCTCCGCAGGTGCACTTGCTCCCTCCGGCGGCGCAATGCGCAGCGAACTGAGGATGGGGTCAATGTTGCCCAGATCATCGACGGTGGGCGTGCCAACGTAGAGGACAACCAGGGTGTCGGGCGCAGAATCGAAGGTCAGTGCAAAGGAAGCAAAGGTTGCGCCGGAGACGCCCCCACAATCGTTCCACAGGTCGTACTTGCCCGCGAAGCCTTCGCCCTCGTACTCATAGCGGGAGTCATAGGTGCAATCATCCTCAAAGGTGATGGTGTCAAGCACCTCATCGGCATCAGAAGCGCCGAAGTCATCCCACACGCCCACATACGCGCCCGAACTCTCCCAACTGTCATTGAACGCGTCAATGTCCGGCGCCACGGTGAGCTCAACGCCCACTTCCTCTTCATCAATCACAAAGGGGCCGCTTTCGCTTTCAGTCCAATCGACAGGCACTTGTAGCGAAATTCGCCCGCTCGCATCTGTGACAGGCGCGTACTCGGTTGTATTGAGCACAGGCTGCACGGCGCTGCCCAGGAAGAACGAATTCAGCAGAACCTGAAAGGCCTCGTCATCGCCCGTGGCCGTCGATACGAAGTCAATGATATAGGCGTGGTCCTGCGCGTCGGCCAGGAAGACGCCCGTGTAGTAGATGGAGTCTGCACCGCCGCAATTGGTGTAGATGTCATATTTACCCGAGTAGCCTACGCCGTAAATCGTGTGTGTGATATTCGGCACGCGCTCCTCATAGGTGCACTCGTCGGAGAAGTCCACGGCATCCATGGCGTCGTCCACACTGAAGTCGGGACCCACATCAGTGAGCAGGAAAGCCTGCATGCCCGGTTCGTCCCAGGAATTGCGATAGGCTTCAATGTCCGGCGCAGCCTCGGTAATCTGTCCCAGATATTCGTCATCATCGTTGACCCACTCGCGCGAGTTGACGTCTGTCCAGGTGGCGGGCAGCAGCACGCTGAGATTGGGCTCATTCACAAACGCGTACTCGTACTCGAGTCCGCTGACATCGATGAGATTGAAGATGTCCTCGCCCACATTGGCAACGCTCTCGGTTGCACCGCCTGCCCCAATGTAGAAGGTGTCGAGAATGTGGTCCAGCGCCAGCAGATCGGCCTCCGAATTGGCGTAGACCTCAATGCCGAGGATGAAATTGCCTTCGGGCGGGATGAGCGCGGCAACCAGCGCGGTTGTGCTGGTGCCGCCGCAGTCGCTGTATTCATCGTAGGCGCCCGTGAAATATGCGTCGTCGGGCAGGTCGTAGCGCTCCACGCCTTCGCACTGTTCGGAGTAATCCAATCTGCTGAGCAGTTCTTCGGCTGTAAAGTCGTTCTGCAAATTGTCCGAGTAGGAGAAGACAACGCCGGGAATGCCCCAGTCATCATAGAAGGCATCCAGGTCGGGCGATGCTGTCAGGCGCGTGCCGCGCACCTCGTCGTCAATCGTCCAGTCGCCCTCGTCAATGTCTGTCCATGTGTCGGGGACCTCGATATGCACAATGTCGCCCGCACCCGCAATGGGCACATAGGTGTATTCATCGACAGTTGTGTTCAGTTCCGTGCCGCCGGCGTTTTCATCCACCTGTTCGGCAATCGAGAAACTGGCCTCCAGCGCACGCCCGTTGAATTGCCCTTCAAGCACCTCATCCGTATCCGGGCGGTAGACTTGCACAGCCATGACATCGGCAGCGCCGTGGCTAGACAGGATGTCACAGTAGTCTGTCATGGCGCTGCCGCCGCCCACGACCAGCCCCTCTATCTCCAATATGTAGTCGCCCGGCAGAATGCCCACAATGTCCGCCGGTGAGCCGGACTTGACCGAGTAGACGTAGACTGCGCTGACACCGGTATCGGTTTCAATGGCCTCGCCATTGATGCCCAGCGACTCAACGTTTTCACCGCTAATGAGCTGGTCAATAATGCTTTGCGCATCCGAGCCGCGGATGGCAAAGTACTGGTTTACCGCCGAATCAGAGGCATAGTTGACGCCGACAACGCTGCCGTCAGTCGCCACCAGCGGTCCGCCCGAATTGCCCGGGTTAATCGAAGCATCGTGCATGTAGACATTATCCAGCGAAGCCCAGTTGCTTTCGCCATTCGCGTTGGCTTTGGCCACAATGCCACGTGTCAGGGTGAACTCAGGATCGCCCAGCGGGAAGCCCGCGGCGTAGACATCCAGCCCCACGCGCACGGGTTTGTCATACCATGTTAAATAGGGATAGCCATCGCCCTGCAAGTCGATGACGGCGATGTCGTAGCACTCGGAAGCGCCCAACACGCGTGCGTTAACCGGTTTGTCCTGCCCGGAGACATAGACCTTGAAGAGCGCCCCGCCGGTGACGACGTGGTTGTTGGTCACGGCAATGCCCGCAGGGTCAATAATGAAGCCGGAGCCGAAGCCCGGCACGCTTTGCTGGCGGCCCTCATTCGGGTCTACAAATGTACCAACAGCCTCAATTTGTACAACGGCGCTCTCGACGCCATCGAGCGAATCAACGGGTTCATCCTGGCGAATGGCAGGCGGTTGTGCGGCTGCCAACACGGGCTGCGCAAGGGCAAGCGCGGGCAGGATCACCAGCGCAAAAACAAACAACACCCGCGCACCTGTCTGCAAAAAGCGCTGCATAAGACCCTCCTCTTGATGGTCGTGGGATGCCAAGAAGTGGCGCGATTGGCGCACAGAGATACCGGCAAATGGTTGCATGGGGAGCGATGCAGCCATTCTAGCATAGTCAAGCGCTGGTTGCGAGAGGCGTTTGACGCGCCCTTGCAGGGGATGTCCAGTGGCGCTAGGCGGGCAGGAGCATGCAGCCGGCCGGGTCCAGCGCAAAGGTGATTGGGGCGCCCTCGACAAGTGGTGTTGTGAGCGGCGCCTCGAATGTGAGGTCCATCGGCGTAGCCGTATGGGACACCGCAATCTCGGCGCGCTGGTGGCCGCCGCGAAAGCCCAGTTTGGTAATCACGCCTTCAAGCAGCGGCGCACCCTGCAGCGCAGCGCGGCCCGCGTCATCGCCCAGCAGCATAGCCGTGGCGCGCACAACGATCACCAGCGGCTGCGCCGGCAGTGGTTCGCTGGAGGGCACAGGCAAAGGCCGCACACTGAGCGCAGTCTGTACAAAAACCATGCCATCGGCGCGGCCAACGCTCGCAACGGGCAGCACATTGGCGTAGCCCAAAAAGCGAGCCACAAACGCGTTGGCGGGTGTGTCATAAAGTACTTGAGGCGGGCCCTGCTGCACAATGCGCCCCTCATTCATCAGCACCACGCGATCAGCCACAGAGAGTGCCTCCTGCTGGTCGTGCGTCACATAGAGCGCCGTCAGCGCCAGCCGCTTGAGGAGTGTGCGCAGTTCGTCCATAAGTGATTCACGCAGTGCGCGGTCGAGGCTGCCCAGCGGCTCATCCAGCATGAGCAGCGCAGGGCTGGGAGCAAGGCTGCGCGCCAACGCCACACGTTGCCGCTCGCCGCCGCTCAGATCAAAGATCGAACGCCCCCCATAGCCACCCAGGTTGACAAGCGCCAGCATCTCGTCAACCCGCTTGCCAATCTCCGCTGCACTCCAGCCTGCCATGCGCAAGCCAAAAGCGACATTTTGCGCCACACTCTTGTCTGGAAAGAGAGCGAACTCTTGAAACATGAGGCCAAAGCCGCGCTGATAGACAGGCACGGCAGCAAGGTCGCGCCCCGCAAAGAGGAGCCGCCCGCTGTCAGGCAGCTCCAACCCGGCCACAATGCGCAGCAACGTGGTCTTGCCGCAGCCGCTTGGCCCCAGCAGGCAAACAATCTCGCCGCGCACCACCGCCAGGCTGACGCCGCGCAGCGCCACCAGCGCGGGCGCATAGCTCTTGTGCACATCCTCAATCACCAACAACGAATCGCTCATGAATCACCCAATCGACGCACGATAGTGATACCACTTTGAAACCCACAGCGGGACTGCGGCATCAATTCAGAATTCCTCGCCGGGCAGGCGGAAACGCTCAATCAGCAGCAGCGCCACCATACACACAACCATGAGAATTGTACTCATGGCCAGCGCCTGCCCGTAGTTGAGCATCCCCGGTTGCCCCAGTGCGCGATAGATGACCATGGGCATTGTGGGCCTGTCGGGGCGGTTGATGAGCAATGTCGCGCCGAACTCGCCCAGGCTGATTGTAAAGGCAAAGGCAGCGCTCACCAGCAGCGCGCGCCGCAGCACAGGCATATCCACCTCCCACCATGTGCGCAGCGGCCCTGCACCCAGCACCGCAGCAGCCTCGCGCAGGTGAGGGTCCAGAGAACGCAGCGCGGGCAGGAAGGTGCGCACCACAAATGGGGTGGCAATCATAGTGTGCGCCACGGGCACCAGCCACAGGGAGGTGCGCCACGCGCCCATGGCCACAATGTAGCCCAGCCCCAGCGTCACCGCGGAGGTGCCCAGCGGCAGCAAAAAGAGCGGATCCAGTATCGCTGTGGCGAGCGTGCGCGGGCGCGCCAGGACATACGCCCCACTTACGCCCAGCAACAGGCTGAGCAGCGTTGCCGCCGACGCATAGATGAGCGAGTTGCGAATGGCGGTGACAGGGGGCGCAAAGAAAGCGCTCTGCCTGCGGTTGACAGCCAGTTCGCGGTAATAGTCGAGCGTGAAGTGACCGCCCAGCGTAAAACTGCGCCACGCCAACGCCAGCAGAGGCGCTACCAGCAACAACACCATCACCAGCAGTAGCGCGCCCACAACAATCCGGTGCAATAATTTCCCCGAATGACAGGGTGCATGGGCGCGTGGGCGCATTTCCAGCGGCAGCGATGCGCGCGCCTGCACACGTGTGTAGACTGCCATCACAGCAAAGGTAATCACCATCTGCAGCAGGCTCAGGAATGCGGCGACGGGCAGGTTGAAGAGGTTGACGGCCTGGCGGTAGATTTCCACCTCCAGCGTGGCAAAGCGCAGCCCGCCCAGAATCAGGATGACGCCAAAGCTGGTGAAGCAGAAGAGGAACACGAGCATCCCCGCCGCGGTGATGCTGGGCATGAGCAGCGGCAGCGTCACCGTGCGGAAGAGGCGCAGCCCATGTGCGCCCAGCACCTGGCCCGCCTCGCCCAGCGCCGGGTTGAGCGCCTCCCAGAAGCCGCCCACAGTACGCACAACAACGCTGACGTTGTAGAACGCGTGCGCCAGCAGGATGATCCATATTGTGTTCATCAACTGAATGGGCGGCTCGGCCAGCCCCAGCCCACCGCGCAGCCAGTTGTTGATGATCCCCGTTGGCCCGATCAGCGTGGTGAAGGCCGCGCCTACAACAACCGTAGGCATGACGAAGGGAATGGTCGTAAGCGCCCGCAGCGCGCTCTTGCCTGGGAAGGTGTAGCGCGCGAAAATGGCCGCCAGCGGCAGCCCCAGCGCCATTGTGAGCGCAGTGGAGGCCAGCGCTTGCCAGGTGGTGAACCAAAGTATGCGCCAGACCGCGCCCGAACGCGCCGCTTCCCACACCGGCTGCAGCGCCGGCACGCCTTCGGGTGCAAGGCTCAGGCGCAGGATGGCGGCCAGCGGGTAGACGAAGAAAATGGCGAGAAAGAGCAGCGGGAAGAGTACGATTGTCCCGCGCACAATCCGGGTGACTGGATGCATGGTTAGCGCAGCATAATCTCCGACCACGCTTGCAGCCACGCCTCGCGGTTGGCCTCAATCGTTGCGGAAGCCACCTCGACAGCGCTCTCCGGCTGGGGCGCGAACTCGGCAAAGGCGGGGGGCAGCGTGGCCCTGGCGTTCAGCGGATAGACGAACATTTGCAAGGGAATGTCATTCTGAAACTGGGTGTCAAGCATGAAGTCCACCCAGCGCTCGGCCAGCGCCTGCTGTTTGGTCCCCTTGAGGATACCCACAAACTCAATCTGGCGGAAGACGCCGCCATCAAGGTTAACATTCACGCTGCCCGGTTCAGTGCGCCCGTCCGTGGCAAAGAGCATGTCGGCAGGCGGGCTGGTTGTATAGCTGACGACCAGCGGCCGCCCTCCGGTTCCGCCCGAGCCGACCGTAAACTGTTCGTAGTAGGCCTGGCTCCAGCCTTCTACAACCAGCGCTCCGTTGGCGTGCAGCGCCGCCCAATACGCCTGCCAGTCGTCCTCGCCAAAGTGGGCAATGGTGGCCATGAGAAAGGCGAGCCCGGGCGACGAGGTGGCGGGGTTCTCGACAACCAGCAGATCCTTGTAGGCGGGGTCGATCAGGTCCTCGAGTGTGGCAGGCAGCGGCAGGTTGCGCTCGGCAAACCACGCGCGATCGGCGTTGAGCGTGACGTAGCCCGTGTCAACCGGCAACAGGCGATTCTCTGCATCCAACTGCGCCTCGGCGGGCACTTGCGCCAGCAACGGCGAGGCATAGGGTGCGAAGATATCTGCGGCCAGCGCGCGCGACAAAAAGGTGTTATCAACCCCAAAGAAGACATCGGCCAGCGGGGCTTGCTTGCTGAGGATGAGCTTATTGAGCGCAGCGCCGGCATCGCCCAGCGCGAGGAACTGGACCCTTGCGTTGTTGGCGGCCTCAAATGCGGCTACCACCTCTTCGCTCACAGCAAATGAGTCATGCGAAGCCACAACAAGCGTCGCGGGCGCAGCGGCTGCACCATCCTGCACAGGCGCAGCGGGGGCAACGCAGCCCACGCCAACAAGCATGACGAGTGCAGCAGCCACCAGCGCAACAGCCCTGCGCTTGAATTGAGATTGGTTCATTGCTCCTCCTGATGCATGGTGCGGAGAGCCGTTGCAGAAGCGCGGTCCTCTCACGCCCAAAAAAGATGCCCACATCCGGGCGGATGTGGGCGATCAGGGTGGCGTGGTGCACCTCTTCTCCCTCCGCCGGCATTACCCGGATCAGGTCAGCGGGTCGGTGGCGCAGACACTCGTCATGCCACCCTCTCAGCCTGGATGTCCCAAGCTCCCCGTTCAATCAATGCATTTAGTCTACCATGCGCTGCGTAATTGCTCGAATTACGCACTGCATCGGATGCAGGGTGCGCCCCACTTTGGAACCCCTGCGCCCACACCAACGTATTCCCTGCAATGGGTTCTCGCCTACAAGCTGACCGTGCGCGCACGTTGCTACGGGCGCCACAAAGCGTTACACTTTGTGGCGGCAAGCGAAAAGGCATCGCTCACTGCGCGCCAGGCGGATCGCTTGCCACTGGCCGCAGTACGGCGGGCTAACCAGGGCTCGGCGTTACAAGGAGTTGAAGACTATGCGGGCGTTTGTTCTCAGTGGTGGGGGGAATCTTGGTTCGTTGCAGGTGGGTGCGTTGCGCGCCCTCTTCGAACGCGAGATTTTCCCCGATATGATCATCGGGTGTTCGGCGGGATCGCTGAACGGCTTTCAAATTGCGCGCAACCCCAATATGCTGGGGGTCGATACATTGGACGCAAGTTGGCGCAGCGTGCGCCGCGCCAACATCTATCCCGGCTCCAACATGGTGGCCGCAGTTCGCTTTATCACAGGCAAGGACAGCCTGTTCAGCAACCGCAGCATGTATGCCTGGCTGCAAACGCAAGGCATTACCCCCGCCAGCACCTTTGGCAACCTGGGCCCCGTGCCCTTTTATGTCACAGCAACAGATCTGCGTACAGGTGGCCTGTTCGTCTTTGGCGACAATCCCAATGACCGTGTGCTCGACGCGCTCATGTCCAGCACGGCGCTCACCCCTTTCCATCCACCGTGGGAGGTGAACGGCGAGCGCTATGTCGATGGCGGCACGATCACGTCACTGCCGCTGCGCACGGCGCTTGAGCGCGGCGCGACGGAAATCTACGCGCTGCACATTGTTGACGCCACCAAGGACAATCAGGAGCCGGGTCTGTTTCGCGGCGTGGTGCGCGTGATGACGCGCAGCGTGGACACCATGCTGCGCACCCAGGCGCAGTACGATCTGCACATGGCCAAGGGCGCGGCTGTCAAGCTGCACTACATCAAGCTCGTCGTGCCGCGCGTTGTCCCCGCCGCCGACTTTTCCATGGCGGATGAGCTCATTCCGCAGGGCTACAACCTCACGCGCGAGTACCTTGAGGCCAACATGACGCCGCCCCTGCCGGCGGAGGATGATCCGCCATCGGCCATGCGGCGCATGTCCATGACGGTGGCGTCATGGTTCACGCCACACCGCGCCTACGCACACGGGCAGAAATAGTAAAGGCAACTTCTCAACGCAA
>DIAV01000316.1:2614-9843 GCA_002415895.1 Anaerolineales bacterium UBA5069 | reverse complement strand
TTGCGTTGAGAAGTTGCCTTTACTTGCGCTCCGCAGCGCACAGGGGACATACAAGCGGGTCGCTCAATTGCTCCATGTGGCGGGTGCAAACCGCGAAGGTGATCTCCACGCGTTCGCGCAGGAGTTGCCGTTTGACTGTGCCTTCCAGCTCCAGCGTACGACAGTTGCTGCCGATGATCACCTCGGGCACGGGGCAACCATCACAATGCTTGCGCTTCCACGGAATGGGGTTGTCGGGGTTGGCCTCCAGAAGCCGGCACGCTTCCACATTCTTGCCGCGGAAGTAGTCGCCGTGAAAGTACCGACAATTGACAGGTTTATTCACGCGCGCGGCATCATTCCAGGGTTAGTTCCAAAGTGCCGGGCTGTCCGGGTCTATGTCGTCACCTTCATCCCATGAGCCATCCACCAGCGATTCCGGGTCAATGAAGATGCGGTCGGCCAGAAGCGTCTTGCGCGCCTGCTGATCAGCCATCAAATAGCCAAACTCAAGTTCAAGGTCCACAAGAGACTCCAGTTCGGCCTCAAGAAGGTGAAAGTCTGTATGGCTCAGCGGCTCATCCTTCCGTTCGGAAGCCTCATGCGCCTCGAGATACTCCTCGTACGCGTCGCAGCTATCTTCATCATCTGCGGCAGAACCACCGAAGTCAAATAGGTCCATATCGCCCCCTTGTGGCTGGCTGCGTTGATTGACTTCACCGACTGACTTACCACCCAACCTGGGTGGCTTGAGGTGCTTGCCTGGATCGGCAGCGGTGGGCTGTTTGAGCGATTGCCCGCGTGTGCGCGCTTCCTCCCCATCCTGCCCGATCGCTGGCGCAATCAACTCAAGCTCATAGCCGACACCCTCGACCAGATGCAGACGGCTGTATTCTTCAAGGACATAGTGCATGTCATCAGCAGGCACAGGGTCACGAAAGATGCCGCTGCCGATGAGGCGCGCCACAAGCTCCCATGTAAACAAGCCTGTGCGGCGGTGGGCGAGTTCCGTGGCAGCTTCCTCGGCGGTGCGCGCCAAATCGCGATTGCGCTTGGCGATTGCTTCCTCGTCACGCACCTCGCGCGGTTGCAGGCGCAGCGTATAGCGCCCGGACGGCGCGTCATCGGCACGCATAATCAAATCGTCATCGGGCATGACGCCCTGCTCATCCAGCCAGACACGAAACTCGGCATCCAGTTGCAGCGCCCAGATGTCCTGTTCGGCAGCGGCCTTTGCCGCAACCACAGGGCCGCCGAAGAGTTCAATCTTCAGCGTGCGCTCTGCGCTTTCCAACTGCTCCTGAAAGAAGGCGGGAAAGAAGAAAGCGTGTTCAAGCTCGTCCAGAAAGATGAAGCCACGGCGCGCCTCGTCGGCCTCCAGCGAGTGGCGAATTGTATTGCCACGCAAGAGGTGAGGCAGCCACCCAACGCGCATTGCGCTAACAGGCACGGCTTGATAGAGTGCATCCACAGCACGGTGTATTGCGTTGCGGCCCCCGCGCGAAAGGGGGCGCGTGCGTTCCACGGTGGCAATCAACGCCTCCAGCGTAAGTGGCTCAGGTGAACCATACAGGGCATTCGCCACACATTCAAGGTAGCTGGGATAGTGATTTGTTTCCGTTTTTGCTTCTCGATTTGTCACGTCGGCCATAACGAAAATGACGCCTCTTTTCTTAAGGATTCGGTGTATTATCGCACAGCGCAGGGGAAATGTCCATAGAATTTCTGCGGCGCGGCCCTGTGCCATGCCGATGATAGATGCCCCCAAATATTGGTGACATCTGCCTCTACACCCGCTCATGCGTCACGCTTAGCCTCTATTATAGAGGGAATGAACCCAGCACAGACATCATGCGCCCGCATCACGTTGCAACGAACCACAAGCGCATCCGGCGGTGCGCCCGTTCGTCCATCACACATGCCGGCCGTGTGACGCTTTACTCTCCCCATCCTCAATCCACCCAGGGAAGGGAAATGCTGATGATCCGCAAATGTGCGTTTCTGCTCTTTGCCGTGCTGCTCCTGCTCCCTGCGCCCGCGCTGGCGCAAGCACCAACGGTCGCGCCACGCGCCAATGGCGCGCTGCTCTTTGCCGCCGCATTTACCGACGCCAGCGGGCTTGAAGCCGCCTTCGGCGCCGAATGGATGACATATGCGGCCGCAGATGGCATCGCGACCATCTCCTCAACAACACCAGGCGTCGTGCTTACGGCTGTGCTCGCGGGAGAGTCCTTTGGCGACTTCGTTGCAGAGGTTGATCTGCTGCCGGGTGTGGAGCCGGCAGGCACACAACAGGGCATCCTCTTCCGCGCCGACGGCCCTCCCGATAGCAACGTCAATGCCTACAGCCTCTATGTGGACCCAAGCGCGGGTAGTCTTGCCCTGGACACGCTGGTTGCCGGCGGGCGCAAGGAAGATGTTGTCGAACATGGCACAGTTGCGCTGGCCGAATTGCCGTGGAATGCTTTTGCGCCCAACCGCCTGCGCGTGGAGGCCGTGGGTGCCAGCATTACGGTCTACCTCAATGGCGCGTTTGCCCTGCAGGCGCAGGACACCGCACTGGGTGCAGGCGGCATGGGCTTGACACTGGTTTCGCCCGACGATCTGGCCCCGGGCGCAGCGGCAGTGGCGCGCTTCGCCGATCTGCGCATCTATGCACCTGGTGCATCTGCGCCCGCACCGACCGCCCCATCCCCACCTTTAGCCACAGCGCCCGAAGCCCCAGCGCCCACAGCCGTTGCGCCGCGCCCCAATGGTGACCTGCTCTTCGCGACTTCCTTTAACGAACCGGGTGAACTGGAAGCATGGCCCGCGGACAGTTCGATGTCGTACGAGGTGCGCACTGGTGTGGCCACACTGGCATCGCTGGTTACTGATGACCTCGTCGTAGCCCGCCTCCCGGACCGTGACTTTGGGGACTTCATCGCCGAGGTCAGTATCACACCCCAGGATGGCGGTGAGGATAATATGTACGGCTTCCTCTTCGTCTCTTCCAATGCGCTTATAGACGAAAGCAGCGCATATATCTTTGCTCTTGTCCCGGATCCGGGCACGCTGGATGTCATCTATCAAGACACGGCGGGCAGCTCACGCCAGGGTGTCAACCTCGACACGCTGCCATTCCTTGCGACTGGCCCAAACCGGCTGCGCATTGAAGCGGTTGGGGACACCTTCACTGTCTTCCTCAATGGTGCATACGCATTCACGGCTACAGCCAAGGAGCGTTCTGCCCGCAGACTAGGGCTGGCCGTGCTTTCTGGCCCAACGGCAAGCGCGGCACAGCCGGCGCGTGCCGACTTCGACCTGCTGACCATCTATGCAGTCGGCGCAGATGCTGCCACCGGCGCGCCCACAACTGCGCCAACCCCGCAGCCCGTCCCCACGTTGGCCAAGCCGACAGCCACGGCTACGGCGCCGGCGACGGCTACACCTGCCGCCACCCTAACGCCCACGCCCCGCCCCACGCTGAAGGCTGGAAGCATCGTCGGGTCCATTACCTCCAAGGCGCTTAGGGTGCACGACACGCCCGGGTCCGACACACCCGTGATTGCCATGCTTGCGCAGGGCGATCTCGTCTTTGTAGAGGCGCGCACGGACGACTGCGCCTGGATCAAGGTGACCGCGCTCAATGCGAAGGGCTGGGTAAGCAGCGCCTTTGTAGAACTCGCCCAGAGTACATGCACCGACGTTCCGGTCATCGCCGTGGCGGCTACGCCCACGCCAACCACTGCGCCAACAGCCACGCGCAGGGCTGCACGTGTGAATACCCCCACATCGACGCCCGTGCCTACGCTGCGGCCAACCGCTGCGCCAACAGTAGCACCCACAAAGGCGCCTGTTGTGGTTGCAGTCGCCACCCTGCGCCCCGGCGTGGTGACCAACTTTGATGTCTTTGGCACGTGGCGTCGTGGTGACGAAGCATGGGGCACCTTCACGCAGTCCACAGAGCAGGTAAAGTGGGGTACCGCGTCGGGCAGGCTGGAATATGACTTCCCCGCCAACGTGCCCGGCGGCAAGAACTACGTTGTCTTCTCGCAGGATAGGCCGATTGCAGGTACACCCAGCACGCTGAACATGGCAGTCTATGGCGATGGTTCGGGCAACTTCCTCAATGTGTGGGTCGCAGACGCCGGCGGCCAGGTGTGGCAGTTTACCTTTGGGCAGATTAATCACACCGGTTGGCGCACAATGACCGCGCAACTGGACACGAGTGGATCCTGGCCGGTGGGCATTGTGTCCGGCGGCAGTGGCGAAAAGAAGCTTGATTTCCCCATCAGGCTGCATTCCATCGTCCTCGACTACCCATCCGAAAACGCGGCCTCAGGCGTGATCTATCTGGACACGATGGAGGCGAAGTAGGGAGTGGTGAGGGGTAACTGGTAAGGGGTAATTGGTTGATTGGTTGATTGGTTGATTGGTTGCAGCCAAGCAATCAACCAATCAACCCTTTACCACTTACCACTCCACCGGTCTTCCACTCTGCTATAATGGCGACATGAACGCAGACACAACTCCTCCCGGCCCCGCCATCCGATCCTATGTGGCCGTTGCCGGAAGCCCCATCTATGTCGTATCGGGCGGTACAGGCGCAACCGGTGAGTTGCTGGCGCGCACGGTACTCGCCCAGTTTCGCGTCCAGGCGCCCATCCACATTGTGGCCAATATCAGCACGGCCGAAGAAATCCATGCAGTTGTAGAGAGCGCCGAAGGGGCCGGCGGCTGCATCTTGCACACACTGGTCAACAAAAGGTTGCGGGCACTGTTGATTGAGCGTGCGGCAGCGCGTGGCATCTATGCGTTTGATTTGGCCGGCAGTCTGATTGACCACTTGAGCAAGGAGCTTGGCCAGGAGCCGCTGGGCGTGCCGGGGCTCTATCGCCAGCAGCAAATCGCCTACTTCCGGCGCGTCGAGGCGATTGAGTTTACCGTCGCGCACGATGACGGCAAGCACACCGATGGCCTGTTGAACGCCGATATCATTATTGTAGGGCCTTCGCGCTGTGGCAAAACACCGCTCAGCATGTACCTCTCCATGCTGGGCTGGAAAGTGGCCAACGTCCCTATTGTTCCCTATGTGGAGCCGCCCGCCGAACTCAAGGAAGTGGACCAGCGACGCATCGTCGCGCTGCAAATTGCGCCCGCACAGCTCATGGCGCACCGCAAGTGGCGACAGCAAAACATGGGCACGGAAGAGGGTCTCTACACGGACCGCGCCGGCATTGTGGAAGAACTGCGCGAATACAATCACTTTGTCTACCGCAGCGGCTTTTCCACACTGGACGTGACCGATAAGCCGATTGAATCCAGCGGCGATGAGGTGGTGCAGATGATTGCCGCGCGCTTACCCGTGGCGAGAGAGAGCTAAGGGCTGCACCCTGCAGCGCAACAAGTAAAAAACATGCCGCCGAATCCCATAGGATCCGGCGGCATGTTTTTTTACTTGTTGCGCTGCAATCTGCTACTCCAGCCTACCAGAAGCGCAGATTCGTGGGCGGCGCGTGCAACTGAATGTCGCGCACAAGCTGGAAGAGCATGGGACCGTAGGAGATGACCACCAAGGCCACTGCACCCCAAATCCAGGGGGCCCAGCGGTCGAGCCACGCCGGCGTGGGGCCCGGCTCATAGGGCTGCGCCACCGGCATCTCAATCTGCACAGTGCTCTTGCCGCGCATCAGCGTGCCAATCACCACGGTGAAGAAGAGAATCGCGCTAATCGCCAGCAGCGTCACACCAATCAGCGACTCAAAGAGGAAAGGCTGCCAGCGCGGGTCAAAGTAGGGCGTTGCCCCCAGCATGGTGCGCCGCGGTGCGCCGTAGTAGAGCCCCATGGCATGATAGCCATTGGAGAACAGAATCATGCCGCCAAACCACGTCCACGCCTGCGCCAGCGCCAGCTTATTGGAGAGCAGCTTGCGCCCCGTCACTTTGGGCAGCAGCCAGTAGATGATGCCCATGAATGTAAGCGTCGTCGCCGAACCCACTGTCAGGTGGAAGTGGCCGGGAATCCACGACGTATTGTGCACAAGCAGGTTCAAGTCATACGACGCATTGATCAGGCCGCCAATGCCGCCAAAAATGAAGAGAATCATTGCCAAATTCTGCGCCGTGTAGGAAGCACTGCCCCAGTTCAGGCGCGGAATCCACCCCAGCCAGCCCTTGCCGCCGCGGGCGCGGCCACCGATCTCCAGCGAAGCCACCACCGTAAAGGCCGTGAGCAGGCTGGGGAAACCAACGCCCATGGTAAAGATCATGTGCAGGTACTTCCAACCCTGGGGAATGCCCGGGTCGGTGTACTGGTGGTGAAAACCAACGGGCGTTGAGAAGAGGAGGAAGAGCCAGAAGACAAGGCGCGCAAGTGGCTCGCTGAACATCTTGCCGTTGGTCTGCGCGGGCAACATGCCGTACCACGAGACGTAGGCCGGCAGCAGCCAGAAGTAGACCAGCGGGTGGCCAAAGTACCAGAAGAGCGTGCGCGCCAGCAGCGGATCCGTCCCCTCGATCCAGCCAAAGGACCAGGGCAGAATGAGAAAGAGGATTTCGGCGGCCACGCCCAGGGTGGCAATTTGCCACATGACCATTGTCACAATGGAGGACATGGCAATGAACGGCGTCGTTTCGCCCGGGTGCTCCTTGCGCCATGCGCCAAAGGTAAAGTACATGCTGTAGCCCATGACCCACGAGCCAACCACCACCAGCACAAGACCCACATAAAAGGTCCAGTCGGCCAGCAGCGGCGGGTAGAAGGTGTAGAGCACAGTCGCGAGATTGGCAAGCAATGGATAAGCCGCAATTAACAGGCCTACAGTCATCATACCCAGCCCCAGCCAGCTTACCCACGGGTATTTCAGCGGGCGTTTGAAGGAGTTGGTGACGGCAAAGGTGAAGAAACCAACAATGAAGAAGGTCGTCCACACCAGTGCGTTGAGCACACCGTGGAGCGTCAGGCCCTGGTAGTAGCTCTTGATGAGCAATGGGCGCAGCGCCCAGTACCAATCAAAACCGGCGTGCTCCATGCCCTGGAAGACGCCCAAAGTCACGCCAATGGAAAGCGCCGCCATGGCAATGCCAATGGAAATGCCCGTAATCCGATGGATCGTGCGTGTATCGCGTGCCGTCATCACCACAGGGGTGGGCGCCGCCTTGACCTGGGGCGCCGACATCGTTTGAACAGCCATCAGTGCATCATCCTCTCATTCATTGCGGCGCAGCCTGATTGCAGGCTATTGGGTGACGGTAGCCGTTGCGGTGAC
>DIAV01000316.1:587-2530 GCA_002415895.1 Anaerolineales bacterium UBA5069 | reverse complement strand
GTGACGGTAGCCGTTGCGGTGACGTTAGCCGTTGCAGTGACAGGCGCACTCTCCGTGAGTGCACCGGACGCGGTGACAGCCTCTGTAGCCGTCACACCCTCCGTGGCCGTCAGCGCGCCGGTTGTCGTGGGGGCCACCGCGCTTGTGATCTCACCCGTGGCGGTGACGGGACTCGCGCCCTCAACAGGCGCCGTCTCCGTCAGCGCGGCGCCTTCCGTCACGCTGATTGTCGCTGTGTCTGTAATCACGCCTTCGACAGCGCCTGCCCCCACTGTTGTGGTCACAGTCTCCGTGAGGCCGCCCGGCGGTTCCACAATCAACTGAGCAAACATCGTGTGGTGGGCAATGCCGCAATATTCGTGACAGATGATGTTGTGCACGCCCGGCTCATTGAAGACAGTGCGCAGTGTGCTGATCTGGCCGGGCAGCACCATCATGTTGATGTTTGTGTCCTGAATCTTGAAACCGTGCTGGATGTCTCGGCTGGTGACATAAAAGGTCACTTCAGCGCCCTGGGGAATCACAATCGGATTGGGGTCAAAGGCCCAGGCCTGTGCCACAATGTGCGCTTCATACTTGCCGGGGGCAAGCTCGCGCACACCAGGGTTGGCAAAGGGGCTGCCCGGCGCATCCAGCGCGTTCGGGTCAATCCGCCCGCCCACACCGGGCACTTGAATATTGTAGGCAACCGCGGCAATCGTAATGGCGGTGATAAAGATTGCCAGGAGTACAAAGCTGATGCGAACCCAGATGCCTTCCCAGCGCTCTACATGCAGGGCGGGTTCTTGTACGTGTTCGGTGGCCGCACTGTGTTCGCTCACTGTGTCACCCCCCGCGAAAGCATGAGCAGGTAGACATTTGTCCACAGTGCGATGATGAGGATCATGAACACAACAAGCAGCACAAGTGTGCCCATGGGGGTCTTGGGGTCTCTAAAATTCATCCGATTGTACTCCTTCGTTGGTCCCTGCTTGCCAATTGGACTGCTTGTATCCCACCTGCCGACGCCCATGCGCGCTGTAAAAAGCTCGGGCGTTCCATCCGCACATCCAGCGATTGGGCATTATAGTACAGCTTCATGCGTCAAGGGATTTAAGGAATCCGCGACGCGCAAAATGAACCAGCCACCTTCAGCAAAGCGCGCCGCGATCCACCAGCAGGCATCACCCGCGCCGCATGAAGTACTTGAGATCGGCCGCGATGTCTTCACCCGGCACGCCATAGGGAATCACCATGCGCACGTAGCCCTGGGGATCGATCAGGCTGATCGTGCTTGTATGGTCAATCAAGTAACCGCTTGCCCCCTCAGCCTCGTGCTTCTGGTAGAAGATGCCGAATGCGGTGGCGGCTGCGTCCACCGCTTCAGTTGAGCCGGTAAGGCCCATGAAGCTTGGATCAAACGCACTTGTATATGCACCCATGCGCTCAGGTGTGTCACGTTCGGGGTCAAGCGTCACGAAGACCACCTGCGCCTTGTCGGCCTTGTCGCCCAGGGCAACGTTCATGGCGCGCAAATCGGCCAGCGTTGTGGGGCACACATCCGGGCAGAAGGTATAGCCAAAGTAGAGCAGCGTCCATTTCCCCTGCAAATCGCGCAAGTGCACTTCTTCACCCTGCGCATTGATCAGGGCGAAATCCGCCGGCAAATCGGGTGATTGCAGCAGCGTGCCGTGCAACTCCGGCGGGCGCAGCCAGGAGAGCGCAAGCACCCCCAGGATAATCACGGTGACAATCCCCAGGACCCCGTAGATGATGCGATTGCTCGACGACATATGACTGGCGATTCTAGCTTGTGCGTCGCCCCGCTCTGTGCACAATGAGCCGGCGAGACGTTGGGGCAAGGCAAACGTTGGCTATTCGGGATAGCAGAGAAAGAGGTGCGCTGCGTCGTAGGCGAGCTTGTTGGCGCCGGAGCTGTTGGCAACCTCGGCCAGCACCAGCCC
>DIAV01000316.1:0-413 GCA_002415895.1 Anaerolineales bacterium UBA5069 | reverse complement strand
ATGATGCCGTTGCCGTCCACAAGCACAAAAGCCGGGTCAAAATCCCAGCCGCCCGCCTCGTTCGCACCGTAGTATGTGGAAAAGCCGCCGCCGATAATGTTCTTCAGGCGCGTTGCATCACCCGTGGCAACCGTCCACACGGCCGGGTCGGCACCCTGTGCATTGGCCCATGCCTTGAGCGCAGCAGGCGTATCGTGCTCGGGGTCAAACGAGATCGTGACGAGGTGTACAGGAATATCGCCCGTGTCAATATTTTGCAGGCGCGCCTGCAGAGCCGCCATGGACGCGCCGGTTTCAGGGCAGTCGGGCGCGGTGCAGCCGGTGTAGGTGAAGTTGTAAAGCGTCAGTGCGCCACGCGCATCTTCGCTTGTCACCAGATTTCCGTCCTGATTGACAAGCGCATAGCCGGGCGC
>DIAV01000144.1 GCA_002415895.1 Anaerolineales bacterium UBA5069 | reverse complement strand
CGGCGAGGGGCTGGGGCTCAGGGCTTTGGTTTGCGCCGCGTGCAGGCGCGTAGCCACTGCGTTCGGGCGCGTTGCCGTCTTGCAGCACGAAGTTGCTTGTGGCCTCATCAGGCATGTCGGCAAAGAAGGCTTCGCGCATGTCGTCGGGCATTTCGTCGGGCATTTCGTCAGGCATCGTGTCGTAGGGCGCGCCGGAATCGTCATCAGGCAGCGGCTCCGGTGGTTCGGACGCCATTGGATTGTGTGGGGGCAGATGTGCGCTCATGGTTGTTGGCTGGGGTGAAAAAACGGCGCGCTGCCCTGTGCAGCGTCGCCGTTCGGTTCAGGAATGCAAATAGGGGCAGGACGGTGCTGCGCGTGCAGTGCGTGATTTGCGGGTGGCTTAGGAGTTGCCCAGCAGGTTATCCAGATCAAGCCCCTCGACAAAGTCGCGGAACGCGCCCAGGTCCTCATCATTCTCGGTGGCGGGCTCGCGTGCGGGGGCGGCTTCGGCGCCTTCGCCCATGTTCATCTCTTCCTCGGGCTGGAGTGCTGCCTGGTCCATGACTTCTTCCGTCACGTAGATCGGCGCGCTTACGCGCACCGCCAGCGCAATGGCATCACTGGGGCGGCTGTCAATCTCCACGGAGTCGCCATCTACATCCAGCACGATCTTGGCGAAGTAGGTGTTCTTCTCCAACCCATTGATGATAATGTGCAGCACCTCGGCGCCCAGCGTCTCAATCACATTCTTGAGCAGGTCATGCGTTAGCGGGCGGTGCACCTCCATCCCCTGCAATTGCATGGTGATGGAATCGGCTTCAAAAGGGCCAATCCAGATGGGCAGGAAGCGCTCGCCTTCATCCTCGCGCAGGACGACAATGCGATTTTGCGACATCAGGCTGACGCGGATGCTGTCGATGGTGACTTCGATCATGGTCGTCTCCACAAAGACACCGTGCGTGCAGGCTGCGTGGGGCGGCTGTGCGCGCAAGGTGCTGACATGACGTTTGAGGCGCCGGACGACGGCGATCAGCCATTTTGCATGGCAACTTGTGTATCCATGACCAAATGGCTTCGCTTGCGTCCGGAGTCACGCAGAGTATAGCACATGCAAAATGGGCCGCAAAGTCATATGCCGGATTCTCAGGGTGAAAGGCGGGCGCCGCACGCATTTTCAGGGCGCGTTGCCCTGCACCTCTTTTACCGCGGCCTTGCCCAACTGCACAAAGAGCAGGTCGTCGCTGATGGGGTGGTTCAGACCGGCGCGCACGTCGCGATAGTAGCGCTCGAGGGGCAGCGTCCTGCCCATGGCGGCCCCACCCACCACGCGCATGGCGTTGTCCACCGCTGCAATTGCATTGTTGGTCACTGTGACTTTGACCACGCCCACAAGCGCGCCCAGTGTTTGCGCGCGCTGATCGGGATAGCGGCTCCACAAGTCCGCCACGTGGTGGAGGGTGAGGCGCGCCTGCTGCACAGCAAAGGACGCCTGCCCCAGGCGGTGCTGGATTGACTCCACCTCGGCAATAGGTTTGCCCAATGCAGTGGGCACGCGTGCCAGCGCATAGGCGCTGGCGGCGTCCAGCGCGGCCTGCGCGACGCCCAGGTAGACGGCGCTGACCGTGAGCATAAACCATGCGTTGACGCTGTTTGGCCCCTTGCCCGATGGCCCCTCTGTGCCGCGATTGAGCATGGCAGCGTCGTCCACGCAGACATTATGCAGCAGCAGATCGTGCGATCCGGTGGTGCGCATGCCCAGCGCGTCCCACGTTTCCACAATCTCCAGCCCCGGCCCGGCGGGCACAAGGAAGCGCGCCACCTCACCGCTGCCGTCTTCCAGCGCAGCAGGGATAATCATGTAATCGAGCACGGGAATCATGCTGGCAAAGTTCTTGTGGCCATTGAGCCGCCAGCGCGTAATGCGCCCTGTACTGTCGCGTTCGGGTGTGGCCGTCGTTAATGGCTTTCCGCCGCGGCTGGGGCTGCCCAGCGCCGGCTCCGATGCAATCGAGTTGACCAGCGCGCCGTTGTTCACCGCGGCGCGACAGAGGGTTGCAAAGAGGGGTGCGGGCCATGCACCCGCCTCTGCCGCGCTGCCAATGGTCTGCACATGCATGGTAAAGCTGAGTGCGGTGCTGCCGTCGCCGCGCGCCAGTTCTTCAATGACGATTACGCTGTCGAGCAGCGATGCGCCCATGCCGCCGAATTGCGTGGGAACGCTGAGGGCAGGCAACCCCGCGGCGCGCAAATCGGCGTAGTTCTCAAAGGGGAAATCGCCGGCGCGGTCATGCGCGGCGGCGCGCGCTGCAAAGGCTGTTGCCAGGGCGCGGGCGGTTGCAATGAGTGCGTCCTGACTCTCTGTACGCGGGAAATCCATGACGGTGTACCACTCCTTTGGCAACGTTGTTGTGCCGGCGCGCGGCGGCCCGCAGGGCGTGTGCGTGCCGTGCGCTACGCCTGGTGGGGATTAGCACGCACCCACCAGCCTGCAAAGGCGGCGCCAATGGCGATCAGCGCCCAGACCAGGCGCGCCCACCACTGCTCCGCGGAGAGTGCTGCGCCAAGGCCAACGAGGGCCAGGCCGCCCAAGAGCGCCAGCGCATACGAGGGTGTCTCCAACGTCACACGAAGACGCACACCCGTGGCATGGGCCTGCCAATCGGCGTAGCTGACGGTGGCAAGGCAAATTGCCAGCCCCACCAGCCAGATCGAATTTTCTAAAACGTTGAGCCAGTCAATCATCGCAGTATTTTGCTGCGTGGGCGCGAGAGAAAAAGAAGTGCAATCAAACCGAGCAACATCCAGAAAACGATGCCGGGCTTTGCCCCAAGCGCAATGGTATCGGTCAACCCGTAGACAGCCCAGGCGAGCAGGCCGGCGGCAAAGCCGGCCGCGGCTGCCCGTTCAGGGCCGGGCGCTGAGCGCCGCCATATGACAACCAGCATCGCCCCCGTTGCGCCCCACAGCGCAAGCCATGCGACCAGGCCAGGAAGCCCCACGTCCACGGCAACCTGCAGCATGTGGTTGTGCGCATGTGCAATATCCATCCCCGGTGGGATGAGCAAAGTGGGGTAGAGGAGTGGCACAATGCGCCGAAAGTTGTTGAGGCCCACCCCTGTGAAGGGAAAGTCTTGAATGGCGTATAGGGCGCGTTCCCAGATCTCAACGCGGCTGCTGGCATCCAGGCTGCCCAGGTAGGCGGCAGTTGCGGGCGCATCACTGGCGGCATCCAGCAATTGCGGCGCGCCCATGGCTACGAAGGTAATCAGCCCCGCAGCGGCAATCAGCATGGTCGCGATGCGCCCCCAGCGACCGCTCAGCCAGAGCAGCAGCAGCAGGGCCACTGCCAAGCCCAGGATTGCGCTGCGCGATTGGCCAACCAGCAGCGCCAGGCTGCCAAGCAGGCCACCGACAAGGAGCAATGCGGCAAGCAGGACGCGCTGCCTGGCGCCGCGGCGTGTGATCAGGCTGGATGCAAGGGCAAAGTAGACGGGAACAAACCAGAGCAGCGTGCCGCCCACTTCATTGGGGTTCAACCCATTTTCAGCATTGACAATGCCGCTGAAGAGCGGCGGGATGCGGTTGACGAGTCCACTGACCAGGGGCAGCTTGTTGTCCAGTTGCAGGCCGAAGATGCCCAATCCAGCGAGCGCCACGCCGCCGGCGAGGTAGACCGCGACGGCGGGCCGAAACCACTTGAAGTCCAGTTCGGCCAGTGCGTAGTAGAAGCCAACGCCCAGGACAATCCCCGCGATTTTGGGCAGGCTGAAAAGAATATCGAAGGTTACAATGGTGCTGACCAGCACCATGAGCAGAAGCAACGCCAGCGCCCAATCGTTGGGGGTGCGGCGCACAAAGCGGCCCAGCGCCCGCCTGCGCGCCACCCAGAGCAACGGCACGACAAGCATCACCGGGGAGCGAGCGGCGTTGGGAAAGACGAGGAAGGGGGTTGCCAGCAACAAGATGGGCAGTTCGAGACGAACCACCCATGCGGCCACGCGTCTAGTCATGCTGAAATTCTATCACTCTGGAATCCAAACGGAGAATGCGCTCCCTGCAATGTGCCATGGCGCGGCAGGGACAAAGCGCCACGGAAGAGCGGACGATTGTCAGATGCACATGTGCGCCGAAGGTGGTACACTCTGCGCGGCGGCTGCTCTCCACGCGCAAACGACGGCGCCGTCATGCCTGTTGCCGAAAAACATTTTGAACCAAAATCCCATTGCCGGTCCTTTTGCGGGGCCGCTGCGCAAGGAGAAACCCATGAACGACACGCTCTCCAGCGAACAAAAGATTCGTGTGCTGGTGGCCAAACCCGGCCTCGACGGCCACGATCGCGGGGCGAAGGTGGTGGCGCGCATGTTGCGCGACGCCGGCTTCGAGGTGATCTATACAGGCATTCGCCAAACCCCGCAGATGATTGCCGAGGCGGCCCTGCAGGAGGATGTCGATGTCGTGGGCATGAGCATTCTCAGCGGCGCGCATCTCACGCTCTGCCCCAAGGTTGTTGAACTGCTGCGCGCCCAGGGGCAGGATGATGTGGTGGTTGTGGTGGGCGGCATCATCCCCGAGGAGGATATCACAACCCTCAAGGCGGCAGGTGTGCACGGCGTCTTTGGCCCGGGCACCTCGTCGGAGGAGTATGTGGGCTTCATTCGGTCTCACGTAGGCGTGGCCGCGTGAGCATACGCCTTGCAGCAGGTGAAGCGCCCGCGCTCGTGCAGGGGTTGCTGGACGGCAATCGCCTTGCCTTGGCGCGCGCCATCAGCCGTGTGGAGAACCAATCAGCCGAGAGTGCCGCAATCCTGCAGGCCGCCTATGCCCATGCCGGCCAAGCCCATATTGTGGGCGTTACGGGCGCGCCGGGCACCGGCAAATCCACCCTGGTGACGGCGCTCGCGCAGGCGTGGCGCGCCGAAGGCAGGACAGTTGGCATTGTCGCGGTGGACCCCACCAGCCCCTTCACAGGCGGTGCGGTGCTGGGCGACCGCGTGCGCATGCGCGCGCTGGCCGGTGATGCGGGCGTCTTCATGCGCAGCATGGCCACCCGCGGCAGTCTGGGCGGGCTGAGCAAGAGCACGAGCGACGCCGTGCTGCTGCTGGATGCCGCCGGCTTTGATCGCATTCTGGTGGAAACCGTGGGCGTGGGCCAGGCCGAGGTGGAAATTGCCAGCACGGCGCACACAACGCTGGTGGTGGAAGCGCCCGGGCTGGGCGACGAGGTGCAGGCGATCAAGGCGGGCATTCTTGAGATTGCCGATGTGCTTGTGGTCAACAAGGCCGATCGCCCGGGCGCCGACCGCACAATTCGCGCCCTGGAGATGATGCTGGAGATTGAGGGTGACGGCCCGCGCCTTGTGCGCCACCACGGCCAGATTCTGCGTGTGGATTCGCCCGCCGCCCCTGAGTCTGCCGGTGAAGGCTCGCGCGCATGGAAGGTGCAGGTGCTCAAGACAGTGGCCGCCGATGGCGGCGGCGTTCCCGAGCTGGCCGCGCGCATTGAAGCGCACCGCCTCTGGCTACATGATTCGGGCGAAATCGTCATTCGCGAGCANNCCCGCGACGGGCATCAGCGCCATGGTGGAGGCCGTGCGCACGCGCGCGAGCGATCCTTACAGCGCCGCGGCGACACTCCTGCAGCACCTGTGAAGCAGAGGCCGCCAGAACAACAGCTTCAACGCAAAGTGGCGAAGGTGCGCAAAGCAACGCAAAGAACTGCAAGAGCAGAACACAGATAAAAGCGGAAACTGCAGGGATGATTGCGGACATCTGTCTGTATCCCTGCAGTTTCCGCTTTTATCTGTGTTCTGCTCTTGCAGTTCTTTGCGTTGAAGCTGTTGTTTTGGCCGCTGCTTTACTCCCCTGTGACAACCAGCAGCAGCCCCGTGGCAATGGTCACGCTCACTTCGGCGGCGGCGGCCACGTTGCTAATCCCGCGCGTGCTGCCCAGCGCCAGCGTCGCGTTATCCAGCGGGTAGGTGAGGCCGCGATAGTTGATGCCCGTCACCTCGCTGCTCAGCGGGATTGCGCTCACTGTCGTGCCTGGGGCTGTGCGCAGCGTTGCCGTGGTGGGGCCTCGCAACAGGATGGCCTCCTGCGCCCCATCCACCAGGCGCAGCGGCACGGGCCACACGCGCTGCGCCAGAATCAGCACATTGGCCAGCGTCTGGTCCAGCCGGCCACCTGTCGCGCCCACCAGCACCACCTCATCGGCTGGGCGCGCAGCGTTAGCGCCTGCACCTGTGCTATCAGCACCTACGCCATCACGACAGTCGCGCAGCGCGCATTCGATGGCCAACTCCAAATCGGTCTGATCCTTGTATACAGAGTGGCGCTCAATCGGTACGCCCTCTGCTTCAAGCTGCGCCACCGTGTCCGGCTCAATGCTGTCGAGATCGCCCACCACCAGATCGGGCATGAGCCCCAGCGCGAGGATATGGCGCGTGCCGCCATCTGCGCCAATCAGCCGATCACCGGCGCGCAGCATGGCCCGCACCCGCTCGGGCTCTCGCAAACTCCCGTTGATGAAGATGATTGCGCGCGTCATGGCTACACAAACGCCTGCCACGCGAAGATGCTGATCATGGCAATGGTGATGATCACTTCGAGAAGGGCAGCAAGCGCCATGCTGCCGAGATAGGCTTTCATGGCGCGAACGGCGGCTTCACTGCTGCGGGTAATGTTGTACTCCATGAGGTACATGCCCGAGAGCGCACCCAGCAGCGCGCCCACAAGCGAGCCGATGATGGGCACAATCCCGCTGAGCAGGAGACCGCCCACAATGCCGCCCACAATGGCAGCGCCAATGGAACGCCAGCTTGCCCCTGCCTTGCGCCCCACCACCATGGTCATCAGGAAATCGCCTGCCCAGGCCAGGAGTGCCAGCAGAAGCAGCAGGGTGAGCGTGGGCCAACCGACGCGCGCAAAGCCATCCCCCCATGCCCACACCAGCGCGCCCACCCAGATGAGAATTGGCCCGGGCATGAGCGGCACCACAGAGCCGACGAGGCCCAGGATGATGAGCAAATAGCCTGCAATCGACAGGGCTGAAAGATCAATGGCTGCCATGGTTATCGTCTGCTTTCCAGTGATCCACGTCGGAAGCGCACTGTCTGCAAAGAAACAGTGGCCGGTTGCCTCTGTGGGGGTGGCCTTGTCAAAGAGTCTCTGCCTCAACAAAGGCCTGATCGTCGCGCACAATGAGTTCGAGCA
>DIAV01000209.1:18067-31336 GCA_002415895.1 Anaerolineales bacterium UBA5069 | reverse complement strand
GTGCCACCGACTGCGACCTTTACCGCGACACCGATTCCGCCCACGGCAACGTTCACAGCAACGCCAGTGCCGCCCACCGCGACCTTTACCGCGACACCAATCCCGCCGACGGCGACATTCACGGCAACGCCAGTGCCGCCGACCGCAACCTTTACCGCGACGCCCGTGCCGCCGACAGCGACGGCGACACCTGTGCCGCCCACGGCAACACCAGCAGCGACGCCTGCCGTCGCTGTCACGCCTGTGAATGACACAACCACCTTCACAACCTATGGCGACTTGAATGCGCCTTGTGTTGTGCATGACAACACCATCGCCACCACCTCCGGCGGCGGCGCAGTGACCTTGCTGGGCACAGTGGACGACTTCAACGCACCTGCGCTGAACACAGCACGCTGGCTCTCTGGCAGTTGGTCCGGCAGCGCCTATACACCTGTGCAGGCCAATGGCCGCCTCACCTTGCCGGGTGGCGGGTTCGTGCGCTCAGTTGCCACACAGCGGCTGGGCGAGATGGAAGTTGTCGCCGAGATCGGCTCCGGCGCATGGCAGCACATTGGCTTTGCGCCCAATGGCTTCGGCGCTAACCAATATCTGATCTTCAGCACCTACACGGGCGGCGGCAATCTCTATGCGCGCACCAACAACAATACCAGCGAACAGCGCGTCAACCTGGGGCCAATCCCCACGGGGCAGCACCGCTACCGCATTGCCTGGAACTCAAGGAACTCCACCACGGACGAAGCCGTTTTCTCCATTGACGGCATCGTCGTTGCCACACTGACTGCGCCTGCCACCAACGCCAATAACTATGCCGTCTATCTCTCCAACAACGGCGCCACAGCGCTCAATGTGGATACGCTGCACGCTGCGCCACCGTATGCAGCGGGCGGCAACTACACAAGCTGTATCCTGGATGCGCCTTCGGGCGGGTGGGGCTCCGTGGCATGGAGCGCCGCGCTGCCCACCGGCACTGCGCTCACGCTGCAAACACGCACCTCCGCTGACGCGGCCACATGGTCGGCGTGGGAGACAATTGCCGTCTCCGGCAATTCGGTTGTGCAGCAAGGGCGCTACCTGCAATATCGTGTCAGCTTCAGCACCACCAACACAGGCGTGTCGCCCCGCCTGGATTCTGTAACCATCTCTCCGGCCGGCGCGCAAATGAACGCCGCCGAGGCTGATGCGCTGCACGCAGCGCTACCCGAGCGCTGGGGCGAAAGCAGTGAGTTCCTGCCTCTTGTAAACCAGTAGGCTGCACGCGTTGCGCCCGTAAGTTAACGCCAGGGCGTTTTGCTTGCGCCCTGGCGTTGCTTTGCTGGATTGGGTGCATTGCACAAGGAACAACTTCAATGAGTCGACTGATCGCTGGGTTCTCTATGGGCGCGATGTTGCTGTTGACAGGCGTAGGCCTGCAACAATTCGCCGTGCCTGTCACGCTAGGGCAGGCTCCCTCCCAGATTCTAACGCCCGACAGCGTCTTTATGCCCCATATCGAGCAAAACGCGCTGGTGACAATTGCGCCAACGGCCACGGATGGGCCGCCGCTGCCACCCACAGGCTCGCCACGTGCGACCTATACGGCCACAGAGACGCCCACACCATCAGAGACCTTGACTATGACGGCCACAGCGACGCCTACCGGCACTCTCACTGCCACTGAAACGCCCACCGGCACCCTCACGCCCACAGCGACGCCCTCACCGCCGCTCGAGGATTTTGAGGGCCCCATCGCGCAGTGGCTTGTGCAACAACAGGCGGCAGGCGGCAGCATTGCGCCAAGCACAACCCACGCCGCGTCGGGTGCGTTGGCAGCGCGCGCGTCAACATCATCAAGCGGCGCAACCGCCTATCTCTACACGACTTACAGCGACCCGGCCTCTGCACGCACGTGGGGCGAGCGGCCAGGCGTTTGGCGCTGGCAACGTGCGCGCATCTACCTGCCCGCAAGCACGGTTGCCCAACTGGGCGCAAATGACGCGCTCACGCTGGCCGGCCTGTGGCCCAGCGCCCAAAGCGGCACACATGGCTGGTGGCTCCAGGTGCGCAGGGATGGCGCGCTCTATGTGCGCGGCTACGATGCCGACGGTGCACAGCGCGTCTTCAATGTCTACGGCGCCTTCCCGCTGGATCAATGGGTGGACCTTGAAGTGGGCCTGCATTCGCAGAGTGGGCCTGGCGTCAAGCGCGCCTTCGCCTTTCTTGTCAACGGCAGTTACTACGGCTGGTATCACCAGGGGCATCTGACCACCGAGACCTACGATCGCGCCGCCTTTGGCATCCTTGCCACCACCACAGCCAACCCGCTCCAGGTCTATGTGGACGACTGGCAGGCAATGACGACGGCGCCACTGCCTGGTGGCCCTGACAGCCGCCCCACCACCACAGTCCAGGAGATTGATTACACCCAGCGCAGCGGCAATCGCTGGCAAATTGACTGGTCCACCTGGGGTAACGATCTGCGCATGGACGCGCAAGAGGGCCTCTATTCGGCCAACATCCGCCTGCAATCAGGGATGAACCTCGACCGTATGCCGGAGCTGACAACCGGCTGGGCCGAGATCGAAATCGGCTGGCCGCAGGGGACACCCAACAAGAGCCCAACGAGCTACTTTGGCCCCATGGTGGGCTTTCGCAAGGAGATCGCTGTCGAGGAGAACCTTGAGATCATCCCCATTGGCTACGGCGGCGGCGCCGTGAGGCTATCGCTGGAGGCGTGGCTGAACGGCGGGCCTGTGATCATGGCCGAATGGCCCATGCCACTCGCCTCAATCGGCGGTACGCACATTCCCGAACCTGGTGACATCATCCGTGCGCGCTGGGATGCGGCGCAGCCTGCCGGTTATCTGCGCGTGCGTGCCAGCTACTATGACGCCAGCGCCGGCACGTGGTACAACAACATTATCGACCACACCTTCAACGCCAATGCTGTTACAAACAACGGCGTCACCGTCAACTTCAATGACGGTTACCACAAGGCATCGTCGATTACGATTGACTCGCCATCCTACTCGATCAGACGCTTCAAGGCGGGTACAACCGCCACAGTGCCCACGAACTGAGCCAAGATGATTCAAATGGGAAGGGTGGTGGCGCGCAACGCCGCCGCCGGAATGGCCTCGCAGGTGGCCATCAAAGTACTATCATTCACATTCACCGTGCTGGTCATTCGCCGCCTGGGTGTGGAGACATATGGCCAGTACGCCGCAGTCTCCGCGTTTGGTGCGCTCTTCGTCTCCTTTGCCGATTTGGGGCTGAGCACCTACACGGTGCGCGAGGTGGCGCGCCTGCGCGATCGCGCCGATGGTCCCGAGCGCGTGCGCACGCTGCTGGCCGACGTGCTGCTGCTGCGCCTCATCCTTGCCACCATGGCCGCCAGCATGATCATCCTCACAGGGTGGCTCACCGGACGCCCACCAGCCATGATGCTGGGCCTGGCGCTGGGCGCAATCGGGCTTCTCATCTATGGGGCGCAGGGCGCGTTTGAAGCCGTGCTCGCAGGCAGCGAGCGGCTTGATTGGCTGGCCGGTGCGCGCGTCTTGCAGCAGCTTACCTTTGTCGTGCTGGGTAGCGTTGTGCTGCTGCTGGGGCTGGGCTACCACAGCTTGATTCTGGCCAATATCGCAGGCATTCTCGTCCTCGCTGCGGTCACAGTGCGCGGCGCGCGCCGGCTGGGGCTGCGCGTGGGCACACCTGTCACGGCGCACTGGCTGCCTCTGCTGCGTGCGGCCATCCCCTTTGGCCTGATTGCGCTCACACTGGGATTGTCGTACAAGTTCGACACAGTGCTGCTCAACCTCTTTCATGGCGACGCAGCCACGGGCATCTACAGCGCGGCCTACACACTTATCTTCTCTGTAGCGGCCATCTCCAACGTCATCAACACAGCGCTCTTTCCAACGCTCTCGCGCCAGTCTATGCTCAACCCGGGCGCGCTGCCCGCCGTCTACGGGCGCTCGCTCAAACTGCTCATGATTATCGCGCTACCGATTGCCGTAGGCGGCTGGGCCGTTACACCGCAACTGGTAGGCGCGCTGCTGGGTGCCCAGTATGCTGCCTCGGCGCAAGTGCTGCGAGTCATCATCTGGGTCGTCCCATTCATGTTTGCGTCGGAGTTTCTGGGTTATGTGGTGGTCATTGCCGGACACGAAAAGCGCGTGGCACGTGCCATCATCATCAGCAGCAGCGCCAATGTGCTGGGCAATCTGCTGCTCATTCCCCGCTTTGGCCTGCCCGCGGCGGCTATAATGACGGTGCTTACCGAAGTTGTGCTCGTCTCGCAGTATGTCTGGATGTTACGCCCCGAACTGCGCGCCATGCGGGCGTTGGACGCATTGCTGCGCCCACTCGCCGCTGCGGCAGTCATGGGTGTCGTCTGCCTTCTCCTCCTCCCCCGTTTACCGCTCTTTGCAACCATTGGCCTCTCTGCTGTGACATATGCAGCGGGGCTGCTGCTCACCGGCGCTGTCGGCGCGTCGGATTGGGCTGGGTTGCGGGCCATCGCCGGGCGGCCCGTTGCTGTCGTTCACGATCAGCCAACTGCCGCCCCTGCCGACTGAGGATCCACCATGTCCGACTCGTCCCCGGAAACAGGCGCGCGGCAACGCGAGCCTTTACGTATTACCTATGTCGTCCATCACTACCCGCCCGCATTCCGCGCCGGGGCAGAACAATATACCCATCGTTTGGCCTCCTGGATGCTGGCGCAGGGACACGATGTGGAGGTTGTGACGCTGGAATCCATTGCCACCGGCAGCAGCACGCACATTGCATCAACGCTGGACACATTTGAAGGCGTGCCCGTGCATCGCCTGTACTTCAAGCTGGTGGGTGCGCCCGACGAACTCACGTGGCGTTATGATAACCCCCTCCTTGAGCGCTGGATTGCCGACTACACCGCCGTGCGCAAGCCCGATTTNNATACCCATGGCGCTGACGCTGCACGACTACTGGTTTGTCTGCCCGCGCCACACGTTGCAGCGTGGCGATGGCACGCTCTGCGAACAAGTGCCGGAGGAACCGGCTGCCTGCGCCCGCTGCGTGGCGCAGGGCCAAAGCAGCACGGCACGCGCCGACAAGCTGACGGGCGGCCTCTACAGCACATTTCTTGAGCGGTTTGGCCTTGCTGCCGAACGCGATGCCATTGCACAAAGGCGCATTGCCACGGCAGAAGCCATAACGTGGCCCGATGCAGTGCTTGCACCAACACAATTCCTGGCCGGCAAGGTGCATGAGACGCTGCCACAGGCAAATGTTCGCTATACGCCGCATGGCTATGACCCCCATCCGGAGTTGCTGCTGCGCGCTGAAACCGAGCATACGCCGGCGGGCGATCTGCAGATCGCCTACCTGGGGCAAATCTCCCCGCACAAGGGCGTGCATGTGCTCGTAGAGGCATTTCGCAAGCTTGATGCGGAATCCGCCACCCTCCATATTCACGGCGGGCTGGAGAGCAATTCGGCCTATGTTGCCACGCTGCGCCAACTGGCAGGCGACGCGCGCAACATTCACTTTCACGGTAGCTATAACAACCAGCAATTGCCGGCTATTCTCAGCGCGCTGGATGCTGTGGTGGTTCCCTCTATCTGGTACGAAAATTCACCGCTGGTGATTATCGAGGCGCTGGCGGCAGGCTTGCCCGTGATCACATCGCGCCTGGGCGGTATGGCCGAACTGGTGGAGGACGGGCGTACAGGGCTGCACTTCACCATGGGTGATGTGGATGCGCTCGCCGCCACGCTGCGCACCTTTGTGGGTGATGCAGCATTGCGCAGCCGCCTGAGCGCCAATGCGCGCACCAATGGCCGCCGCGCCGTGATTGACGAAATGAGTGAGTTGGAAGCACTCTATCGCTCACTGATCGCCGCGAAGCATGGCGTACGCGCGCCTTCTGCAAATGGCGCGCTGCGGGCCAGGCAGCAACCCATGCAGGAGGTGAGCCATGCGCGTGGGGATTGACGTCCGCTATCTTTCGCACGCACTGCTCGGGGGCGTGCATACCTACGTGGCGAGCCTTGTGCCCGCGCTGCTGCGCGCCGCCCCAGACGACGCCTTTTACCTCTATGCCGACGAAAAAGCGCCCTTTGAGCTTGAAGCGCTGCCCGACAACGCACAACTGCGCCTGCTGCCCTATGGCTCACCTCTTTCAAGCGTGGCAAACGACCTGCGCCTGCGCGACTGGATGGCGCGCGATGCCGTGGATGTGGCCCACTTTCCGGCCAACTATGGCTTTGGGCCGGCAGGCGCGCGCACGTTGATTACGCTTCATGACGAGATCAATATTTTGCCGCTGCCCGCGATTCTGCGCGGCCACCGCAAACAAGCGCGCACCATGGTCATGATGACCTACCTGCACGCGCTCACAACGGCGGCCGTACGCCGCGCAGATTGCCTGCTGACCGTCTCGCAGCATGCACGCCGGCGCATTGCCGAAGTGGGCGTCATTCCCGCCGAGCGGATTGTGGCCGTTCATTCCGCGCCGCCCCCAGGCACGCAGCGTGTGGACGACGCGGCTGTGCTCGAAGGTGTGCGCAAGCAGTTTGGGCTCAATGGCCGCTTCATTCTGGCCGATGCACTCAAGAACCCCGCCGTCCTGCTGCGCGCGTGGGCGCGGCTCGATGCGCCCTTGCGCGATTCTGTGATCGTTGTCTTCTTCTGTCGCACGCCCAATTTGCCCGTGGAGGTGCGCAATGCCGTTGCGCGCAACAGCGTGCGCGTCTTCATTCGGCCCACGCGCGCCGAACTGCTGGCGCTCTACTCCATGAGTGATGCGTTCGTCTTCCCTTCCTGGATCGAGGGCTTTGGCCTGCCCGTACTCGAGGCCATGGCCTGTGGCGCGCCTGTAATCGCCTCGGATCGGGGCTCGCTGCCCGAAGTCGTGGGCGACGCGGGCTTGATCTGTGATGCGGAAGATGATGCGGCGCTGGCCGCCCTCCTCACCCTGATCCTCACGCAGCCGGCCGTGGCCGATCAGCAACGCCGCCTTGGCTTCGCCCATGCCGCGCGCTTCACCTGGGATCGCACTGCACGCGGCGTGCTGGCAGCCTATCGCGCCCAATCGGCCCCGCACCACACCCTGCCGGAGGCCGCACGTTGAGCACGCCAACCAGCCGCCCCGCCCTGTGGGTGCTCGTCCTCTGCTACAACCAGATTGCGCTCACGCTGGAATGCCTGGCCACACTGGCGGCGCAAACACACCCCGCGCATGTGCTGGTGATTGACAACGCTTCCAGCGATGGCACGGCAGAGCAGGTGGCGCGTCACTTTCCCAATGTCGAGATCCTGCGGCTGGCAACGAACCTGGGCTATGCCGGCGGCAACAACGCTGCCATGCGCCACGCGCTGGCCTGCGGTGCAGAGGCCATGTTGCTGCTCAACAACGACACGCGCCTTGCCCCAACCTGCCTTGCAGAGCTTGTCGCGGCGCTTGACGCACACCCCGAAGCAGCAGCCATCGGCCCCATGGTCTATACGTGGGATGGCTGGGATACAATCAGTTCGGCGGGCGGCATCATCAACTGGGCGCACGCTGACGCCGTGAACGTGGGCGCGGGCGAGCCGGATAGCGGCCAATACGCGGCGCGCGCGGTTGATTTTCTCAATGGCTGCGCGCTGCTTGTGCGCAGCGCGGCCGCTGCGCAAGTGGGTTTGCTGGACGAGCACTACTTCATGTACTGGGAAGAAACTGACTGGTGTGCACGCATGCGCCATGCAGGTTGGACGCTGCGCTTTGAGCCGGCGGCGCGCGTGCAGCACAAGGCGCCCCTGGAGCCCGAAGCCATGAGTCGCGCCGCACTCTACTACATGGCGCGCAACCGGCTGCTCTTCTTTGCGCGCCATACACCGTGGGCGCGCCGCCCGGTTGTCATGGCGCGCGCTGTGCATGGCGTGGCGCGCGGCGGCCTGCGTGCGCGCCGCCAGGGCACATCCAGCGCGCTGGAGCAACAGGCGCTGCGCGACTTTGCCTTGCGCCGCTTTGGCCAGCAGCACGCACTCAACGGGGAATGGTGAGCGGCGCCATGCAGATACTCTATCTAGCCCGCTGGTTCCCCTTCCCCGCCGACAACGGGGCCAAACTGCGCACACTCGCGCTGCTCAAGGCGCTGGCCGCAACACACGATGTCGCGCTGGTGGCCTTTGTTGAGGCGGAGCCCACTGCTACCCAGCTGGCGGATGCGCGCGCCCTGTGCGCCGACGTGACGACCATCCCCTATGCGCACTTTGCGCCACAGAGCCGCAAGGCGCGACTGGCCTATTTCTCGGCGCAACCGCGATCGGTGGTGAGCACATGGAACCCGCACTTTGCCGCAGCGGTGGATGACGCCATTGTCCGCCGCAAGCCCCAGGTGGTGATCGCCGGGCAGATCGACATGGTTCCCTACGCGCAAAAGGTGCAGGGCATCCCGCGCGTTCTGGAGGAGCTTGAATTGGGCCTGCGCCTCGCGCCGGCCGCGGGCGCAAACCGCAGCCTGCGCAATGCCCTCTCGCTCTGGAAACTCGGCCGCTATGTGCGCAGTTTTCTGCCCGATTTCACGCTCGTCACGGTTGTCTCCCCCGGCGAGCAAGCTCTGGTGCGCAAACTCACCCCCGCCTACAAGGGGCGCATGGCCGTTGTACCCAATGGCGTTAGCCTCCAGCCGCAGGCGGTTGCAGTGCCGCCCGTGCCCGACACGTTGCTCTTCCCGGGGGCCGTTACCTATTCTGCCAACCTTGACGCCGTTCGCTACTTTGCCCACGAGATTTTGCCGCTGATTCAGGCGCAGCGCCCCACCGTCGTGCTGCGCGTCACCGGCCGCACCGCAGGTGTGGCGCTGGGCGATCTGCCCCAGCGCGTGGAGTTCACCGGCTATTTGGACAGCGTGGAGCCCCTCCTGCGCGCAAGCTGGGCGGAGGTGGTGCCCCTGCGCGAAGGGGGCGGCACACGCCTCAAGGTTCTTGAAGCGTTGGCCCTGGGCACGCCCGTTGTCTCCACCACCAAGGGTGCCGATGGGCTGGACCTGACGCCCGGGCGCGACTTGCTCCTTGCCGACGATCCCGCTCACTTTGCCGCCGAAACGCTGCGCTTGCTGGGTGATCCTGCGCTGCGCGCCACGCTGGCAGAGAATGGACGCGCCGCCGTCGCACGCTATGATTGGGCGCAGATTGGCCCGCGCTTCACTGCACTTGTGGAAGCGGTTGCGCTGGGCACGCGCGCCGACACACTCAATGCCCCACTGCGTAAGGTGACAGCATGAATGCAGCCATGCGGCGCGCCGCGCGCCAGGAACGTGCATACGCGCGCAGCCGACGGCCAATCAACCGCTGGCTGCAGATTGCCGTCGTTGCCGGCGTGCTTGTTCTTTCCGCGCTCGCTGCCTTCATCACGGCAACCGATGCCGTGTATTGGTATCTGACACTGGGCGCGTCGGCAGCGGCAGTCGCCGCGGTCGTCTTCATGCGCCGGCGGGATGCGTCGCCACTGGGGCTGGTGCTCATTCTGGCAACGGCGGGCATGGCCAACCTGATCGCATTGCCCACAGGCACGGGCAGCAAGCTCGTACTCAGCCTCATCCTCTCGCTGGCGTTCACATTCATGTGGCTGTTCAACACCTTCATACTCAACAAGCATACTATGCGCCTGCTAGCATCCCCGCTCAACGCGCCGGTGCTGGCCTGGTGCATTGTTTCGGTTGTAGCCTATGTGTGGAGCCTGATCATGCGCGACCCGCTGCTCTATGTGGCGCGCTCCTTTACAATCGTGCAAGTTGCGGCACTGGTCGTCAACATCCTGCTGCCGCTGCAAATGCTGCTGATCATCAACACAATTGGCGTGCTGAAATATGACGAAGGTGTGCTCTGGCTCAAGCGCATGGTCTATGTGGTGCTGGCGATTGCCGCATTCGCCATCGTGGGCGAGATACTGGGGCTACCGTTCGTAAACCGTTTCTATGCCAATGGCATTCGCGGCCTCTTCAGCATGTGGGCATTCGTGCTCGCGATGGCGCTTGTGCTGTATGACTCCAGCCTGAACAACTTCATGCGCGCCGTGCTGCTTGGCATTGCCGGTGCGTGGTTCTATCGTGATTTTGTGCAGCACAGCGGCTGGCTCTCGGGCTGGCTGCCCATGGTGGTGGCGGGGGGCGTGCTTGCCTTCCTGCGCTCCAAGCGCCTCTTTGCACTGACCATGGTGGTCGTGCTGATCTACATCGGCCTGCACTGGGAGGAACTCTACCTGCGCATTGTCGTCTCCAACATTGAAGAGGGAAGCATGAGCCGCCTCGACATTTGGGCCATGGCCATGACGCACATCAAGCGCCACCCCCTCTTCGGCATGGGGCCGGCGGGGTATGCTGCCTACTACATGACCTACAATCCGCTTAATGCGCGCTCCACGCACAACAACCTGTTCGATGTGGTGGCGCAGACGGGCGTCATTGGCTTTGCCGTTTTCATTTGGCTGGGTGTAAGCGTCTTCGCCATGGCGTGGAAGCTGACCAGCAGCCAGAAGGGCGAGCACACCTTCGAGGAAGGGCTCGCCGCGGCCGTCACTGCGGGCTGTGTGGGCGGGCTGGCGGGGATGATGCTGGGCGACTGGGTGCTGCCCTTTGCCTACAACCAGACGATTTCGGGCTTTGACAACGCCGTCTTTACGTGGCTGCTTTTCGGTGCAGCGGGCGCGCTGCTGGCGCTGCGCACTGCACGCGACGCAGGTGATGGAGCGACAGCATGAAGCCGCAAGTCTCCGTCATCATCGTTAACTGGAACACGCGCAACCTGCTGCCCCTCTGCCTGGAGACGCTGCGCACCGCTGCGCACGCCGGTGCGCCCATTGTCTACGACGTATGGGTGGTGGACAACGCCTCGACAGACGACAGCGTTGAGATGGTGCGCACACACTTTCCCGACGTACATATCATTGCCAACCGCAACAACGTGGGCTTTGCCGCGGCCAACAATCAGGCCATGGCGCAGGCCGAGGGCGATTTCTTCCTGCTGCTGAACAGTGACGCCGTGCTTATGCCTGGTGCGCTGCACGCGCTGCTCAACGTGGCCGCCAACAACCCCAACGCGGGCATTGTTGGCGCTCGCCTGCTCAACCCCGACGGCACCTTTCAGGCGTCGCACACGCGCTTTCCCACGCTGCTGCGCGAGGCGCTTATTCTCTCCACACTGGGGCGCCGGCTCTACGGGCCCATGTATCCATCGGCAGGGCCGGAGGTTGCCGCGGGCCCGCAGCGCGTGGATTATGTGGAGGGCGCATGCCTGCTCGTGCGGCGCGCCGCGTGGCAGGCCGCGGGTGGCATGGATGAAGGCTACTGGATGTATGCCGAGGAAGTGGATTGGTGCCGGCGCATGGCGCATGTGGGCTGGGAGGTCTGGTATGCGCCCGCCGCCACCGTGCTTCACTGGGGCGGCGGCAGCAGCCACAATCGCAAAGTGCAGCGCGAAGCCGATCTCTACCGCAGCCGTGTGCGCTTCATGCGCCGCTGGGGTGGGCCGCTGCGCGCCAATGTGCTCAAGGCCATGCTCTTTGGCGCCACCGCGGCCAAAGCGACAGCCTTTGCGGTGCAGCGCCGCTTGGGCTTCGGCCAGCCGCGCAATACGCCCAGCCTGCGCCAGTTAGCCCACGCCCTGCGCGACATCGAGTAACACGCCACACGTGCCGCATACATGGCACGCCGTGAAACCCGTACACATTGAGTTTGGGAGAGACAGCACTTGGCAGCGACATTCAATACCCAACCGAGCGAAACGAGAGACGCGCAACTTGGCGGCCTCAACCGGCGAGTGGTGCGCCGCATCGATTGGGCCATCTTCCTCACCGTGCTCGTCGCCTCGCTCTATGTTCTGCCCCGCTGGGCAGACCCGAATCAAAACTCGCGCCTCGATATGGTGGTGGCTGTGGTGGATGACCACACCTTCCGCATTGACAACTATGTTCACAACACGGTGGACTATGCGCGTGTGGGCGATGCCTACTACAGCGACAAGGCACCCGGCGCGGCCCTGCTTGGCATCCCCCTCTACGCCGCGGTAGACCCCGTACTTGATGCCGTGCTGGACGAGGATGTCACAGGGGCACTGGCCAATGCGCCCGCTTTTCAGGCCACACTGCGCGCCGACGGCACTGGCGTTTCTACAGAGAAACTGCGCTTTGCCGCGCTCCAGGTGCTGCTCGCGGCGCTGGTCGCCGCGCTGCCCACAGCGCTGGCGGCTGTGCTCGTTTGGCGGCTGGCGTTGCGCTTTACCGGCGCGCCGGGTGCGTCTGCACTGAGCGCTCTGGCCTATGGGTTGCTCACCCCCGTCTTCGCCTACAGCAACGCCGTCTACGGCCACCAACTGGCGGCTTTCCTGCTGATTGGAGCCTTTGCACTGCTGGCGCTGGGGCCACCGCGCGCGGGTGCACTGCGGCTGCTGCTGCTGGGCGTGCTGCTGGGCTATGCCGTGGTCAGCGAGTACCCGGCGGCCGTGCCGGCAGGCTTCATCTTCCTCTATGCTGCGTGGCGGCTCTGGCAAGCGCATGCACCCTTGCGCCTGGGCTGGACCATGCTCGCGGGCGGGGCCGTGGCGGCCGGGTGGATGAGCTACAACAGTGCAATTTTCGGCGGGCCGCTGGCGCTGGGCTACAGCCACTCGGAGTTGTGGACAGAGCAACACAGCACCGGCTTTATGAGCCTGAGCCTCCCCACGCTGGATGGCATCTGGGGGATTACCTTTAGCGCCTATCGTGGCCTCTTTCTGCTGAGCCCATGGCTGCTGCTGGCGCTGCCCGGCTTCGTGATCTGGTGGCGCTGGGGCCGCGCGCGCGCCGAGTGGTGGGTCACACTGGCCTGCGCGCTGAGCATGTTCGCCTTCAACGCATCATCACACATGTGGTGGGGCGGCTTTGCCGTCGGCCCCCGCTATGTGCTGCCTGCGCTGCCCTTTCTTGCGCTGGCGGCGGCGGCCACGCTTGCGCAGTGGGCGCCCTCGCGCGCCTTTCGCTGGAGCACCGCTGTGCTCATGCTCTGGTCGCTGCTGGCAACGTGGGGCATGGCGCTGGCCAATCAGGCCTACCCCCCTGATACATTGCGCAACCCCTGGCTGAGCTATGCGCTGCCCGCGTGGCAGGACGGCAACATTGCGCGCAACCTGGGCACGATTGGCGGGCTGCCCGGCAGCGCGTCGCTGCTGCCCCTTCTGCTGATTGCGGCGCTGGGCAGCGTATTGGTAGTTTCGACGCTGCGCGCGCAGCGCGTTGTCGTTCATTCTTCTCTGCCTGCTGCCGCACCCGCCGCACCCGCAGCACCGTCC
>DIAV01000209.1:10589-18056 GCA_002415895.1 Anaerolineales bacterium UBA5069 | reverse complement strand
TTTTTTTTTTTTTTCTTTTTTCTCCCCCCCCCCCCCCCCCCGCCGCACCCGCAGCACCGTCCAGCGCCCTGCCGACAGGGCTGAAAACCACCAATCCGGAGATTCACTAATCCATGAGTGCACTGCAGAGCGCCGCCCCGGGCTCCCCCGCCACCGGCGCATCGACAGAGTTGCGCGCAGAAACCCACGCCCCCACCATCAGCGGGCGCGAGTGGCGCTTTGTCGCGCTGGTTGCGCTGGGGTTGCTGCTGCTTACGACGATCCCCTACCTCTACGCACAATTGACCGCGCCCGCCGACCGTCACTTTATGGGCATGATGCTGGATGTGCCCGATCACCTTCAGTACTTCTCGTGGATGCGCGAACTCACCTACGCGCCCCTTGCCGCCAATAAGCTCACACCGGAGCCAAACCCGCCGGTCTTCTTCAACCTGCTCTGGTGGGGGCTGGGGCGCGCCGGCGCATTGCTGGGCCTGGGCTACGCTGCCATGTTCCAAGTGCTGCGCTGGCTGTCGGCGCCCATTTTTCTGGCGCTGGTCTACCGCATGGCAGCGCTCATCTTCGCCACGCCCTTCGAGCGCAAGGTGGCCTTCCTGATTGTGGCGCTGGGTTCGGGGCTGGGCTGGCTGCTGGTGGTGGCCAAGTACACAATCACCAATGGCGTACTGGTCACGCCGCTTGATCTCTACGTGGCCGAGGGCAACACCTTCCACTCGTTGCTGGGCTACCCCCATTTCATCGCCGCCGCGCTCTACATCTCCGTGTTCGACGTCATGCTGCGCCATGGGCGCACACAAACGTGGCGCGCCGCAGTGGGTGCGGGGCTGCTCGCGCTCTTCTTTGGCTGGCAGCACGCGTATGACCTGATCATTGTCTGGGCGGTGCTGGGGGCGTGGCTGCTGCTCTGCGCATGGCGCGATCGCCGTATTGAATGGCGCATGGCGGGCGCGCTCGTCGTGATTGGGGTCATTTCGGTGTGGCCCGCGCTCTACTCGGTGCTCCTCACGCGCCTCAGCCCCCTGTGGGAAGAGGTGCTGGCGCAGTTTGCCAATGCCGGCGTCTTTACGCCGCCACCCTGGCGGCTGCCCATGCTCATGGGAATTCCGCTGCTGCTGGCGCTGGCACAGGCCCTGCGCGAAAAACCGTGGCGGCGCGACAGGCTGGCCGCTATGAGCGACGCCACGATCTTCCTGCATGGCTGGTTCTGGATCAGCTTTGTGCTCATCTACCTGCCGGTGGACTACCAGATTCACATGCTCAACGGCTGGCAGGTGCCAATCGGCTTTTTTGCAGCCAAAGCACTTTTCACCTGGATTGCGCCTGCCGTCAGTGCCAGGTGGGCAACGCCCGGCAGCAAACGCTCGCTCCAACCCCTGCTGGCGGCGCTGCTGATCCTGGTGATCCTGCCCACCAATCTCTATCTCTTCGCATGGCGCTTTATTGATTTGCACCGCTACGACATGCCCTATTACCTGACCACCGATGAGATGCGCGCGCTGGACTGGCTGGAGACGCACGCCGCTGGTGATGATGTGGTCTTCAGTGCACTGGACTTCGGCCAATATGTACCCGCGCAAACCGGCGCACACGCCTATCTCGCGCATTGGGCGCAGACCGTGGACTTCTACCACAAGCAGGCGGCCGTCAGCACTTTCTACGCCGCTGAGGAGACCCCCGCAGCCAACCAGGCGCGTATCGCCACGCTGGACGCACAGGGTGTAGACTGGGTGGTGGCAGGGCCAAGCGAGCATGAACTGGGCGCGTTTGATCCGGCCGCGCTGTCGCAATTGACGCCTGTCTTTAGCAGCCCCACAGTGACAATCTATGCCTATGCTGCGCAATAGCGAAGTTGATGCTGCACACCCTACGCACATTTCGCCGCACACCGGCTCTGTGTTGAGAACGTGGGCCACGCGTGTTCTCATGGCCGCGTCCATTGCGCTGCTGCTGGCCGCGCACGCCGCAATGCCCGTGCACGCCCAGTTTGATCCATGGTCGCCGCCACTGCGCCTCTCGCCTCCCGGCAGCGGCGCATCCTTCCCCGACGTGCTGGCAGACGCCGCCGGCACGCGCCATGTAGTGTGGAGTTCATCTGACGAGTTCTTTGATATCGTCATGTATACCACACTGGCACAGGGCGCGCCCTCATGGGCGCTGCCCGTGGACGTGGTCGCCAACGGTCATAATCCGGGCAACTTCTATGTGGCGCGCCCCGCGCTGACGATTGACGAGAATTGGCTGCTTGCCATGGGCGTGCACGCGCCCGATGACGTACTCTACGTCAATACCGCGCCATCACAGATCGCACTGGACCCGTTTGCATGGATGAACGGCCAATTGACAGCGCCAGGCTACCACGCTGTGCCGCTTGCCAGCGGTGGCTTGCTGCACGTAGCCTACACACAGGCCGTGCAGGGCACAGGCTGTCAGGCCTGCCTGCATATCTTCTACGCCAACTCGGCGGATGGGGGCGTGAGCTGGAGCAACCCCGTAGATGTGGGTCGCCGCTCGGACAGAGGCGCAGCCAAGCCACAGTTCATTGCCGGCAGTGACGGCGCGCTGCACCTGGCGTGGGAGTCGGGGCTGGATGGCGACCGCGGCTATGTGATCGGCGCCGTGCGCGTCATGTATGCGGCCTCCTACGACAACGGCGCCAACTGGAGCCTGCCCGTCGAGCTTGATAACATTCGCCCCGAAGCCTTCGAGGACGAAATTGCCGCGCGCAATATTGCCATTGCCCAGGCGGGTGATGGCTCATTATTGGCGGCGTGGTGGCAAATGCCCGAAGACCTCGTCTACTATCGCACATCCAAGGATGGCGGGCGCACCTGGGCCGACCAGCGCACAATCCCCAGCGTGTGGGGATTGGGGCGCTTCTCGCGCACGCGCCAGGATACGTTTGCCATGGTCACGGACAGCAGCGGTATGGTGCACATGTTTATGGTGGGGCGGCTGGGGCAGGCTGATACAACTGTAGCGCTGCTCCACCTCAGCTACCTGGGCGGGACATGGTCCTTTCCGCGCGGTGTGGCCCGCTACGAAAACGACCTGCCCGAGTGGCCGCGTGCAGCGGTGGCGCTGGGCAATCAGTTGCACGTTGTTTGGCATGTGCGCCCGGGCGCGCTGAAGGCGAACCCCGAAGAGACAAACTGGGAGGTGTGGGAATCGCACCTGGTGGTGCCCAGTGCGCCGGTTGCCGCCGTTGCCGCACCCCCCGTCGCGCCCATTAATCATGCCGATGCCACGCCTTTGGCGCCCACACCCACCGCGGTGCGGCCCACGCCTGTGCTCATGCCCGCCGCCGCACGCGCAGCGCCCGCATCGCCTGTTTCGATGCGGACGCTGATGTCGGAGAATGATGATATTGGCCTGCTGGTGCTGGCCTTGATTCCCGCTGCGCTGCTGGTGGTTGCGGGCCTGCTTTGGCAGCGCAGACGCGCGCGCCGCTAAGCAGCATCCGGCCTTGGCTAATTCGCCTCGGCGCGGGCAATCACCTCAACCTCGGCCAATGCGGCCACGCGGCTGCCGTAGAAGGTGCCGCTCATGCCTGTTATCTCTACGCGCACCACGCGCGCCTTCACGTCGCCAAAGCCAACATCGGTGCCTGTGACTGCCAGTGCGCCGCTTGTTTGCACGGCCACTTCCTGCGTGGCGGACGCGTCGCTGAAGAGCCGCACGCGCGTGCCCTGCACCTGCAACGACGAGTTGGCTTCATCGCCGCTGCGCGGGTTATAGAGGCGCACCGTACGCACGCTCACGGGGACGGGGAAGGTCAACTGCACCCACTGGCTCGTGCTTTGGCCGGAGGCGCTGTTCCAGTAGCGCCAGATTTCGCCCGTCATCACCTTGCGATCAATCAGGCCGCGGTTCTGATTGGCGTCGCGGCTCGAAGAGACAGTCACAGTTGCGCCGGGGGCCACGTTGCTGAAGAGCGCGTCGGCGTCGTTAACGGGCACCTCGATCATGGTGTGGCCCGAGTGGCAGCCAACGCAGCGCTGCACCTCGCCCGGCCTGCCAAAGTTCATGCCCGCAACGTGGGACGCGCCGCCATTTGCGCCCCGTTCAACGGGCACCGTGCCGTCGGGTGCGCGCAATTGCTCAAAGAGGGGCAGGTTCGCCGGCACAGCGTCGTTTGTTACAGAGCCATTGGGGGCCACAGTCATCTCTGTCAGCAGAATCGGCCAGTCGAGGTTGGGGAAGGATCCCGGGCTCACGCGCTGGAAGTCGGTGAAGAAGCGGATCTTCTGCGCCGAGCCTACAGCCGGCGCATTGGCAATCGTCGTGTCCACGGGGCCATTGGCATAGACGTTGAGTTCCTTGAATGTGAAGGTCCCGTCAGGCGTGTACGGACCGGCTTCGGTGGGGGGCAGTTGGCTGGCTGCCGTATTGACGCTATCCTTGATGATGGGTGGCAGGGCGCGCACCACAATCGGCTTGGCGCGCAACTCCGTGGTGCCGGGATTGTCATACACAGGCGTCAACCCGGTGCCATTTGCATTTACAAGGTACAGGCCGTAATCCTGATTGACATCGGCAGCCCACGAGATGATCAGCCTGCCGTCGGAGAGTGCCGCCGGTTCGCCCGCATAGTTGCCCTTGAAGATGCCAAAAGATGTGGGGTTGTTGTTTGCATAATCGAGCGTGAGGTGTGTAATGCCGATGACGGGCGAGGGATAGCCAGGGCCACGCGCATAGCGACGCACGCCGCCAAAACCAGCCGCTTCCGTCATATTCGACATGGGGAAGTAGTTGGCCGCAAGGTCGCCATTGGGCAGAAAGGTGCCGCCGTACATGTGCGTAGTGTCGTCGCGGTGGTGTGCGCCGCCCCACTGCTCCAGTTCTGTGCCATCAGGGTTGATTGCGGCAGCATGCCAGGCGTTGCGGAAGCTGAAGTCATTGCCGCCCACCTGATTGTCACGCTCGCCGGTCAGCCCATCCTTGCGGATGTAACCGCCGTTGGAGGCGGCCACCGTCTCGAAGGAATCAATCGGAAAGCGTTGGTTGCGCCACCAGCGCGCATAGACGATCTTGCCGGTCACAGGGTCCACCATGGGGCGGTCTGCACCGTTGCGTTCGGCGGTAATGCGATGGAGATCGCTGCCGTCGGAATTCACAACCTGAAGATTCGTTGTACGCACGCCGCTGTAGTGACCGAAACTGGGCCAGCGCGTGGATGAGAAGACAATCCGGCCATCGGGCAGCCACGCAGGGTCCGTGTCATCATAGGTATCGAAGCCGCCGGCAGCCGCACCGAATTGCGCCAGGCTGATGTTACGGTCGCTGCGTGTGATCTGGCGCAGCCCGGCACCGTTGACGCCAATGGCATAGAGTCGCCACGCACCCGGATTCGTGTTTGGCCCACGGTTGTAGGAGCCACGGGGCAAACCGGCAAAGACAATCGTCGAACCGTCGTAGGAAACGTCCGGCGCGTTCACATCGATGAGGTTCAGGCTGGCGGCTGTGGGGTTGGCGCCATCCACCAATGTGCGCAGGCTGCCGTCTGCCTCACGCACCAGCAACTTGCCTGGTGCGGCCACGCGAAAACGGCTGTGTGCGCCAACGCCCGGCATATCCTTTACGCTCTCCCAATAGATGCTGCCATCATTGGGAATTTGGCGCTGAACGAAGACAATTGCGGGGATTTCCACAGTGCCTGGCGGCACGGGTGTGGGGGCAACGCCTGTTGGGGGCGGCGTGGGCGTGGGCGGCGGCTGCTTGATTACAATGGGCAGCAGAATTGGATTCGCGGTCGCATCGGGCGCCGCCTGCGCCAGCAGGGGAACCGTGCCTATGGCAACCAGCGCAATGAAGGCCATAATGAGTGCCACGAGAATCGCGGCGTGTTTGGTCTTTTGTGACATGCTTTTGTAATCTCCTTCTCGCTCGGCGCGAAGTGCCGGCCGAGGTCGGCGCAGGTGATTGCACCTGCGCGCACGTGAGCAAGTGGCGCAATGCCCCTGGATGAATGGCATATGTGCACATGGCACATATGCAGCAAGGGTCGATCGCGCGCAATCCAGGCACAGACGCGTTATGCCAGCCAGAGCACATCGTCGTTGCCCGGATTAACCGTTATCGTTTGAATAAAACGAGAAATGATCTGCAGCGTCACCTAGGGTATGCAATTGAGCCGGTGTTGAAGGGTTTGCATAAATAGAGTCGGCAACGCGGCACCCAGATTATCGTTGGCCGCCATCCTATCACAGCACAATGCCTGCGGCTATACGCAATCGCCATACTCCCAAGCCGCTCACTGCGTGCAGAAGAGACGCATTGCCTACGCCCGATATACCATTGGCCAACGTGCATGACAGCACGCCCGGAAGCGCCGCAACACATTGCATTGAACCAAAGAAGAAAGCAGCGACCACGTAAACATGCGCAAGTCAATCCTCTTTCTTACCCAAGTGCTGCCCTGGCCGCTGGACGCGGGCCCCAAGACGCGCGCCTATTATGTGCTGCGCGCGCTGGCTGTGGAGCACGACGTCACGCTGCTCTCCTTTGTGCGCCCCACCGACACACCCGCGGCGATTGCGCACCTGGAGACGATCTGCCACGCCGTGCATACAGTGCCCATTGTGCGCTCGCGCCTGCGCGACGGCCTTTTTCTGGCGCAGAGCCTCGTCAGCAGCACGCCCTTTGTCATTCAGCGCGATCGCGTACCCGCCATGGAGCAGGTGTTGACACGCATCATACGCGCACAGGCCGAAAGCGGCGCACCCTTTGACGCCATTCACGCTGACCAGTTGTGGATGGCCCCTTATGCACTCTTTGGGCGCACTGGTGCAGAGCAGAATGGGCTGCATTTACCCCAACTTGTGCTCGACCAGCACAACGCCACTTATCGCATCTTTGCGCGCCTTGCCGAGGGTGAGCGCAATCCGGTGCGCCGCACGCTTTATGCCCTGGAGGCGCGCAAGCTGGCGCGCTTTGAATGGGAAACGTGCCAGAAGTTCGACAGCGTGGTGTGGGTGACGCACGACGACGTGGCCGAAATGCAGCAGGCTGCGCCGCCGGGCGAGAGTGTGCGCGCCACGGCCGTCATCCCAATCTGCATTGACGCCACGGCCGATCCCGCCATCCCATTGCGCACGCCGGCGCGCCGCATCACCTTTTTGGGCGGGCTGCACTACCCCCCCAACGCGCAAGGGGTGCTCTGGTTCGCACGCGCCGTCATGCCGCTGGTGTTGGCGCAGGCGCCCGACGCCGTGCTCACGGTCATGGGCAAGCAGCCCCCCAATGAACTTTCCCAGTGCAACATCCCCGCGGCCAACCTCGAGGTAACCGGCTATGTGGACAATCCCACGCCGTGGCTGGCCGAAACGGCCGCTTTTATCGTGCCGCTGCTGGCTGGAGGCGGTATGCGCGTCAAGATCATTGACGGCTGGCGCTGGAGCCTGCCCATTGTGAGCACGACGGTAGGCGCCGAGGGGATTGAGTACACTGCGGGAGAGCACCTGCTTATCG
>DIAV01000209.1:3504-10481 GCA_002415895.1 Anaerolineales bacterium UBA5069 | reverse complement strand
GCCGCCGCGGGCCGCGCCTGGGTGGAGAGCCACTATCACTGGCGCACGGTCTACGCGGCGTGGCTCGCCATCTATGCCGAACATGGGCCGACGGACGGGGGGCGCGCGTGAAACTGCTCTGGATTGTTCCTTATACGCCCAACCCAATCCGTGTGCGCTCCTACCAGTTTCTGCGCACGCTGGCGGCGCGCGGCCACGAGATTACACTGGCTGCGCTCTGGAGCAGCGAGGCGGAGCAGGCCGACCTGGACGCTCTCGCGCAGATGGGCATTCGCGTGCTGGCCGAGCGACTGTCGCGCGGGCGCACGCTCTGGAACGCCGCGCGCACAGCGCCCACTCGCACGCCCCTGCAAGCGCGCTTTGCCGACACGCCCGCCTTGCGCGCCCGCGTCATCACTGAACTTACCACCACCCCGCCGCAAGCCATCCACGTCGAGCACCTGCGCGGCGCACCCTATGCGTTGCTGGCGCGCACGCAGCGCGTGCCCAATGCAGCCAATGCACGCCCCCCCATTGTGTGGGACAGCGTCGATTGTATTTCGCACCTTTTTGCGCAGGCGGCAGAGCAGAGCGCCAGCGCGCGCGGTCGCTGGATGGCAAGGATGGAATTGCCGCGCACTCGCCGTGCCGAGGCCATACTCCCCACCCTCTTTGATCACACGGTGGTCACCGCCGCAAGCGACGCGGCCGCTCTGCACGCGCTGGCCGGGGCCAACGCGCCCATTAGCGTCATCCCCAATGGTGTCGACTTGACGGGCTTTGCGCCCCCTGCGCCCACGCACACGCGCGCAGCGGCGCGCATTCTCTTTACCGGCAAAATGAGCTACCACGCCAATGTGTCGGCGGCGGTGCAGCTTGTGCAGTCGATCATGCCCATGGTGTGGGCGCAACGCCCCGACGCAGAGGTGTGGCTGGTGGGTAAAGACCCGTCAGCCGAGGTGCGGGCGCTGGCAAACCAACGCGTCATCGTGACGGGCGGGGTGGATTCCATGGCTGCGGCGCTGCAGGCGGCGACTGTGTCCGCTGCGCCTATTCCCTACGGCGCGGGCATTCAGAACAAGGTGCTGGAGGCGATGGCCTGCGCCACGCCCGTGGTGGCCAGCCCGCAGGCAGCCTCGGCGCTGGGCGCGGTGGCAGGCAGCGACTATCTGCGCGGCGACAATCCCCAGGAATTCGCCGATGCGCTGCTGGCGCTGCTGAACGATGCACAGGCGCGCGCGGCTGTGGGCGAAGCAGGCCGTGTCTATGTGGAGAAGCACCACACATGGGCAGGTGCGGCGGCGCGCCTTGAGGCGCTTTACACACAGCCGGCGCGTACATAGCGCCACGCGCCATCTCTGGTATGATCAGTCCATGCGGCCCCGCGCCGGTGGCCTGCGCATGGAAGTGGATGCACTGTGAACATTCTGTTGATTGCAGTGGGCGGAGGTTTGGGAGCCGTGAGCCGTTATCTGGTCAGCGGCTGGGTGCAGGCGGCCAGCGGCGGCGGCTGGCCCCTGGGCACGCTGGTGGTCAATGTGCTGGGCTGCTTCGTCATTGGCATACTCTCGCAGGTGGCCGAGACCACCGGCATTTTCACCCCTGCCACACGCGCGCTCTTCTTTACCGGCTTTTTGGGTGGCTTCACCACCTTCTCCACCTTTTCCTCCGAGGCATACAACCTTGCCGCCGACGGCGCTGCGCTGTCGGCAACGCTCTATGTGGCTCTGCATATCGTGCTGGGGCTGGCGGCCGTCTGGCTGGGGCGCACGGCGGCGTGGCTCATCGTGCGGTAGCGCCCAAATTCTCAGGAGGTTGCGCCATGTCAACGAACATGCTGGCGAACGATGGTTGTCTCCTGCGCATCTTCATCGGTGAGAGCGACCGCGCCCACGGTAAAGCCCTGTACGAATGGATTGTGCTCGAGGCGCGCGCCAGGGGGCTGGCAGGGGCTACCGTGTTGCGCGGGGCGATGGGCTACGGCGCGCACAGCCGCCTTCACAGCTTCAAGGTGGAGCGCCTGTCGCTGGACCTGCCTATCATTGTGGAACTGGTGGATACACGCGCCGCGCTTGAGGCCTTTCTCGCGCATATTGACCCCGAAATCAAGGAGGGGTTGGCGACGCTGGAGAAGGCGGATGTGCGCTTCTATCGATCGGGCGAGGGGTAAATAGAACCATTCTTGAAGTTGCAAACGGCGCGAACGGGGGGGCACGTTGTTTATACGTGCCCCCCCGTTCACACTTGGCACTACACCCACGACACTACACCCACCACGAGGAGAGAGGCGTATGCGTCTTGCGGCGCATTGTTAGCGGAGCGGAACCTGATTGGCATCCAGCCAGGCGTTGAACTTGTCGGGGAATAGCTGGCCCAGGGTGCGGTTAACCACCGTGCCGTCAGGCGCAATCACCACGGTGCGGGGCAGCGCCCGCGCCTCATAGACCATCTTGAGCACGTCATCCGGCTCCATGAGAATGGGGAAAGTAATCCCGTGCTCATCGACAAACTTCTGCACAAGATCGGGCTTTTCGTTGTAGTTGATGCCCAGCACATTGATGTTGCGCGTTTGGTGCAATTCTTCCAGGTACTCCATTTCGGCCACACAGGGTGGGCACCATGTGGCCCAGAAGTTCACCAGCACCCACTCACCCTGCAAATCACTCAGCGTGACGCTGTCGCCGTCCAGCGTCGCAAGCGTAAAGTCGCGCGCCGGTTCGGGCGTGTCATTGGCCGAGTGCGAAACCGCAGGCGGCGGATCATTCGAGATCACCGTCTGTGCAGCTTCGTCGCGCGGACCACATGCGGCCAGCGCCAGGCAAATGCCAAGCAGGAATGCAATACGCTTCATCGTGCGAAGTACCCCATATAGAGCGCCGAAACCAGCGTCGAGCGGTGGCTCAGTCACCGGCGGTGGCCGGCGCGGCGGGTGCAGTAGTCGTCGCAGTGGCCACCCGTTGCGCGCTGGCCATGCGCTTGCGCTTGCTCGAGTAGATAATGCTCTGCACGCCAATGAAGATCAACGTGAGCGCACCCACGGCAATCTTCGTCCACCACGAACTCAATGTGCCCTGGAACATGATGATTGTCTGGATAAGCCCCTGGATCAGCACGCCGAAGACCGTGCCGATCACGTAGCCCACGCCACCTGTCAGCTGCGTGCCGCCGATCACCACAGAGGCAATCGCGTCCAGTTCCAGCCCTGAGACGTAGAGGCCATGACCGGAGAGCATGTAGATGCTGAAGACAACACCCGCCAGTGTAGAGCAAAAGCCGTTTAGCGTGTAGATGAGAATCTTGGTGCGGCGCACGGGCAGGCCCATGAGCAGCGCCGATTGTTCATTGCCACCAATCGCGTAGACTGTGCGCCCAAAGCGGGTGAAGTGCGCCAGGTAGATGGCAGCAATCAGGACGATGGCCACAATCACCACATTGGCGGAGATGAAGGACTTCCCCCACAAGTGAATGCGGTAGAGGCCGATTGTGCGATAGAAGGGATCGGAGATGGTTTGCGCCTGCGTGCTGATGACAAAGGACATGCCACGCGCAAAGAACATGCCTGCCAGCGTCACAATAAAGGGCTGCACCTTGAAAAACTCGATGATCGCCCCCATGGTTGCGCCAAAGACAACGCCCATGAGCAGCATCAGCGGGATGACAATGGCCGGGCTCAGCCCAAAGTGGTTGAGCAGCCATGCCGAAAGCACGCCGGTGAAGGCAATCACAGCGCCCACAGAAAGGTCGATCCCACCCGAAAGGATGACAAAGGTCATACCAATCGAGGTGATCATGAGAAAGGCATTATCCACCAGCAGGTTGAAAAAGACCTGCGGCGACGAGAAGCCGCGATATTGGATGATGCCGTAGATGTAGAGCAGCACAAAGAGCGATACGGTGATCAGCAGCGGCCAGAACTTGCGATCGATGCTCCACGAACGCTTCATGAGGGCACCCCCTGCCGCTGTGAAAGCTTGTCCAGCCCATTCTTGACGACATCGGAATAGAGCAACACGACGGTGAGCACAACCACTGCCTTAACCACCTGCACCACTTCGGGTGGCACACCCAACGAGTAAATTGTGGTTGATACGCTTTGCACCAGCAGCGCGCCCAGAATGGAGCCTGCCAGCGAGAAGCGACCACCCGACATCAGCGTGCCGCCGATAACCACGGCAAGGATGCCATCGAGTTCAATCTGCAAACCGGCATTATTGGCGTCGGCACTCTTGAGATTCGAACTGATAATCAGCCCGGCGAAACCGGCGCAAAGCCCGCAGAAGGCGTAGATGACCAGCTTGATGTTCTTCTCGTTGATGCCGCTGTGGAAACTGCTGCTGGCATTCGTCCCCACCGACTCGATGAAGAGGCCAATCGCCGTGCGCCGCGTCATGAACCAGGCAAAGGCGAAGACACCCGCCACAATGAAGACGGGGAAGGGCAACCCCAGCAAGTAGCCGCCACCAATGAAGAAGAAGGGTTCGTAGTAGATTGTGATGATCTGGCCGTTGGTAATCAACTGGGCAATGCCGCGCCCCGCCACCATAAGCACCAGCGTGGCCACCATGGGCTGAATGCGCGCCCGCGAAACCAGCAGGCCATTCCATGCACCGGCCAGCAGCGAAGCACCCAGCGCCGCCAGAATCGCAATCCACATGGGCGTTTGCGATTCACCGGTAACGCTGCCAATAAGCACCGTTACCGTTGCCGCCGAGATGGCAATCACAGCGCCCACCGAAAGGTCGACACCGGCGGTGGCAATGACGGCGGTCATGCCAATCGCCACAAGCATGAGCGGCGAACCGCGATTGAGCACGTCGACCAGGCTGCCGAAGAGGTGGCCGTCCTTGATCTCAAGCCGGAAGAATTGGGGGCTGAAGATCAGGTTGAAGAGAAAAACCAGCGAAAGCGCGACCAGCGGCCAGAAGATGCCCGTGCGGCGCAAGCGCGCCCACCAGCCCGTGTTGTCGTTCATCGTGCGCTCCCGGCTGCCACTGCGTGCTGCGGCGCTGCGGCAGCGGTGTCTTCTGTAGACACCCCTGTGCCTGCAATCGCCTCCATAATGCTTTGCTCGTTCATGTCCTCACCTTGCAGCTCCGCCACCAGCTTGCGGTCGCGCATGATCATAACGCGGTGACTGGTGCGCAACACTTCGTCAAGCTCCGACGAAATGAAGATGCAACCCTTGCCCTCATTGGCCAGCGAGAGCACCAGCTTCTGGATTTCGGCCTTGGTGCCCACGTCAATGCCGCGGGTCGGCTCGTCCAGAATCAGCACATCCGGCTCAGTTGCCAGCCAGCGTGCCAGGATCACCTTCTGCTGATTGCCGCCGCTGAGATTCTTCATCAGTTGTTCGGGGCCAGGCGTGCTGATCTGCAACATCTGAATCATCTTGTTGGCAATTTCGGTCTGCTTGCGCGGATCCAGATAGTTGAACCAACCGCGGCTGGCCTGGAGTGCGAGGACGATGTTTTCGCGCACGGTCAGTGCACCCACCACACCATCAGCCTTGCGGTCTTCGGGGCAATAGCCCAGGCCGCGCTGGATTGAGGCCAGCGGGCCAGGATTGGGCTCCACCTTGCCCCCCACGGCGAGCGTGCCGCTGTCGGCATCATCAACACCAAAGAGCAGGTTGGCCGTTTCGGTGCGCCCGGAACCCAGCAAGCCGGCCATGCCCAGCACTTCACCGGCATAGAGCTTGATGTTGAGCGGCTCGAGCGTACCCACCTGGCCCAGATTCTTTGCCTCGAGCACGGGCGCCTGGCCTGGTGCAGGTTCAAAATGCTTCTTCAAACCGCCCAGGTCTTCAAGTTCTTCAAGCTCACGCCCGATCATCAGCTCAACCAGTTGATAGCGGGGCAGCGCCTTGGCGTCATACGTACCCACGAGCTTGCCGTTGCGCAGCACGGTAATGCGGTCGGCAACAGCGTAGACCTGATTGAGAAAGTGGGTGATAAAGATAATGCCGATGCCTTGCTCCTTGAGACGGCGTAACACCGCAAAGAGCTTTTCGGTCTCCAGCGTGGTAAGGCTGGAGGTGGGCTCATCCAGAATGAGCACCTTGGCGTCAATATCCAGCGCGCGCGAAATGGCAACCATCTGCTGCACGGCAACGGGGTATTCACCCACGCTGCGACGCACGTCCACATCGACATCAAGCCAGGTAAGCAACTCGCGCGCTCTGGCGTTCATCGCACCCCAGTCAATGCTGCCGGCGCGGCGCGGCTCGCGCCCCAGCAAAATATTCTCGGCCACCGAGAGGTTGGTGCAGAGATTGACCTCCTGATAGACGGTGCTGATACCCAGCGACTGCGCGTGGTGGGGCGATTTGGCGTTGATCTCGCTGCCATTGAGCAGAATGTGCCCTGCATCATGGTGCTCTACACCCGTGAGCACCTTGATCAGCGTCGATTTGCCCGCACCGTTCTCACCCATCAGGGCGTGAATCTCGCCGGCGCGCAGTGTAAAATCCACAGCGGCGAGCGCATGCACGCCAGGAAAGGTTTTGTGGATGCCCTGCATGACCAACAGTTCGTTTGTTTGCATAGGAGCCGCCTGGTGGGCTGAAAGGGGCAGCCGCACGCCCGTGGGGAGCGTGCGGCTGCCGGCCAGGGGATTTACATCATGCCCAGCGCGAGGGTCCGTGCCGGGCCCAATGTCACATTAGTACTGGCGGGTGGGCAGGACTTCTGCCGCGGTGTCGGGGTAGAAGATGCCTTCTTCAGAAGGAACCCATTTCGGCACTTCCTGGCCATTGACAACCTTCAGGGCCAGTTCAAAGAACTGCGGTCCAAGCATGGGGTTGCACTCAACGGTGCAGTTGAGCTTGCCGGCAATCATCGCCTCAAAGGCGCCACGCACTGCGTCAACGGAAACAATCTTGATGTCTTCGCCCGGCTTGAGGCCAAACTCTTCGATGGCCTGGATAGCGCCAATCGCCATGTCGTCATTGTGTGCATAAAGGCCGGTGATGTCGGCGCCGTAGGACTTGAGGAAGGCTT
>DIAV01000209.1:0-3412 GCA_002415895.1 Anaerolineales bacterium UBA5069 | reverse complement strand
GCGGAGCCCACGGTGCCAACCAGTTCAACAACCTTGCCTTCGCCGCCCAGGAGTTCAACCATGGCTGCGCCGGCGCGGCGGCCTTCTTCAACGAAGTCCGAACCGAGGTACGTTGCATAGAGGTCTTCCGGCACGGCTGCGCGGCGATCAACCAGAATGATCGGAATGCCTGCGTCCTTGGCTTCCTGGAAGACGGTTTCCCAACCAGTCTCAACAACCGGGGGGATGCCGATAACATCAACCTGCTGCGCAATGAAGGAGCGAATCGACTTGATCTGATTTTCCTGCTTCTGCTGCGCATCCGTGAACTTCAACTCAATGCCCAGTTCCTCGGCCGCGGCCTTGACGGAATTGGTGTTGGCCGTGCGCCATTCACTCTCGGCGCCCAACTGTGCATAACCGACGACCAGATCCTCATAGGTCTTCAAGCCGGCTTCTGCGGCAGGGGCTGCTGCTGCATCGGCGGCAGGGGCAGCCGCAGGCGCAACAGGCGCAACACAAGCAGTGGCCATCAACAGCATAGCCAAAACAAGCAAAATCGAAATGAATCGGGAATTGCGCATAAACACTCCTTTGTGGGTATAAGGGAGACTGTGGGGCCGACCAGGGAGAACGGTGCAGGTCGGTCGCGCTCATTGTAACAAGCTCTACACACTTGGAGAATGCAATTTCTTGCGCAGAAGGTGCGTTTGGCGCTGCAAGTCGCCCGGCCACGTAAGCGCTCATGCCAAAAAGGTATGACATTTTGCGCAATAGGGGTGATTTCTTTGGAAATGGGCCTCACCCTTCATTGCGCGGGATTACCACGCGCACGGTTGTGCCCTGGCCGGGGCGGCTGTGAATCTGCAGCCCATACTCCGCGCCATAGTAGAGACGGATGCGCTCGTGCACATTGCGTAGACCGACGCCGCCTTCCACATCGGCGGGCATTTCGCCACCCTCCAACGCGGCGCGCACCTGGGCCAGCCGCTCAGGTGGCATGCCTGCACCGTCATCCAGCACCTCAAACAAAATATGCGCGCTGTCGGGTGCGCTGCCGCGCACAATAATCGTGCCGCCCCCGCGCTTGCTCTTGACGCCGTGATAGAGCGCGTTCTCCACCAGGGGTTGCAGCGTCAGTTTCAACGTTGTGGCATCGGCAATCGCTGGATCAATCTCCACCTTGTAGTGCAGAATGTCGCGGTAGCGCATTTGCTGCACCGCCAGGTAGCTGCACGCGTGCTCCACTTCATCGGCAACGGAAATCCAGTCCTGCCCCTTGCTCAGCGAGATGCGGAAGAAGCGCGAGAGCGACTGCACCAGTGCGATCACCTCGTCCTTCTTGCCCGCCTCAGCTTTCCAGATGATGGTGTCGAGCGTGTTGTAAAGGAAATGGGGGTTGATTTGCGCCTGAAGCACCTTGAACTCGGCCTTCTTGAGGCGCTCCTGTTCATAGACTTTGGAATCGAGCAAATCGCGGATTTGCCCCACCATGAGGTTGAAGCTCACGCCCAGCTCGGTCAGCTCGTCGGCGTTGGGCTCGCCCACCAATGTTGCCACATCACGCTGTGTAATTTGCGTGGCGGCATCATGCAGCCGCTTGATGGGCAGGTAGATGCCTTCGGAGATGTTCCACGCTGCCAGAATCGAGAAGATAATCACAATAATGAGCATGAAGACAATGGCAATGGCCCAGAGCACAAAGTCGCGTTCAATGCCCTGTCCCCGCTGCCCCATGCGGGCCACCTCAAAAATCATATAATCGTTCAACAGGTCCTGCACGAGGGCGGTAATGCCGCGAATATCATTGAGCGTCACCTCGGTTTCAGAGACGAGCGCGTTATTGTCTATCTGTACGCCCAACTTCTCAACCTGCTTGCGCAGCGTTTCGCTCGTGCGCAAAACAACATCGAGTTTGACGCGGCCACGATGCGAATCTGTTGCATCCATGAGTTGGCGCACGGTGGATTCAAGGCCGGTGATGAGCGCAGCCTGATTGCTCTCTGTGAAGGCCGTTTTGCCCGCCACAATGTTCCAAACGGCCATGTCAAAGTCCGTGCGGAAATCACCGCGCAACTGGTTGGCGGTAGTGGCGCTGGTGAGCATGGCTGCATATTCGCGGTTGTATTGCAGCGCGCGCAGCATAAAAAGGCCCGCGACTGCGCCAATTAAAACAACCACAACGAGAAACGAGACAAGAATCTTGTCGCGAATGCTGAAGCGAATACGCAGAAAGGGGGCTCGGGCCGTGCGCTGCACCTGAATGGGCGCGCGGCCAATGGGTGGGAGTGGAATTGTGCTCATGGCATCCTCTACAGAGGAACGACGAATCGCTCTAGGCGGCGCTGTCGCTGGGCTCCGGACGCGCCTCGCGCGCTTCCCGGTAGTCGCGCGGCGGCACCCCGGTGATGCGCTTGAAGGCTGCGCTGAAATAATGGGGGTCACTGTAGCCGCTACGCAGGGCAATCTCCACAATGGGCAGCGACGTGCTGCGCAGCAGCCCTTGCGCCCGCTCCATGCGCATACGCGTCAGGAATTCCTTGAAGGTCTCGCCCGTTTCGCGGCTGAAGATGGCGCTGAAGTGGCTGGGGCTTACGTTGACATGGGCCGCAACGGCGGTCAGGCTAAGATCAGCATCACCGGCGTTTTCTTCAATGTAGGCGCGGGCGCGCATGAGGCGCTGGCGATGCTGCTGGCGGGCAACGGAATCGCGAAAACTCAGCACCTTTGCAAAGAGGCCGCGTGCCACAGTGCGCAACTCGTCCAGCGTATGCACGTGCAGGGCGAGCGCATCCGGGTGCATGGCCTCGGGAATGACGTTGGCAGGTGCGCCGCCCAGATCAAGCACACAGTTGGATGCGGCCACGGTCATGTCCACCAACAGGTAATCGCGCACAATGCGCTGGTCAAAGGACTGTGCGTCGAGTCCGGCGGCGTATTCTGCAAAGAAGGCGTCAAACGCATCGGGCACGCCAAAGCGCAGGTAGCGCTCGACGGCCAGTTTGTCCAGTTGCACAGGCCCATCGACAGACGATGCGCCGGCCGGTGGCTGGGGCGTGTCGCTGGTTGCCGCGTGCATTTGCGCGACTGCATAGTGCAGCGCATCCAGCGCCGTTGCAAAGGAGAGCGGCAGATCACTCAGCCGCTGCTGCACGCCGCCCACGCCGGTAATCACGCGCACAACGTCGTGATCACCCCCCGCGGCGCCTCCATGCCCATCGCCATTGGCGGGCAAACCCAGCGCCTCCACAAGTGCAGGCTGCGTCACACGCTCAACAACAACGTTGATCTGCGCGCGCACCTCCGCTGCATCCGCGCCCCGAATCAGCACGACGACTTCTTCAATATCCTTGCGAAAAGGTTCGGCGCCGGGCAACGCCCTGCACGCGGTCAGGAGTGCGTTCTGCACAAGCTGCAGGCGGCGCGGCCGCAG
>DIAV01000194.1 GCA_002415895.1 Anaerolineales bacterium UBA5069 | reverse complement strand
AACATCTGCATGCCGCCGACGAGCGATGTGACGAAGACATAGACAAGCACGGGCCGGAGCAGCGGCACGGTAATGCGCCAAAACATCTGTATGGCGGTTGCGCCGTCAACCATGGCCGCCTCATACAGGCTGAGCGAAATCGCGGTCATGCCGGCCATCAGCAGAATAATTGTGGCACCGAACCACATCCACCATTGAATGAAGATCACCAGCGAGCGTGTGACTGTGGGCGATTGCAGCCAGTGGACTGCCTCAGTCGTGAAACCGGCGCGCACCAAAAACTGGTTAACGGGGCCAAAGAAGGAAAAGAGGCTGAAGAAGAGCGCCGCAATCGCGGCAGGCATGAGCAAATTGGGCAAATAGAAGAGGCCGCGCCATATGCCCGCGCCGCGAATGCGCAAACGCGCGCTGGTAAACCAGACCGACAGCAACATGGCTACGCCAATTTGCGGAATGAAATTGAGCAGCCACAGCGTCCACGTGTTGCCAATCGCCGTCATGAAGGTGTCATCGGCAAAGAGGCGCGTGTAGTTCCTGAGCCCCACAATCTCGGACGACGACTTCATCAACGTGGTGTTGGTGAAGCTGAGCAGCACTGTGTTGATGACGGGCCACAGACCGAAAATGAGAAACGCGGTGACAAAGGGAAGGATGAACAAGTATCCGTAGTACTCTCGGCGGAACCTGCGTTGGCTGACCATGGGCGGGACTCCGGTGGACGGGATTCCGATGGGCGGAATGCAGAAGTGCAAAGACGGCTGACAACCGGGCCGGCGCGCCGCAAGGCGCGCCGGCCCAACAGAACTCGTCAGAAGCGACTAGTTGATAATCAACTCGGGGAACTCGATGGCGACATTTTCCTTCCAGTTCGCCCACATCTCGTCTTCGGTGATCTCGCCGTTGAGGTACTGATTGATCGGGTCGGCCATGGCGCGCTGGATTGCGTCATCGGCGCCGGTCATCAGCTTGGCGTTCACAGAGGGGGCTGCCTCGGCAAAGCCTGCGTAGGAGTTCTGCCCACCCAGGAATGCGCTCAGTTCGGAGTCGTCGAACAACGGAATAATCTCTTCAACCACATTCTGGCTGGAGACGAAGTCGCCGGCGGCCTGTGCCTGATCAGGGGCCACAGCGGGATCAATCGCCTTGAGATAGTCGTTGGTGTAGACGCCGGTTGCCCAGTTCTTCAGGTTCTCTTCGTCAAGCGTGGCGAACTGAATGAACTCCTTGGCGAGGTCCATGTTGTCGGTGCCTTCGAGCACACCCAGCCAGGTGCCGCCCCATTGGTAGGGGAGCGGGCCGGTGATGACTGCCCAGTCGCCGCTGGTGTCGCTGCTGCCGTCACTGGACTTGGCATTGGGGGCAAGCACATAGGGCAGGCCCCATGTGGGCAGGAAGTAGGAGAAGACCTGCTTGGCGTTGCCGCTGGCATCCACCAGGCTGTCATTCATGCCGGCAAACCAGCCCTCTTGCCACTGCTGCGCCTGGGCCTCATAGCCGCTGTCGCGGAAGAGCTTGGCCGTCGCAACATACTCATTGACCATGGGGTCTACAACCAGTTCATCGTCAACAACCCACGGCTGTGCGCGGTTGGCAAAGAAGAGGTTCTGGAAGTCGCCGCTGGAGGCAACCATGTAGGTATTGCCACCGGACTTTTCCTTGACAACTGCGGCGGCAGCCGCGTACTTGTCCATGTCGGAGAGGAGCGCCTGGATCTCTGTGGGATCGTCGGTGCCGAAGTACTCCTTGGCCAGGCTGCGGCGGTAGAAGAGGGCGCCGGGGGTTGCCTGGTAGGCAAAGGCCTTGGTCACGCCGTCATAGGTGCCGACGTCGGTGACGAAGGGGTAGGTGTTGGCAGCTTCGGCGGCAGGCAGCAGGTCGCCCAGGTCAGCCAGGAAATCACTTTCGACGTAGCTCTTGACGAAGGAAGCTTCCAGCGCCATAACGTCTGGGGAATCCGCTGTGCCCAGAGCAGCCTTGAGCTTGGTCTGGAACTCGCCGTTGGTCATCGGGATCATTGTGTACTGGACATCGACGTCGGGGTGCTTGCCCTCGAACGCAATGGCCATGGTGTTGATCTCGTTGGTGAAGGACCACACGGAGAGCACGGTCTTGCCGGAATCAACAGGGGCAGCCTCGGCAGGGGCGGCAGCGGCGTCAGCAGGCGCGGCCTCGGCAGGGGCAGCAGCGGCATCAGCCGGGGCGGCGGGCGCAGCAGCAGGCGCGCCACAGGCGCCCACAACCATCGCCAGCAGGACGAGTACAGCAAGGATAGTCGACAAACGTTTCTGCATGGTAAGTCTCCTTGATAAACCACTTTGTTAATCAAATACAGCAGTAACGACAACGGGGTATAACTGACAGGGTTATCACAAACAGAGTGTAACAAACAGGTACAGCAGAATTACTGTGCAACATGCGGCGCAGACCGGAAGAAAATTCGATGGGGTCGCATGGTAAAACACATAGATAGGGCGATGCAAGCAATCAGCCGCTCATGCGTGGAGAGGTGCTTCACCTCCCTTTTTTATTGATTTTGCTGTGGCTTGCTGGGCTGTGGCTGGCTGGGCAGCAACTGGCTTTGCCGTTGCTTTGCGCGAAGGCATTTGACGGTCGGGACGGGGCGCAGGGGTCATGCACGAGTCGCGCACAACCAAGCGCGACGGCATCTTGATTTGCTCCTGCATGCGCGCACTATCACCACCACGCTCGCGGCCGCTGATCAATTCGAGCAGCAGCTCAATGGCCATCTGCACCATGGGCTCAATGCCCTGATCAACGGATGTCAGCGCAGGCCGCGCATTCGCAGCTTCAGGTACGTTGTCATAGCCGACAACCGAGAGCGCTTCGGGCACCTTGATGCCGAGCAGCTGGGCCTCCTCCATGACGCCTAACGCCATGTCATCGTTGCAGGCAAAGATGGCGGTGGGCGGATCGGCCAGCGCCGCAAAGTGGCGCATGGCGACCCTGCCCGCACTGCGCTTGAAATCACCCGGCTGGATTAGCGAGGGATCAACCGGCAGCCCGGCGGCTTCCAGCGCCGCCAGATAGCCGGCACGACGATGAGCCGCGCTTTCAAGGAATTCGAGCCCATCCACATAGCCAATGCGTGTGTGGCCCAAACCCAGCAGATACGCCATGACGGCCAGCGCGCCGCCCTGATTGTCACTGCTGACTGATGCGTAGGTCGCGCCCGCAACCATGCGGTCAATGGCAACCAGGGGATAATCGGTGTCGAAACTCGCCACATCGGGCACAACCACAATGACGCCGTCGGTGATTGTGCCGTTGAGGCGACGCACCCGCTGCTGCTGCCAGCGACCGCGCTCAGCATGGTGCTTGCTGCCGCAAGTCATGGCGACCAAGTCATAGGCTGTGCCGGTAATCACGCGGCTGGCGGCCTTGATGACCTCGATGCCGTAGGAGTGATCCATGTCGGGCATGATGAGGCCAATGACCTGCGTGCTGCTGCTGCGCATGCCGCGTGCCGCCATGCTGGACTCGTAGCCGAGCGCTTCAATCACGCCCTGCACGCGTGCGAAGGTGGCCGCGGCCACATCTTCCTTGGCGTTGAGCACACGCGACACCGTGGAGACAGAGACCTCGGCGGCCGCGGCAACGTCATGGATTGTGGGCGCAGAACGCGAGCGCGGCATGGACAAGCACCAATCGCTGGGAAACTGGGGAGCAGGCAGGCAGGCCGATAAAGTGAGGGAACGCAGCCTGAACGTCGCCTATTGTGCTGCACGTGGGAATGGGAGCCGGTAACGTTGCCGGTATCATTACCGGTAACGTTGCCGGTAGTATATCAGCCCATTCGGGCCGTGTCAATAGGCAAAAACACGCAATTCAGGGCTTCTCAAAAGTCAGG
>DIAV01000276.1:1668-4580 GCA_002415895.1 Anaerolineales bacterium UBA5069 | reverse complement strand
CATGTCCTTTTCGCGCGGGTTGGTTTGGTAGGTTTTGACTGGCTCCTGCGCCGCATCGGAAACAGTAACGCCATCATCCGCAAGATTTCCCACAGCCAATCCGTACAATGGCGTCATCGACAGAAGCGTAATCGCCACCAAAACAAGAGCAGAGACACGCGCAAAATGGAGGGCAGCGATTTGCTTCCGCATTTTTCTAACGTCCTTTCACATCTGTGGGGGGGTGATGTGCGGCCGTAGTGCTACTGTAATCGAGCCGCTTGTGTACTTCGTAGGGAATACCTGTTATAATCGGCTCAATACGGCTCATCTTTGCAGATTGTGGCATTTGCATGTTGATCAGGCAAACACAGAGCGTAGTGAGTCCGGTACTTTAGCAATGTTCCTTCTCAAAAAGATACAGGATGCCGATCATGATCCAGGTTGACGGCGCATTTGTCCTGCAGGTTGGTGATGCTTTCAAGAATTGCGCAAGCGTGCTGGCGCTCTCGCGCTCGCTGCTGGCGCATGGGCCCATCGTGACTTCAGGCCTCGTGCTCGACGAACTCTCGCCTACGTTGGACGAGCGGGGCCAGGCATTGCGCCTGGCGCTGCAGTGGGCCGTGGAGCAGCTCGCCCCCGAGCCCCCTTCATTTCCCTTTGGTGTCGAGCGTCCATATGATGATCCATCATGGCGCGATCCCCATTGGTGGCGCTACAACATTCTGCGCCATCGCTATATAGAGCCACTGACACCCGACCAGTTTGTTGAAGGCGGGCGCTTCACCGAGACATTGCTGGCGTTAACCGGCATGCCTTCGGTGGATGTCTATTATGATGAGCGTGCACGCGCCATGCGTGAGGCGTCGCAATGGTTGCAACGCCACATTCAGGATGGTTCGGGCAGCGAGCGCATGCGCGGCCTTGCGCTTGCTGCTGTCTATACGCCCTTGCGCGAACATCGCCCCTCTGAAACCCTGCTGGGCATGGCCACTGTCTTCAGCGGCGTCTTTCCCACGCACTGGCTGCTCGCGCTCGCGCAGGAAGAATCGCTCATCCATGCAGGAGAAGCCCTCGATCTTCTGGTGGCACGCCGCTGCCTGCATCTGGGCGACACTGGCGCAAGCGCGTGGATGTCGTCGGCAATGCAGCATTATGTAAAGCAGCGGCAGTTGCCCGAGGTGCAGCGGCGGCGCCACCAGTTTGTGGCGCGTCTTGCACTCGAAGGCGCACAGCCGCTCGCGGCAGCGCGTCACTTGCTGGGCGCCGGCAACCCGCAGCGCGCGGCGCGCGTCTTGTTGGATCTTGACGATGACGAGCGCGCCGAAAACGGTGCAGATGTGATTCAAGTGGCGCGCGCAATTCAGCAGGATGACATCGCGCCCCATGACTGGCGCGAAATGAACCTTGTGCTGGCCGAAATGTTTCAGCGCGCGGGTCAGACCGACGACGCGCTGGCGGCGATGCGTGAGTCACTCAAAGGCGCGACGGTGTTGGCCGAACAGGCGCATATCTACAGGCGCCTGGGGAAGCTCTATGAGGAGCAGAATCAGCAACAGTCATTTACCTACTACCAGATGGCGCTTGATCGCCTGACGGCCAACGACAGCGAATTGGGCGTTGTCTACAAGGATCGAGGCTGGCTGCGCATTTTGCGGCGTGAGTGGAGCGAGGGAGAGAGCGATCTAATGCACGCGCTTGAGGTGCTGCCCGCAGACGACCATCAGGTACGCGCCGACGTGCTGGATGCGTTTTCAAGCTTGCGCCGAGGCCAATCCGACTACGCCGCGGCGTTGGAGTACGCGCGTGCGGCGTTGGCCCTACGTGAGCAGTCGGGCGACCTGATGCGGGTAGGCAAATCCTTCAACAGTTTGGGAATATTATACCGCATGATGGGCGACTATCAGAATGCAATTCAAGCCTATCGCGAAGCCCGCCCGATCTTCGAGAAACTCGATAATCAGGCGCTTGTGGCTACGGCGTTGTTGAATATTGGGACAGCGCATCATTTTTCCGAAGAGCTTGACGAGGCAGTGCGTTACTATCGCCAATGTCTGGCACTCGTTGATGATGTGGGTCTGCCGTTGACGGAGGTGCGCGCACGCGCCAACCTTTGTGAGGCACTGATGGATCAGGGGCGTGAGGCAGAGGCGCGCCGCCACTGGCGCGCCGGCTACGCTTTGAGTATGCAGTCGGGTTTTGACGATGAAATTTCCTATCTGACGGAGCTCACCGTTCGCTATCCAACGTTGCAGAACGAGCTGGTTTCCATGCCCGCCGACGTAGCGCATGGCGCTGCGTGGGAGGGGGGTAGTGCCTTTGCCGCACGCGCATGGAACGCACTAGATGCCGGGATGCCCATTACGCAGGTTGACGAAGTGGAGAGCGTAGCGCTGGAACTGGTCCAGCGTGAGGGACGTGTACATGCGAACTCGCTGATGGACGCGGGGAATGTGAGCAAGGCCACAGCCACGCGCAAGCTCGCGCGCATGGTTGAAGCAGGTTTGCTCTTCAAGCAGGGCAAGGGGCGCAGCACCTACTACACGCGTGCGCATTCTGTGCCTGCGGTGCAGATTGCCGGTGATCTTGCCGGCCTGCAAATGCGTTTGGACACCGTGCTGCCCCGCTTCGCCGCGAAATTCAGTCTGGAGCGGTTGGAAGCAAAAACATTGGCGCAGTCGATGGCCGTAGGGGGCGAAATGACAGTGCGCTACGATGTACGCCCTGTTTTTCGCCGCGCACCCGACTTGCAGACCTTTTTCGAACTGGAGCGCGCGCTGAGCGAGTCCACACGCACCAGCATTAATCTGGTTCTGTAGTGGCAGCCGCGCCTGCACCTGTTGCGTTGTGATGTGGCTTTCAGGTTAATGCCGTAGCGCCTTCAGCCGCCGTTCTCGAGGACGCGCCGCGGTGCATACCAACGGCGGCTGAAG
>DIAV01000276.1:0-1647 GCA_002415895.1 Anaerolineales bacterium UBA5069 | reverse complement strand
CTGAAGCCGCCGCTACGCATCGTGGCGCGCATTTACCGGACGCACCAGTTCATTGTCTGGAACAATGTCGGGCGCAGCGGGGGCCATGATGGCGCGCAATGCGTCGGCAATAGCCAGCCCCGAGAGCGCCGCGCCTTCGACACGCGGTGCGCCGAAGGCGTCTCCACCAAAGAAGAGGGGGGGCAGGTTGGCGGCGCGCAGGAATGGCGCAGCATCCAATGTAGTGGGCAGCGCATAGCGCCAACGCTTGATTTGCACCTCGACGGGTGCGGGCACCTTGTTGAGCAAGGGCGCGAGTTCGCCGAGAAACGCGTGGATGATGAGATCGTCGGCGTCGTCGAAATGTCTGTGCGAGAACGCAGCGGAGGCATGGGCTGTGAGCACTGTACTCTCGGGCGAAATACCTTTGCGCCGGTTGTCGGCCAGCCAGGGTACGAGAGCGTCAGGCCGCTGAAATGCACCAGGGGCCGGCAGATCAAGCTCCACGTCAAAGTGCAGCAGCGCACACAGGCTTGGGGCATAGGCGATGCGACCCAGCCGTTCGGCGTCATCGACATCGAGCACGACGTCGCCCTCGGCCAGGAGGGCGAGCGACTGGGGCACGGGTGCTGTCAGGACAAGGATTTGCGCGGTGTAGACGCGGCCATCCACACTGCACGCCCACCAGCCATCAGCTGTACGCGAAATAGCCTGCAAGCGCACGCCTGTGTGCACTGCAGCGCCACTGGCCGAGATGGTGGCGGCCAACTGTTTGGCGAGCGCATTCATACCGCCATGCACGGCATAGCGCGCGTGGCCGTCGTTGGGCGCCGCGGCGAGACTGCCGTCACTCCACCCGTTGGACCATGTAAAGAGCAGCCCATCGCGCTGCCAATTCTCCACGTAGGCACTGAACGCAGCTGAACGTGCGGTAAAGAACTGCGCGCCGTGGTCGGCGCGGCCGCCGGCCATGCGGCGCGTGGCGAGCCGGCCGCCGACACTTTTTCCCTTATCTACAAGTGACAGGCGATGGGCCAGCGTAGGCAAGGCTGTTGCCGTCATCAGCCCTGTGATGCCCGCGCCGACAATCAGAACGCCGGGATCCGTTGGATGGGCCACCTTGCTGTGGGCTTTGCTCATAACCCTCCTCTGGATTGATCGATATGCGGCACACGCAGCGCGTGGGCTAAATCAAAGATGAGCAGAAACGCGCCCTGCACCATAATGCCTATGCCGTGACCCTTACGGTCGAGCCTGTGTGAGTGCAGGGCAGGGCGCGAGCGAACGAGCATGAGGCCGCCCACTATGTAGAGCAGATCCAGCCCTGCATTGAGCCACAGCACGCGGCGCAATTGACGTGCGTGGGCTCCATCATCCGTTGGCGTGGCCGATGCCTGTTTGTTTTCTGCTGCCTGCTGCCCGCCCAAGGCAATTGCCCCATCAATGATGCCCCAGACGATATTTTGCGTGCCCAAGGCACGCTGGAATGGTCTGCCGCCCCTCAGCAAGGCGGCCCCGGCCGCGATGCTGAGCAGCGACCATGCCGCAAGCCTGTGCGTAAGGCGTCGGTTGAATGACCAGATCGCGGCCGTGTGCGGGTGTGCGTTCATTGTCTTTGTGGATCCTACCAGATCTTGCGCAATGCGTAGAGCTGTAACTTTGGGGCTA
>DIAV01000394.1 GCA_002415895.1 Anaerolineales bacterium UBA5069 | reverse complement strand
TAGCCGATGGCGTGCGGCGTGCCCGAATCGGGGACCGGTACGACGATGTCGGCGGCGGCCGGCGCTTCCTTGGCAAGCTGCTTGCCCAGCCGCTGGCGCACCGTGTGCACAAGGCGGCCATTGTGCACGCTGTCGGGGCGCGAGAAGTAGATCTGCTCAAAGGTGCAGAAAGAGAGTTTCTGCGGCGGCGCACCCTGCACAATCTCGTAGCCGCCCGCGTCAATACGCACAATCTCGCCCGGTTTGATCTCCTGCACCATCTCGGCGTTGATGGTGGCAAACGCGCAGGACTCCGAGGCAAGCACGTAGCCACCTTCCAGCTTGCCCAGTACAAGGGGGCGCAATCCCCACGGGTCGCGCACGCCATAGACGGCGTTGCGCGTGAGAATCACCAGGCTGTAGGCGCCCTCGGCGCGCGCCATCATGATGCGGATGCGCGTCCACCAATCGCCGCCCGCGCCGGCGAGCATGTGGATGATGACCTCGCTGTCGGTGGACGTCTGCAAGCCCACGCCGCGCTCGAGCAATTCGCGCCGCAGTTGGGGCGCGTTAATGAGGTTGCCGTTGTGGCCCAGCGCCAGCGGCCCGTCGAGCGTCTCCAATGTGTAGGGCTGCGTGTTGCGCAGGCGCGGCGCGCCGGTGGTGGAGTAGCGCGTGTGGCCAATGGCGGCGTCGCCCTGCAAAAAGCGCAGATTGTCTTCGTTAAAGACCTGCGATACGAGCCCCATACCCTTGTGCACGTGCAGCATCTGGCCGTCACAGGTGGCGATGCCCGCTGCTTCCTGGCCGCGGTGCTGGAGCGCATAGAGGCCAAAGAAGGTGAGGCGCGCCACGTCGCGTGCAGGCGCGTAGATGCCAAAAACGCCGCACTCTTCGTGGGGCTTGTCATCACCGCCATCGATTGCAGAATTCAGATCGTCGAGCAGGGGTAAGTCGTGCGGGAGTTCGTGTGGGAACATGGTCGCCTCCGTGGCTCCCTAATGCTACCGCGTCAGCGCCGCGCGCGCTGCACGCACAATGGCCTCGGCTGCATCGGGCGTATCCGCCACAGCCGTCAAGTGACCCATCTTGCGGCCAGGGCGCGCCGTGCGCTTGCCGTAGAGATGCAAATGAACGTTGGGCATGGCCAGCACCGCGCCCCACGCTGGTTCTCCATTTTGCCACAGATCGCCCAGAAGGTTGACCATGGCCGCGGGGCGAAGCGTGGTATCGCCCAGCGCCACCCCACAAACAGCGCGCGCCTGCTGTTCGAACTGGCTGGTGACGGCCGCCTCAATCGTCAGGTGGCCCGAATTGTGGGGGCGGGGGGCCAGTTCGTTGATCACGACGCCGCCATCCGCCAACACAAAGAACTCCACACAGAGAATGCCCACCACATCCAGCGCTGCGAGGACTGTACGCGCACTCTCAATCGCCAGCCAGGCCGTGGCGGGCGCAATGCGTGCCGGGGCCACAGTCACATCCAGAATGTGATTGACGTGCTGATTCTCCAACGCCCCATAGTGCGCAAAGGCTCCATCGATGCCGCGCGCCGCCACCACAGAGATCTCGTGGGTAAAGACGATCAACTGCTCGAGGACTGCATCCTTGCGCCCAATTGCATCCCACGCGGCTTCGGCTTGCGCGGGCGCATCAATGCGCACCTGCCCCTTGCCATCATAGCCGAAGTCGGCGGTCTTGAGGATTGCCGGCGTACCAATCAAATCCAGGGCCGTGTGCAGGTCCGCCAGGCTGTGCACGGCAGCAAAGGGAGCAACCGGCAGGTTGTGGCGGTGCAGGAATTCCTTTTCACGCAGCCGCTGCTGTGTCGTGTGCAGCACCCGTCCGGCCGGGCGCACCGGCACGCCCGCACGGGCGGCGATCTCGGCCACATGTGCGGGCACATTCTCGAACTCGAATGTCACCACATCCACCTGCTGGACAAAGGTGCGCACGGCAGCGCGGTCGTCATAGGCTGCAACGCTGTCCAGTTCAGCCACCTGGCCGGCAGGCGAATCGGCCTCCGGCCCATAGCAGGCAAAGCGGTAGCCAAGAGGCGCGGCAGCCAGCCCCAGCATGCGCCCCAATTGGCCATTGCCAAAAACACCAATCGTGCAGCCGGGGGAGATGATTGCTGGTTGACTGGTTGACTGGTTGATTTGTTGACTTGTTGACTTGTTGATTCGGTTGATTGGTTGATTCACAAGTTCAGTCTAGCCACGTTACGCCCTGAAGCCAAACAGCACAGTGCATCTCATAGCGGCTGCATCTACTGCCGCAACGCGCACCCAATGATCAAGCTGCGATGGTCAATTATCTTGTCACCTCACCGCCGGCAATGGCCCAGCGCGTAATGCCGCCAGCCACGCTGGATGCAGCGAAACCCTGCGCCACAAGGTAATGGGTCACGCCGTAGGATCGGCTGCCGTGCGCGCACAGCACGGCAAAGGGCTTGTCGCGCGGCAGCTCGTCAAGGTGCTCGGGAATGGTGTTCATGGGAATGTGCAGCAGGGTGAAGCCGATGTCGGCCGGCAGGTGCACCTGCTGCCACTCATAAGCCTCGCGAATGTCCACCACCAGGAAAGGCGCGTCCACAGACTGGCGTGCGCGCAGCTCCTCGACGCTCATTTCTGGAACCGTGGACTCGTCAGCATCGTCGGGCTCGGGGTCCGGGGGTGGTGCGGGGCGCGCCGAGGTTGAAGCGGGCGCGGGCTGCTCTACACCAAATAACTTGCGCAGCGAATCGAACATGGCAATCTCTCCTGAATAGGCGCATGCAGTACAACATGCAGGCGTTTGCGCCTGGTTTGCGGTCCGTCAACAGGCTGCAGCGGCACTTTTCCCAAAGAATAGCAGAATTCGTGCGACGGGCAACGGCGGAAAGTATACCAGAACACTGGTGAGTGGTGGCTGCGTCTGGTATACTCGTGCAGAATACAACGAGCACGATTACGTCGGACGGGCAGCGCCCCTCTGACAGGAGGCCTGTGTGAATACAAACTGGAGTCGTAACGCCTTTGTCTACCTGCTGATTCTGGTGGCGGGCGCGGCGCTGTTCTTCAACGTATACCGGCCGGGCAACAGCCCGCAGACGGTGAGCCTGAGCCAACTGGCCGCAGGTATCAACGACGGCACGGTAACGGCCATTGACGTACAGGGCGAAACAATCAATGTCACCATCAACGGGCAGGCCGAACCGCTCTCTGCGCGGCGTGAGACCAACGTGCCCGTTACCGAGACACTGGCCGGCCTTGGCGTCAGCCCCGAAAAACTCGCGGGTGTAAGCATCAAGTATGCCCCGCCGGGCAACTCGGGCAACTGGCTCTCGCTGCTCATCAACCTGCTGCCGCTGGTCTTTATCGCGGGTCTCTTCTGGGTGCTCTTCCGCCAGTCCCAGGGGGCCAACAACCAGGCCATGAGCTTTGGCAAGAGCAAGGCGCGCGTCTTCACGGGCGACAAGCCCACGGTTACCTTTAGCGATGTGGCGGGTTCGGATGAGGCCAA
>DIAV01000166.1:1578-4308 GCA_002415895.1 Anaerolineales bacterium UBA5069 | reverse complement strand
CGAGCGCGCTCACGGGTGAACCTCTGTCCGATCAGTGGGAAGTCGTCACGACGGGCAGTTATGAGTCTGAAGCGCGCCTGGCCTATGTGGTGCTCAAGCTGATTCCCGAAAGCGACCTGGCGTGGACGGAACTGCTGGCGCGGCGCGACCTCCTCTTCTTGTATGCCAGGTAAACCGGAACCTACCCCTCCATCCTGCGTCTGAAGGCAATGATCGCCAGAATGCAGACGACAACGGCATAGGCGATAGTCCATTGAACATGGGGCCAAATGGCAGCGTAGTCGCCCGCCAGCGCAGCACGCGCCCCATCAATCGCATGGGCAAACGGCAATGCATAGGCAATTGTCTTGAAGAACCCGCCGACGAGTTGCAAAGGCATCCACGCGCCGCTGAAGAGCGAAGTCAGCGTGATGTATATGGAGCCAACGCCTGCCACCTGGCTTTCCGTCAACAAGCTCCCAAAGAGCAGCCCCATAAAGACCGACATAACCGCCATTGGCACGAGCGCGAGCAGAGCAAGCAGAATATTTGCAGAGAATTGCAGGCCAAAGGCAAATGCCAAAATGAACACAAGCGTCCCCTGCACCAACGCCAGCGGCAGCAACGGGAGGGTGTAGCTGATTACATAGTCAGCTGCGGAGAGAGGTGAGGCAAACAAGCGCACCAGAAAGGCGCTTTGCTTATCCCTTGCAATGAGTACGGCCGCAAACATCGTGAGGAACGAAAAGCCAAACACGATGATGCCGGGCGCAAGATTCTCGATTTGGAAGATATCCAGCGGCGCGCTTTTGCCAAGCAGGACAAAGATCACAAGCATGAGCAATGGCAGCGCAACGCCAAGCAGTATCGAGACCGGATCGCGCATGATTTCTTTACGATTACGCACTGCGAGCGGCATATAGCTCACGCTCTTGCCTCAACTTTCAATGATTGCTGCGGATCAGTGAGCAGCAGGTAGGCATCCTCGAGCGAGGCAGTGCCCGTGATTTGCTTCAGCTCTGCAACTGTGCCAAGCGCTCTCAGCGTGCCGGCATGCATGACGGCAATGCGATCGGCAAGCGCCTCGGCTTCTTCCAGATAGTGCGTCGTAAGCAGGACCGTCACATGGCCCTTGAGTTTCTGCATTGCATGCCAAAGTTCGTGGCGGGCGCGCACGTCAAGGCCGATGGTGGGCTCATCCAGAAAGAGAATCCTGGGTTCTGTGATCAACGCCATGGCAATACTCAGGCGGCGCTGCAATCCCCCGGAGAGTGTCCGGGCCCTGTCATCGGCACGCTCGCGCAGCCCCATGCTGTCGAGCACAGACTGCGCCTTGCTCTGCGCTTCCTGACGGGTGCTGCCGTATATACCTGCAATCATTTCCAGGTTTTCCCGCACAGTGAGATGCAGCGCGATTGCGGTCTCCTGCGGTGATATGTTGATGTGCTGTTTGACAGTGGTTGGATTGGTAATGATGCTCTCACCCATCATCAAGGCGTCGCCGCGCGTAGGCGGGATCAGACAACTCAGCATCTTGATGGTTGTCGTCTTGCCGGCGCCATTCTCACCCAGCAGGGCGAGGAACTCGCCCTCCTGAATGCAGAGATCAAGTGAATCAACAGCGCTACGCTCTCCATACACTTTTGTCAGGCCTGTTGTGTTGACTGCTATCATTCATCATTCTCCGACTTCTCTTGTGCGTTCAGTACGTCGAGCGCGAACTGGCGAAAGAGGTCATTCTTGACAATGGCAATCCCCTGCGCTTCATCGCCCAGGATAAGCAGCGTGTCACCTGGCTTGATGCCAAACAAATCGCGCGCCTCTTTGGGAATCACGATTTGGCCCTTTTCGCCCACCTTTACCGTGCCAAAGATGTGTTTTCCGTCGGGTGCTTTCATCCTGCCTCCGTCTGCTTAAATGCATACTGGTTAGTCCCGTCATACTAGTCATACTTTTCATACTATTTATACCGCAGATCTGCGGTTGAGGCAAATCCCGGTTCAGCATTTGAGCGCTGGCGACTCCGACCACGCACCGCACCGCACATCATTTTGTAAATCTCCTCTCGGGAGCACCCCTCATGGCCAGCAACAACAGCACGGTGCGCAATTTTCTCAATGCAATGCTGGGCCACGCGCCCGCTGCGCCCTCGCGCCCTACAGCCGCCACCAACGCTGCCGGCGTTGCGCTGCCCACCTTTGACCACAGCGAATTGACGCCCAGCGCCGCCGCAATGACCATCGTCCAGCAGCCCGACGGCCGTCTCAGCCAATATCCCCCGCCCGACCGCTGGGACGACTGGGTGGAGTGGGACGGCAAGGCATGGCCGCAGCGCGTGGCGCGCCGCTACATGCTCATCCCGACAATCTGCTTCAACTGCGAAAGCGCCTGCGGGCTGCTGGCCTATGTGGACCGCACCACGCTCGAGGTGAAGAAGTTCGAGGGCAACCCTGCCCACCCGGGCAGCCGCGGCCGCAATTGCGCCAAAGGTCCGGCCACAATCAACCAAACCTATGATCCCGAGCGCATCCTCTACCCGCTCAAGCGCGTGGGTGAGCGTGGGGGCGGGCAGTGGAAGCAGATTACCTGGGACGAAGCTCTGGACGAGATTGCGGCGAAGATGCGCGCCAGCCGCGCGGCACGGCGCGACGGCATCATGTACCACGTTGGGCGGCCCGGTGAGGATGGCTACGCCACGCGCGTCATTGCGGCCTGGGGCGTGGATGGCCACAACAGCCACACCAACGTCTG
>DIAV01000166.1:1268-1492 GCA_002415895.1 Anaerolineales bacterium UBA5069 | reverse complement strand
GGCCACTACTTCAATCCCCACGCCCAGCGCATTATTGAAGGGCAGATGGCCGGGGCCAAACTGATTACACTCGACCCGCGCCTGAGCAACACCGCCAGCAAGAGCGATCTCTGGCTCTCCACCTGGCCCGGCAGCGAGGCCACCGTGCTGCTGGCAATTGCCAACCATCTGCTGCAAACAGGGCGCTATGATGCTGAATTCATGCGCCGCTGGGTCAATTGGGA
>DIAV01000166.1:0-1161 GCA_002415895.1 Anaerolineales bacterium UBA5069 | reverse complement strand
AGGAGCCGGCGGCGCGCACCTTTGCGCTCTTTGAACAGTTGCTCAAGAGCCTCTATCGCGAGTTCACCTTCGCGCGCGCCGCAGCCGAAGCGCAGGTCTCTGCGGATGGCATTCGCCAGGCGGCGGAGTGGATTGCCGATTGCCAGGGAAGGCTGGCGGCGCACGTGTGGCGTGCCGCGGCGATTGGCAACCTGGGCGGCTGGCAGGTGGCGCGCTGTCTCTTCCTGCTCAACGTCCTTACAGGGAGCGTGGGCACACGCGGCGGCACCTGGGGCAACGAGTGGAACAAGTTCGTCCCCAGGCCCTTTGCCTCACCCCCCGCCGGCCCAGGATGGAACGAGCTTGAGTTCCCCGACGAGTGGCCACTGGCCCACTATGAAATGAGCTTCGTCCTGCCGCACCTGCTTGAGGAGCAGCGAGGCGCCGTGGATGTCTACTTTACACGTGTCTACAACCCGCTGTGGACAAACCCCGATGGCTTCATGTGGATGAAGGCGTTGCGCGACGAGAGCAAGATCAAGTGCCACGTGGCGCTGACACCCACGTGGAACGAGTCGGCCTGGTTTGCCGATTATGTGCTGCCCATGGGCCACGCCGGTGAGCGCCACGACCTCATGAGCCAGGAAACGCACGCAGGTCTGTGGATTGGCTTCCGCCAGCCTGTGCGGCGCGTGGCCATGGAGAAGCTGGGCCAGCCAGTGCGCTACACGTGGGAGGCCAACCCCGGCCAGGTGTGGGAAGAGAATGAGTGGTGGATTGAACTTTCGGCGCGCATGGATCCCGACGCCGCGCTGGGCATCCGCAAATGGTTTGAGAGCCCCTACCGCCCGGGCGAGTTGATTACCGTGGACGAGTACTATCGCTGGATTTTTGAAAACAGCGTGCCCGGCCTGCCGGAGAAGGCCGCCGCAGAGGGGCTGACGCCGCTGGCCTACATGCGCAAATTCGGGGCGTTTGAGGTGTCCATGAGCAGCACGCCCCCCTTCGCACAGCCGCTGCCAACCACGACTGATATGGTGCAGGACAGCGCAGGGCGCGTGCTCGTTGGCGGCAAGGCAGCCGGCGTACTGGTGGATGGTGCGCCGCACAAAGGCTTTGACACGCCCAGCCGGAAACTTGAATTCTACAGCCCCACCCTGGCACAGTGGGGCTGGCCCGAGC
>DIAV01000004.1:7003-8323 GCA_002415895.1 Anaerolineales bacterium UBA5069 | reverse complement strand
GGAGTGCTGTGAGTACAGAACAACACACCACACCACAACCCCCCCCCCCCCCCCCCACCACCCCCACACCAACCACCCACACCCCCCCCCCCCCCCCCCCCCCGACCCCTACTCATCCCCCTGAATCAATCTGCGCAGCGCCTGAATGAGCAGCTTGTGCTCCACGTTGTGGATGCGGCTGGTCAGGCTCTCGAGGGGGTCGCGCGGGTCAATGCGCACCTCTTCGCTGGCAATAATCGGCCCGGCATCCACTGCAGCATCGGGCACAAGGTGCACCATAACGCCCGTTTGCTTGATCTCGCCGCGCTGAAAGGCCGCGTAGGCATCTGCAATCGCGTGTGCGCCGGGAAACTGGCCGGGCAGCGCCGGGTGCAGGTTAATGACGCGGTAGCCGAAGTGATCCAGGAACGCAGGGCTCAGAATGTGCATCCACCCCGCCAGCACCACGAAATCGGGCTTGAATTCGCGCACTGCGGCGGCAAGGTCGGCGTCGTAGGCCTCACGCCCGCGCCCGTCGGCCGTGTAGGGGGCAAGGGGCAAGTAGCGCGTGGGCACTTTGACTTTGGCGGCGCGCGCAAGCCCGTAGGCATCCTTGCGGTTGGAGATGACGCCCACCACCTGCGCGTCCAGCATCTTGTAGTAGATAGCGTCAAGGATCGCCTGCAGGTTGCTGCCATTCCCCGAAATCAGCACGACGAGGCGCGTACTCATGCAAATTCTCCGTTCAGGATAACGGCGTCGCCCGTGCGCGGCATGAGCAGCCCCATGACAATGGCCTCAGGCAGCGTCTTTTGCAGCGCGGGCAGAGCGGCAGGGGGCGCAATCAGCACCATGCCAATGCCCAGGTTTAAAACGCGGCACGCTTCAGCAATGCGCAGGCCCGACCACTCGATGATGCGTGCGAAGAGCGGCGGCAGCGGCCACGCGCTCAACTCAACGCGCGCCGCAAGATGGCCAGGCAGCACGCGCGGAATGTTCTCTACAAAGCCGCCGCCCGTAATGTGGGCCATACCCAGCAGCGGTACACCCGCCGCGCGCAGCGCGTTGATCTCCGGCAGGTAGCAGCGGTGGGGGGCCAGCAGCGCATCAAGCAGCAGTTGGCCATCATCCAGCAACTGCGCCATGTCGCGGCCGGCCACGGCGCGGCGAATGAGCGAGTAGCCGTTTGTGTGCGGCCCGCTGCTGGGCAGCCCCACCAGCAAATCGCCCGCGGCCATGGCCCTGGGACGGGGTAGGAGGTCGTCGCGGTTGAGCAACCCCACCACTGTCCCCGCCACATCAAACGCGCCTTCGGCATAGACACCGGGCATCTCGGCGGTT
>DIAV01000004.1:4581-6955 GCA_002415895.1 Anaerolineales bacterium UBA5069 | reverse complement strand
TCGGCGGTTTCGCCGCCCAGCAGCGCGCAGCCTGCGGCGCGGCAGGCCTCGGCCATGCCGGTCACCACGGCGGCGACGTTTTCGGGCACAAGGCGGCTGGCGGCGATATAGTCGAGGAAAAAGAGCGGGCGGGCATTCTGCACCAGAATATCGTTGATGCAGTGGTTGACAATGTCGTGGCCAATACCCTGCCAGCGCTCGTGCTCGGCGGCCAGTTTCACCTTGGTGCCCACGCCATCGGTGGAGGCGACAAGCACCGGCTGCGCAGGCAGCCCCTCCAGCGCAAAAAGGCCGCCAAAGCTGCCCACATCGGCCAGCACCGCGGGCGAATGGGTTGAGCGCACAGCCGCCTGCATGAGCGCCACAGCGCGGTTGCCGGCGTCAATGTCCACGCCAGCCTTGCGGTAGAGGTCGGTCGTCATAGGGTTGCGTCCATCAGGTGGTGGGTTTGCAGGTTGTGGGGCGCTTGCGGAAGGAAGATAATTGATTATTGAATATGCAATGATCAATGATCGATGATCAATATTCAATTATGCTTCTTCATCCTGCTCCCATTCGTTAAGCGCTGCCGCGTCGTCCATATCTTCACGCAGGCGCTGCAAAACGCCGCGCGCCGTGGCGTAGCCAAAGCCGCGTCGCGCCAGGAAGTTGAGCACCTTCTGCTTGAACTCATCTTCAGGCAGGTTGCGCCACGCCTCGGCCTTGCGTTCCACCGCGGCAAAGGCGGCTTCGTCCTCATCCACGGCGGCGAGGGCATCTTCCATGTCCTCGTTGGCCACGCCCTTTTGGCGCAGCTCGTAGCGCAGGGCGCGCGTGCCGCGCGGGCGAAAGGTCGTGCGGTTTTCGCTCCAAAAACGGGCGAACTCGGCGTCGTCGATTAGGCCCTCGGCCACCAGCCGCTCGATGGCAGCCTCAATCACCGCTTCCTCATATTGCTTGGTGCGCAGCGCGCGCTCAATTTCCTCGCGGCTGCGCGGGCGCAAACCCAGCAGGCGTACAGCCGCAAGGTAGGCGCGATGGCGGTCGTCATCGGCGCGCAGCGTGGCAATCGCTGCATCGTCGAGCGCCTGCCCTTTGCGCAGCCCCGCGGCGGCGAGAATATCCACACCAAACGCGAATTCGTCGTCAAGATAGACACTGACACGCTCGGGATTATGCTTTTGCACTACCAGACGCGTAATTGTGCCGGCCATTCTGCTCAGTATACCTCCGGAGAGGGTGGGCTTCAATGCGCGTGCAGGTGTACTTTTTTCCTCGCCCCGTTGCCTTGGCGTAGAGCATCACCGGCGCGGGTGTGGTATCATCACGACGCGGGGCCAGACCCCACTCGCGCGTTGCTCTGCTGCCACGCTGTTGCCGCTTTTTGTTGCACTGCCGCCGCTCTGCGCCTACTTCGCACGCTTCCTTAGGCTATTGCAGCCAACCTCTATGCAGCGCAGGCGGGCCACGCTGTTGTCGCCCGTCGCAGCCGCCTACTCGAGTGTGCGCGCCATTCACTCTGCATCTGCATTCGATTCCTGGATGATAGTGAACTTATGTCCGGCGATTTTGTCCATCTGCACGTACACACTGAATACTCGCTGCTCGATGGCCTGGGGCGCGTCAAGAACATGGTGGCCGAAGCCAAACGGCTGGGCCAGCACGCGCTTGCAATTACCGACCACGGCGCCATGCACGGCGCCATTGAGTTCTCACGCGCCGCCAGGGATGCAGGCATTAAGCCGTTGCTGGGCGTGGAAGCCTACCAGACCCAGTGGGGCCGCCCCATGGGCGGGCGCGATAGCCAGTTGGACAAGGAGAATTATCACCTCCTGCTGCTGGCGAAGAACCTCACCGGCTACCGCAACCTGCTCAAGATTGCCTCGCACGCGCAGCTCGACGGCTACTATTACAAGCCGCGCATCGATCACAACTTCCTCGCGGCCCATGCCGAAGGGCTTATTGCGACCACGGGCTGTATGGGTGCTGAGGTGCCCCAGTTGCTCGATCAAGGCAAGGAGAGGGAGGCCTACGAGCGCCTGGGCTGGTATGTGGAGACCTTTGGCCGCGAGAACTTCTTCATTGAGTTGCAGGAGCACTCAATCCCCGACCTGGTCAAGATCAACAAGCAGTTGGTGCCCTGGGCGGCAAAATTCAACCTGCAGTACGTTGTCACCAACGATGTGCACTATGTGCGCGAGGAGGACGGCAGCCCCCACGAGGTGTTGCTCTGCGTGCAAACGGGGACAACCGTTACCGACCCCAAACGCATGAAGATGTCGGACCGCTCGTATTTCCTCAAGAGCCGCGCGCAAATGGAGGATACCTTTCGCCCCTTCATTGACCTGCCGCCCGAGGCCTTTGAGAACACGCTGCGCATTGCCGAAATGTGCGA
>DIAV01000004.1:3738-4499 GCA_002415895.1 Anaerolineales bacterium UBA5069 | reverse complement strand
CTCTACGGGGCGCGCGCCACCGACGCCGAGGTGCAGGCGCGCAAGGAACATGAACTGCGCGTAATTCACCAAATGGGCTTTGATGTCTACTACCTGATTGTGGCCGACCTGTGTGATTTCGCATTGCGCAGCAACATCTGGTGGAATGTGCGCGGCTCGGGCGCAGGCTCGCTCGTTGCCTATTGTACGGGGATTACCGGCGTCGATCCCCTGAAGAATAACCTCATTTTTGAGCGCTTCCTCAACCCCGGGCGTGTCACCATGCCCGACTTTGACCTGGACTTCCCCGACGACCAGCGCGAGCAGATGATTCGCTACACCGTGGCGAAGTTTGGGGAATCGCAGGTTGCGCAGATTGTCACCTTCGGGCGAATGAAGGCGCGCGCCGCCGTGCGCGACGTGGGCCGCGCCCAGGGGGTGGAACTGGCGCGCGTCGACAAACTCGCCAAGCTCATCCCTGGCATCCCCGGCAAACCCGTCACTATCAAACAGTGCCTGACGGACGGTGAAGAGAATTACGTGGCCGAACTGGCGCAATTCTACAAGAGCGAGCCATGGGCGCGGGATTTGCTGGACACCTCCATGCAGTTGGAAGGCGTTGCGCGCCATTCGGGCATTCATGCCGCCGCCGTGATTGTGGCTGACCGTGAACTGAGCCACTATACGCCGCTCATGCGCCCCAGCAAGGGCGGTGTCACCACCTCCATCGCACAGTACGAGTTCCCCATTCTCGAGTCGATTGGCCTGCTCAAGGTGGACTT
>DIAV01000004.1:835-3725 GCA_002415895.1 Anaerolineales bacterium UBA5069 | reverse complement strand
CTGGGGCTGAGCACGCTCTCTGTCATGCGCGAGGCGGCGCGGCTGATCAAGGAACGCCACAACATCACCTTCACGCTGGGCAACATTCCCTATGAAGGCGAGGAGGCCGCCGAAGCCTTCAAACTGCTCTCCAGCGGCGAAGTGAGCGGCGTCTTCCAGGTGGAAAGCCAGGGCATGCGGCGCGTGCTCACCGAAATGCGGCCCACAATGTTCGAGCACATTGTGGCCACCATCTCACTCTATCGCCCGGGCCCCATGGATTACATTCCGCAGTACATCCAGCGGCTGCACGGCAAGGAGAAGACAGAGTACAAGCACCCTTCGCTCGAGGCGATTCTGGCCGAGACCTACGGCATCATTGTCTACCAGGAACAGATCATCCAGATTCTGAGCGCGCTGGCCGGCTACACGCCCGGCGACGCTGACCTGGTGCGCCGCGCGATTAGCAAGAAGAAGGAATCGGAGATTACGAAGCATGGTGTCAGCTTTGTCAAGGGGTGCGAGGATCGCGGCATCCCCAAAGCCACCGCCGATGCCATTTATGCCGACATCGCGTTCTTCGCACGGTATGGCTTCAACAAATCCCATGCGGCAGACTACGCTGTCATCACCGTGCAAACGGCGCTGCTCAAAGCGCTCTACCCCGTTGAGTATATGGCGGCGCTGCTGCTGATCGAGCGCGACAAGACGGAGAAGGTTGTCACCTTTGTGAGCGAGTGCCGGCGCATGGGCATTGACGTACTGCCGCCTGATGTCAATTACAGCAGCCTCGATTTTGACATCCAGATTCGCCCGCCCGACACGCAGCAGATTGCCCAGCGCGACCCGTCGCTGGCCTACGCCTTCCCCGTGCCCGCAGGCAGCGCGATTCGCTTTGGCATGGCGGCTATCAAGAATGTGGGCGAGCAACCCGTACAGGCAATTCTGGCGGCACGCACTGCTGATGGCCCCTTCCGCAGCCTTGAGGATTTCTGCGACCGCGTCAACCTCCAGCATGTGGGCAAACGCCCCCTCGAATGCCTGATCAAGGCAGGCGCACTTGACCGTTTCGGCAAGCGCAGCCAATTGCTGGCCGTTCTGGATCAGGCCTTTGCCCAGTCCAAGTCGGTCCATGATGCACGCGAAAGCGGCCAGCTCTCCATTTTCGATCTCATGGGCGGCGGTGAGGAGCAGCATGTGACGCCCATTCGCCTGCCCGAGATGGAGGAAGTGTCGGGCAAGGAGAAGCTGACGTGGGAACGCGAATTGCTGGGCGTCTACAGCATTAGCCACCCATTGCAGAATCTGGGCGCCGAACTGGCGCGCTACACCACCTGTTCCTGCGCTGAACTGGATGAACGCTACGACGGGCGCGGCGTAACCCTGGCCGGCCTCATTACCAGCGTGCGCACGCTGACAACGAAGAAGGGGGACCTCATGGCCTATGTCATGCTTGAGGATCTCCAGGGCAGCAGCGAAGTTGTTGTCTTCCCCAAGGCTTTTGTCGAACACCGCGACAAGCTTGTGCTCGACGCCGTTGTCATGATCAAGGGCACTGCACAGACGCGCAACGGCCAGACGAATTTGCTGGCCGATGTGGTGCAAACCCACTTTGACCGCATTGTCTCGGCGGAACAGCCCAACCACCTGCAGCCGCCTCTGCTGCGCAGCCTGCCCACCATCAACGGCGTTGCTGTGGCCGGGGCTGGGGATAATGACAACGAGGATGATGCAGAGGCAGACGCCGAGACAGGCACGGATGACGCGATGGCTGAGGAGATTGGATTGGGGGCAATGCCCATGTGGAATGGCGGCGGCGATTTTGCGTACGACAACGGCGAGGCCAACCCCTTCTTGAATGATGCGCCCGCCTTTCTGAATGGGACGGCTGCGGCCGCACCGCAGCGCGCGACTGTACAGGTGGCAGAGATGTCTCCGGCACGCCCCCCCGCCACGGCTGCTGCACCCGTTGTGGTGTACGCCGCGGCGGCGCCGGTTGCCGTTATGGAGAGCGCACCCACTGCGCTGCACTTGCGCGAAGGTGGCGGCGGTGACGAGATCGGCGCAAGCACGAGCAACGGCAGCGGTAACGGTGTAAGCAACGGCGCAGCCCGGGCGGAAGGCCCCGGCGCCCCCGAATCAAGGGCGCCTGCGCAGCCTGAAAGCGCACCCTCTGTTATTCCGCCGGCCTCCGTAACGCAGCCGCATATGGCTGAAGCCAAAGCGCCGCCGGCCACACGTGCAGATGGTGCGCCCACGCCCGCNNCCGCGCCCATGCCGGGCAAGCGCCCCGGCGAAAGGCTGCTCGTCATCACCTTCCGGCGCACGGCGGACGTGGACCGCGACAAGTTCCGCCTCAAGGAAATTTACGAAATGGTGCGCGACCCACGCGGGCGCGACCGCTTTGCCATTGCGCTTGTCGACAACGGCCAAACCGCGCGCCTCGCCTTCCCCAACGACCTCTGCTCGATTACCGAGCGGCTCATCACCGATTTGGAGAAGCACTTCAAACTCAAGGTGCATGTGGAGACGGGCGCCGAGTAACTCGAACTCTCCACAGGCTCGGCAGACTCGATGGAAGAAGCACAGAAAAAGCACAGGCGCGGGCGACAAGTACGCCCGCGCCTGTGCTTTTTGCATGCCCTGCCTGCACCGGGTGACGCGCAAATCCAACGCGCGCCAACCCCTACCATCCCCAGCTGATCCGCTCCGAGGTCCAATCGTAGCCCTCTGCCGTGTAGCCGCCATCCATGGTAAAGAGCTTGCGTTGGTTGCTGCCGTCCGGCTCCATGAGCCAGATACCCCACGCGCCATCGCGGTCGCTCACAAACGCAATGAGTGTGCCGTCGGGTGAACCCACGGCCAGCCCGTCATTGGCGGGATTGTCGGTTAGCGCGCGCATGCTGCTGCC
>DIAV01000004.1:0-827 GCA_002415895.1 Anaerolineales bacterium UBA5069 | reverse complement strand
CCCAGGTTGCCCGTGGGCAGATCGTCCGCGCCATCGGTGGCACGTACCGGCTCACTGCCGCGTGTATCGACCGACCAGATGCCGCAGCGGCTGCCGCCTTGCCATGTGTCGCATCCGTTGTAGGCAATGCGCCAGTTGTCCAGATAGACGGTGTAGTTGCCGAAGATGTCATTGCCGTTGAAAGTCAGCGGCTCCACATCGGTCTGGCGCGATGCATCTTCCTGGAAGTAGATGCGCGAGCGATGGTCGCCGCCCTTGCGCGAGGCGTAGGCAATGCCCGCCATGGAGGGCGACCATTGGGGGTAAGAATCCTCGGCATTGGACGTGACAGGTTGCTTGACGTTGTTGTCGATCCCAACACGGAACACTGATGAGTAGTCGCCGCCTTCACCGTTGAGCAGGAGGACGCGCTGGCTTAAGTCCGGCTGGCGCGCGTTGGCCACTTGTGCAATGACACGTAACGAACCCAGATCATAGACCCATACATCCATGCCCGCGCCATTGGCGCGGCTCAACGCGATCTGACCTTTGATGGCCAGGGGTTGAGGCGTGGCGGTTGCTTCGGGCGTCGCCTCATCGGCAGCGGCGGGGAGCGCGGTGGGCGCAACAGTTGCCCTGGCTGCAACTGCGGCCGGTGCTGCGGGTGCAGCAGCCACAGGTGCGGCAACCGCAACAAGCGGTACATCGTTGCAGTCGATAGTCAGGCGCGCATAGGTGGCGGCGCCGGTCACCCATGCTTCGCGCGCGTCGCCCAGGTCAATGCGCAGCCAGGTGCAGCCGGCGATTTTGCCCGTCACGCTGAAGAACTGGCCGCTGCTGGCCGAGCT
>DIAV01000343.1 GCA_002415895.1 Anaerolineales bacterium UBA5069 | reverse complement strand
TGCGCTACAGTCGCCACACGCTGCTGAGCGAAGTGGGCGAGGCAGGCCAGCTCAAGCTGCTGGCGGCCAGGGTGCTGCTGATTGGCGCCGGTGGGTTGGGCAGCCCTGCAGCGCTCTACCTGGCTGCGGCTGGTGTAGGCACGCTGGGCATTGTCGATTTTGATACGGTGGATGTCTCGAACCTGCAGCGGCAGGTGCTTCACGGCAACAAAGACGTAGGCCGCGCCAAAGTGGACTCAGCGGCGGATCGCCTGCGCGACCTCAACCCCGATGTCAAGGTTGTGCCCTTCCGCACGGGCATCAACAGCGAGAACGCGCTGGAGATCATTCGCAACTTCGACATTGTGATCAATGGTTCGGACAACTTCCCCACGCGCTATCTGATTAACGACGCGTGCCAGTTCCTGAAGAAGCCGTTGGTGGATGGCAGCATCTTCATGTTTGAGGGGCAGGCAACCGTCTACCAGCCGGCCGTCCCGGAATTGGGCATCGAGGGAGGACCCTGCTACCGCTGCCTCTACCCCGACCCGCCACCCCCCGGCGAGGTGCCCTCCTGCTCCGAGGCCGGCGTGCTGGGCGTGCTGCCCGGCATTGTGGGCTCCATGCAGGCGGTGGAGGCGATCAAGCTGATTCTGGGCGTGGGCGAGCCGCTGATCGGGCGGCTGCTCATGGTGGATACACTGGACATGAGCTTCCGCACGCTTAAGGTGCGGCGCAACCCCGCCTGCCCCGTCTGTGGTGACCACCCCACGGTGACGGAATTGATCGATTACGAGCAGTTTTGCGGCTTCCATCCATAGCAAAAAAGCTGCGATATTGAGTATTTGGCCGTATGCCGGAGAGTATCAGATGAGCATGCAACAAGTGGATGCAGACGAGCATTTGGCAACGCGCTTGCCCGCGACGCTGCTGGATCAGATCGGCAATACGCCCCTGCTCGACCTGACGGGCTTTGCCAGGCGCCACGGCGCGCTGCCCACAGCGCTGGTCTATGCCAAAGCCGAGTGGTTCAACCCCGGCGGCTCTGTGAAGGCACGCGCGGCGCTGCGCATGGTGGATGAGGCCGAACAGAGTGGCCGCTTGCGCCCGGGCCAGGTCATCATCGATTCCAGTTCCGGCAATACGGGGATTGCGCTGGCACTCATCGGCGCGGTGCGCGGCTACGCCGTGGAACTGGTGATGCCTGCCAATGTGAGCATCGAGCGCAAGGCGCTTGTCAGGGCCTACGGTGCAACGCTGATTGAATCGGACCCGCTCGAAGGCTCCGATGGGGCCATTGCCCTTGTGCAGCAGATTGTGAACGCCGCGCCCGGGCGCTACTGCTTCATTGACCAATACAACAATCCGGCCAACTGGCAGGCGCACTTTGCGGGCACAGGTCCCGAGATTTGGCAGCAGACGGATGGCGCGGTGACGCACTTCGTGGCGGGGCTGGGCACAACGGGCACCTTTATGGGCGTGGGGCGCTATCTCAAGCAGCGCAACGCCGCCATTCAACTTGCGGCGGTGCAGCCTGCCGATGAACTCGCCGTGATTGAGGGACTCAAGCATCTGCCCACAGCGCTGGTGCCCGACATCTACGATGCCGCGCTGGCTGATGATGTGGCGCTGGTGGACACGGAAAGCACGTGGCTCACGACGCGCATGTTGGCGCGGGAAGCAGGCATCTTTGTGGGGCCAAGTGGCGGCGCGGCTGTAGAGGCGGCGCTGAGAATTGCCCGCAGCACTGCCAATGCCGTCATTGTGACTGTGCTGCCCGATGACGGCAGCAAGTATGTAAGCCTGGGACTTTTTGATTAAGCGCCACCTGCACACGGAAGGATTAGATATCTTGTCAAGCAAAGTCGATCACGCATTGTTGCAGGCAAATCAGACGGCCATTATCACCTTTCTGGTGATTGCCTTTCTCTTTAATTGGGTATGGCTGGTGGCGTTTGTCGCCGCTGTCATGCTGGTGGGATCAATCTGGCCCACGGCCGGCCTCTTCAAGCTGGGCGCGCAGCGGCTGCTGCGGCCTCTGGGGCTCTTCAAGGCCGATGTGCGCGAGGATTTGCCGCAGCCACATCTCTTTGCGCAGACCGTGGGTGGCCTCTTCCTGGTGGCGGCGCTGCTGGCCTTCTGGGGCGGCTTTGGCGTGCTGGGCTGGGTGTTGACGGCGATTGTGGTGATGCTGGCTGCCGTCAATCTCTTTCTTGGCTTCTGCGCCGGTTGTTTTATGTACTACCAACTGGGCAAAGTGGGGATCAAGCCCAGCCTGCCCACATGGCAGACGATAAAGGCATAATTGATCAGCAAATATTGACAATTGGCGGCCAGAATCGGGCGCGGCCCGCCAATTGTCAATAGAAGGCCCGTTACCCGTCTGGATTCACACAATCACGAAACGAATCAACGCTATGCTCGAACGTATCTCCATTCTCATTCTGGTTGGTGCACTCTTCGGACTGGGCTACTACGCGCTGCGGGCGCTCTCTGCCTGGCGTTTGCGCCGGCTGCAGGCAGATGCGCCCACCGGCAGCGAGGGGCCGCTGGCTGGTGCGTTGTCGGCCATGGCCGGCAGCGGCCCGGCGCTGCTTTACTTTACCACCGAAACGTGCGCGCAGTGCCGCTTTCAGCAGGCACCCATCCTGCAGCAGTTGCAGGTACAGTTTGCCGCGCTGCCCGTGGTCACGCTGGATGCCGTGCAGCGCCAGGAAGTGGCGCGTCACTTCGGCATTATGACAGTGCCAAGCACCGTGCTGCTCGACGACCGACGCGTGCCCGTGGCCATCAACCACGGTGTCGCGCCGCTGCAGAAGCTGGCTGCGCAGGTGCAGGGGTTAGGGAACGGTGGGCAATAGCAGAGTGAAGGATTATTGATCATAGAGAATTGATCATNNTTGAGAATTGAGCGATCCATAGCGATCGCCCAGTTATCAATGATCAATTCTTTATGAGCAATTATCCTTCACGCCATCCCGCAAACCGCACCCAACCACCATCCCCGCCGCAATTCTCCGCAATGGCTTGCTCCTTGCTACAATAAGCCCCGCTGGTGAAAACAACACATCACCCCGAAAAGAGGTTCTGTTGTTTGAATTGATCTTTCTCGGCACATCGGCTTCGGCGCCGTCGGCCCAGCGCGGGCTGTCGTCGGCGCTGGTCATGTGCAACGAGCATCGCTTTATGATCGACTGCGGCGAGGGCA
>DIAV01000223.1:3626-4348 GCA_002415895.1 Anaerolineales bacterium UBA5069 | reverse complement strand
CACCAGGCCGACCGCCTAAGCCGCTATGTGGGCGCAGGCGAACGCGTGCCGCCCATTAGCCGCCTGGGCACGGCCGACTGGGCATTGACCAAGGAGCGGGCGCGCAAGGCCATTGCCGACATTGCCGACGATCTGCTCAAACTCTATGCCGAGCGCGAGCTGGTGCAGGGCTATGTCTACAGCCCCGACGGCCCCTGGCAGGACGAAATGGAAGCGGCCTTCCCCTATCAGGAGACTGACGACCAGCTCCACGCCATTGACGCTGTGAAACGCGACATGGAATCTCAGCGCCCCATGGACCGCCTCATTTGTGGTGATGTGGGCTATGGCAAGACGGAAGTTGCCATTCGCGCCGCTTTCAAGGCCATGATGGACGGCAAGCAGATTGCCATGCTCGTACCCACCACCGTGCTCGCGCTGCAACACTACCGCACGCTCAGCCGGCGGCTGGCCAAGTTCCCCGTACGCGTGGAGATGATGAGCCGCTTCCGCACCCACGCGCAGCAGAAGCAGACTGCCGAGGGGCTGCGCAACGGCACTGTGGACATGGTAGTGGGCACCCATCGCCTGCTCTCCCAGGATCTGGAATTCAAGGACCTGGGCATGGTAATCATTGATGAAGAGCAGCGTTTTGGCGTGAGCCAGAAGGAGAAGCTCAAGATTCTGCGCAACAAGGTGGATGTGCTCACGCTGAGCGCAACGCCGATTCCCCGCACGCTGCA
>DIAV01000223.1:0-3496 GCA_002415895.1 Anaerolineales bacterium UBA5069 | reverse complement strand
GTGCCCGAGGCGTCGGTGGTGGTGGGCCACGGTCAGATGCACGAGACGGACCTTGAAGATGTGATGATGCGCTTCTCCGACGGCGAGTTTGACGTGCTGGTGGCCACGACCATCATCGAGAACGGCCTTGACATTCAGAACGCCAACACCATTATCATCAACCGCGCCGAACACTTTGGGCTGGCGCAGCTCTACCAGTTGCGCGGGCGCGTGGGGCGCAGCGCGCAGCGCGGCTACTGTTATCTGCTGCATGAGAAGAACACGGTGCTGAGCTACGATGCGCAGCGCCGCCTCTCGGCCATTATTGAGAGCAGTGAGGAACTGGGCGCGGGCTTTCGCATTGCCATGCGCGACCTGGAGATTCGCGGCGCAGGCGAACTGCTGGGGGCCAAGCAGCATGGCCATATCGACAGCATTGGCTTCGACCTTTACACGCGCCTTGTGGCGCAGGCCGTCAACGACGCGCGCAAGCGCAAGGATCGCTTTGACAAGGCCGTTGAAATGAATGGCGATGACGAACGGGGTCAGGAGATTATTGTCGACAGCACGGAAGCGGGCGCAGATGCGCAGATGGTGGCCGTGGCGGAGGCGCCGGAATCAACGCAGCCGGAGCGCGACGACCTTGACGCGCCCTTTGACGTGGAAGATCCCCTTGCCACGCCCGTTACGCTCGACTTGCCGATTGACGCGCGTATCCCCATTGCCTATGTGGAAGACGAGGGGTTGCGGCTGCAACTCTACCGGCGCATTGCAGCCATGACGCACAATGACAGCCTGGAAGAGATGCGCCGCGAACTGATCGACCGCTTTGGCGTTGACGCCGAAAGCGGTGGCGTGCCCGAGGAAATTGACAATCTCTTCTTCCAGATTCGCGTCAAGACGCTGGCCGCGCGCGCCGGCATCGACCGCATTGGCCGCGACCTGGAGCAGATTGTGCTCTATGGGGAGGCGCTGGAGAATATGGACCGGCGCGCGCTGGAGCGGCGGCTGCGGCTGGCGCTGGGCAGGCTGAGCGATGAGCATGGCCGCTTCGTGCCCGAGGAGGCCGCGCGCGTGGGCCGCCGCGCGATCTATTTGCCCATTGACGACGAGGGGCGCTGGCAAAAGGCGCTCCTGCGCACGCTGGAGACCATGGCGGTGGGGTAAGTTGATGCACAGTCTGGAGCGTCAAAGCGAGGCTTCCAGTTGGGGAAGCCTCGCTTTGTATTCTAGAATTGCAAAATTCGTGCCGGTATCCTATTGACGTCATCACAAAATTGTTATATATTGAGCGAGCACCTTAACAACCTGTCCGAGCTATAGAATGGAGCAAAATTGTATTTGGCGCACGAATTGCCAAGTGAAAGGGGGACGCGTATTGGACTCCGAGATTCACAGCCGCCATGCAGATTTTTGTAGAAGCAGGTGTCATCATGAAAGGTGATGCCGACCTACACAGAATTGAAGATGTGATTCACTGTCAGATGCCCAACGGGAGGTATCCAACCAAAGAATTTATAGATTCTCTTCCGAAGGCCATTAGGGCAAAAGTTTATGGGAATCTTAAGTTGCTTAAAGGCCTGCCCATCGGCGTCGACATTGTGCAAATTAAGCAGTTGCGTGGAAAGTGCCTCGAGTATCGCATCAAGACGAAGGATGGTCCGATGCGAATTTTCTTTTATATTGATTCGAATCGCATAGCAGTGCTGGTCCATGCAGCTTCGAAAAAAGACGAAGCGTCACACCAGCGCAATATTGAGATTGCGATGTCTCGCATTCCATAGCCAGGAATTTGAAACTCGGAACAGGTTGTTAGGGTGTGTAGTCCATCTACATACCTGCGGCCAGGAGATACCATTGTGACATTGTCATTGGAGGAGTGCATCGCTCAGGAGTTGAGCGATCCGGAGTTTGCCGCGGCCTACCACGAACTGGATTCTGTGAGTCAGGTTGCACGCCAGATCATTGAGTTGCGCTCTCGCCATGAGATTACGCAGCGCGCTTTGGCGGAGAAGATTGGCACCAAGCAATCAAGCATTTCGCGGCTGGAGAGCCTGGCGTCATCACCTTCTCTTTCTTTTCTGCAACGCATTGCCGATGCACTTGAGGCGGACCTAAAGATCGAATTCGTGCCGCGTAATGCCTAGCAGATGAAATGTTGATGCATGAGCAGCGGGCCAACCTTTATAGGTTGGCCCGCTGTTTTTGTATGTGGTTTCACGCGTTGTTTCATGTGTGTTATCCCACACTATCCCACATTTATCCCACACTAACCCACAGAAGAAGCTCGGCACAGCGCTGTGTCGAGTTTCCTTTGTGGGTTAGTGTGTCGCCAGCTTCCTGCGCAGGCGCACGTACTGCGCATAATCAATGGGCACGCGGCGCGCAATATAGTCGCGCGTGCGCGGCGCGGCCAATTGCGCTGCGGGCAGGGCATCGGACGTCAACAGGTCGAACGCGTCGGAGCCCGCACCGCTGCCGTAGGTGACGACCAGAATGCGCTGGCCCGCCTGCGCCACATCCAGAACGGCGCTCAGGCCAATCAATGCGGAACCCGCATAGGTGTTGCCGATTTCGGAGACAAGCAGCCCTGCCTTCCATTGGGCGGCGCTGAAGCCCAGATCGGCCATGGCGCGCGTGGGGAACTTGGGGTTGGGCTGGTGAAAGACAACGTGGTCATAGTCGGCGGCGGATGTGCCCATGGCGGCCATCATCTGCTCGGCGGCAGGCACAACGTGGCCGAAGTAGCCTGGATCGCCCGAAAAGCGCTCGGCGTGGCTGGGGTAGTGGGTGCTCTGTCGCCGCCAGAAGTCGGTGGTGTCGGAGACGTAGCTGAGCGAGCGCTGCACCAGCGCCAGCCCCTCATTGGCGGGGCCCAGCAAAAAGGCTGCGCCGCCGGCGCCTGCCGTGTACTCAAGCGCATCACCGGGCCTGCCCTGTGCGGTGTCCATGCCAATGCTCAGCACATAGTGGGCCATGCCGCTGCCCACCATGCCAATGCCCGCCTGAATCGCCTCAGAGCCTGCCTTGCAGGCAAACTGCCAGTCGGCGGCAAGGGTGGCCGGCGTTGCGCCAATGGCCTCGGCCACAATTGTGCCCGTGGGTTTCACCGCATAAGGGTGGCTTTCGCTGCCCACCCACACGGCGGCAATTGCGCGCGGGTCAATCTGCGCGCGCGCCAGCGCGTTGCGTGCCGCCTCCACGCTCATGGTGGCGGTGTCTTCGTCTAAACCCGGCACAGCCTTCTCGCGCACCGGGCTCTTGGTATTGCCGTCGGTCCACACGCGGCTGATTTCGCTGCCGGGCAGGCGGTAGCGTGGCACATACGCGCCATAGCCCACAATGGCCACTGGATTGACCGGCTTCTGCAACATGATTACGCTCCCTCCGGCTCACTGCCAAATACAGCGATAATGTTCTTGCTCTATGCCTGATTGCCCTGCATAAGCAGCACCTTGGCGCGCTCGACACGGATCTCGCCTTCGCGCACCATCTGCGCGGCAATGCGATCCACCTG
>DIAV01000357.1:2776-4510 GCA_002415895.1 Anaerolineales bacterium UBA5069 | reverse complement strand
CTTCAGAGACGCACCACTGAAGCCGCCGTGAGTCTGGGTCGTGGAGTGATGGGTCAGTACGGCAGCTAAAACAGCCGCTACGCACGATGCCGCTTATTTGCGAGACGCACCGCGCACGGGGTGCATCGATACTGCTTTTCCGTCTGCAAGACTTTACAGGTGATTACATGAGCGATCCCGAGTACATTGTGGGCGTGGACGGTGGCGGCACGAAGACCGTTGCGCTCCTGGCCACTGCCGACGGCGCGGTGCTGGGTATTGGCCACGCGCCCTCCTCCAATTATCAGAAGGTGGGATTCGCCGCGGCGGCCCAGGCCCTTGAGGATGCCGAAGCGGCAGCGTGGCGCGCCGCCGGGCTGCCCTCGCAATCTCCCGCAGCCATTTGCCTGGGGCTATCAGGCGTGGACCGCGCTGAGGATGCGCAGATGTGGCTGCGCTGGCTGGCCGCAACCCGCCCGCAGAGCCGCCACGCTGTGATTAACGATGCCGAGTTGGCGCTGGCCGCGGGTACGGCGGATGGCTGGGGCGTGGGCGTCATCTCGGGCACCGGCTCTACTGTTGTGGGGCGCAACCAGGCTGGACGCTTTGCCCGCGCCGATGGCTGGGGCCACATTCTGGGCGACGACGGCAGCGGCTTTGCGCTTGGGCAGGGGGCCATGCGCGCCGTCATGCGCGCCTATGATGGCCGCGGCCCTGCCACAATGCTCACCGAGGGGGTGCTCGCCCATTGGTCGCTGCCGAACCCGGAAGCGTTGATTACAGTTGTCTACATCGAGATCGCATCGCCCTCCAGGGTGGCGTCACTGGCCCCGGTTGTGAATCATGCGGCAGAGGCCGGCGATGAAGTGGCGCTGGAAATTGTGCGCGGTGCGGGCAGCGAACTGGCATGCACCATCGGCGCAGTTGTGCACGCGTTGGAGATTGAAGGCGCTGTGCCTTGTGCATTGGCAGGTGGTGTGCTCACGGGCAGCCGGCTCGTCGTGGGATTTCTGCGCGATGCGGCGCAGGCGGCAGGGCTGAAGATTGCGCCGGTTACACTGGTGCAGCGCCCGGCCGACGGCGCGTTGCGCATCGCGCAGCGGCTGCTGGCGAAGGCAGCGACCGCCTGATTGGTGCAGCGCGCAGACAAAGGCGCAGGCCGTGGGCTGCACAACGGTGGCTTCAAACGGCAGAGTCGAACCATTTGCTTCACTCTCAAAGCGTGCTATAATCGCGCATAACCTGCTCAGCGCGCCGGCCGGCACAGGGCCATTGCGGCGCTCGTTCAAGGACACCAACTATGAACTTCCTGCCAGGACCGATGGAATTGGTTTTGATTTTGATCATTGTGGCAATGCTCTTTGGCGTTGGCAAACTGCCCGAAGTCTTCGGCGCAGTGGGCAAGGGCATCAAGGAATTCCGCAAGGAAGCCGGTGATGAACTGTCGCCCGGCAAATCCAAGGCAACCGTCACCGAAACCCCGCCCGCCGCGCCGGTCGTTACAACTATTGCTTCTACTGAAAATGTAGACAACACCGTCAAGGCGCCGTAATCCGCAGCTGGTGCACTGCGCAGGGCAGTTTTCTGCCAGGCCGTAATGCACGTTGCCCGCTGCGATCAGCACATCGATCTGTACAGAGTCTGAAAATCCGGTTGGCGCGCTGGCCGTGCCCGCCGGGTTCTTTTTGCAGGCGCGGCCGCGCGCGTTCTTCCCTGCCGTCGCCCGCCACAACCCTCTGCGCACAGAGCAGGCAA
>DIAV01000357.1:821-2736 GCA_002415895.1 Anaerolineales bacterium UBA5069 | reverse complement strand
CAGAGCAGGCAAATGGGCCACTCTCCCCGCCAATGAAGATCTTGCGCCTTGTGCTACTGACGCTGGCCGTGCTCCTTGCCGCGCTGGCGGCGGCGCTCTTTGCGCGCCTTTCACTCGAGGGCGCCTTCCCGCCATGGCTGCTCAGCCGCTTCCCGGCGCTTATGCAATATGAGCGCTGGCTGCCGCAGGATCTGCTCACCGTAGCGTTGGCAGCCACATTGCTCGCCTGTCTCAGCTTTGGGCTGGCCGCCCCGGCATGGGAAGGGCGCGGCGTTCGCCGCGTGCGCGCGGCGATTGGTGCTGCGCCCATGAGCAACCTTGCTTATACGCTACTGCTGCTTGTGGTCATGACTCTGGCCGCGGTCCTCTGGCTGTGGCCTGCGTTTGACCTTGCCGCCGGAGCGCTGGGCGGCTGGCTGCAAAGCGCGCTCTGGCTGGTTGGGATTGCGCTGGTGCTGGGCATTGGGGCCGTCCTGCAGCGCGAGCGCACAGTGCAGATTTGGGGCGACGATAGCGGCCGACCCGAGTCCAGTTGGCCGCTGCTGATTCCGATTTTGCTGGCGGCCGCGTTCGTCTACCTGTGGCACGGCTCCTGGTTGCCTGCGGCCATTCCGCCGGCAACAATTGCAAGCGGGTTGCAGGCGCAGGCGCAGCAGGCCATGGCGCAGAGCGGCATTGTGGCCGCAGGGCCAGCCGGCGAGCCCTGGCTGGCGACGGTTGCCGTGGCGTTGGCGCTGGCGGTTGCACGCAATCCATTTGGCGGCCTGCTGTGGGCAAGCTGCGCGAGCGCGCTTGCCGTTGTCGCGGCCACGTGGCTGCTGGGCTGCGAACTCTTCCGGCGCGCGCCCGTGCCCGGCGTGGATGATGACGGACGGCGGCCGGCGCTGCTGGCCGCGCTGGCAACGGCGATTCTCATGCCTGCGCTGCATCTGGCGCGCCTGCCCATCTTTCTGACGCCAGTGCTTTGGGGCACGCTGGGGCTGTGGGCGCTCCTGCGCGCGCTGCGCACGGGCCATTTTCCAATGCTGGCCACAGCGGGCGTTGCGGCGGGGCTGGGGGTCCTTCTGCGGCCGAGCGGCGCAGTGCTGGCTGCTGTGGGGGCGCTGGTATGGTTCAGCTTCGCGCTCACACGCAGGCAGGTGCTCACGACGCGCACAGGCGGCGTGGGCTGGCGCGGCTTCTGGCTTTGGCTTGTGGCGCTGCTTGTAACGGCGTCACCCGCCCTCTGCGCTGGTGGCTGCGCCGCAACAACCACGGCGGTGCACTGGCTCGATGGGTTGGGCGCGCTGCAACAGGGCGCCACCACAACCATTGCTGCCTTCAATATCCTGATTGGGCAAACGGTTGTCGCGCCTGTGCCTGCCTTCTTTGGCCCGCTGCTGGGCGCGCTCTTCCTGCTGGCGATTGGTGGCTTGCTCTTTCACATTGACCAGCCGCTGGGCTGGATCCTGTTGGGCTGGCTGGCGTTGGGCGTCATGGCGGCGGCCCCCTTTGCGCAGGTCACACTTGTCTATGGCGGCATGGCCGTGCTGCTCCCCGCCTGCGGCCTCGCACTTGCCTTTGCACTGGACCGCGCCCCGGCCGCGCTCGAGGCGGCCTGGCGCAGCGCCGCCACTGATGCTCTGGCGGTATTTATTGAGGACGCAGGCGTGCGCGACGCCATGCGCGGATTGTCCGGGATTCTCAACAGCCCGGCGTTCATGAACGCCCTCACCAAAGAGGACACGCTTGCGCCCTTCCTGCCCCTCGCCGTGTTTCAGTGGCAGGCGGTCGAACGGGCATGGGCCAGCGGGGACCTGGCCGCCGTCATTGAGGCATTGCCTGCCCTCGCGAAGAATCTGCAGAAGAACAAGGGCAAGGCCACGCTGTGGGGGGCCGATAACCCAAAGCCGCTCATCGCCGTCGCCCGCGATGT
>DIAV01000357.1:0-681 GCA_002415895.1 Anaerolineales bacterium UBA5069 | reverse complement strand
GAGACCCAGGCCGTGCTCGTCGACGAGTATCAGGACACCAATCCGCGCCAGGCCGAATTGGCCCGCCTGCTGGCCGGCCAGCGCGGCCGGCTGTTTGTCGTCGGGGATGGCAAGCAATCGATCTATCGCTTCCGCGGCGGCGATGTGACCGTGATCCGGGCCGAGAAGGAGCAGGCGATCGCCGAAGGCGGCCCCGAAGCCCATATCAGCATCGACCTCTCCTATCGCGCCCATGCGCCGCTGCTCGACGGGCTCAATACGCTGTTGCGGCCTGCCCTGGGCGAGGCCCTGCCCGATGATCCGCCCTGGAAACAGGCCTTCGAACCGCTGAAGGCCTCCCTAGCCGAGCCGCGGCCCGGCTTTGCCGCCCCCCACATCGAGCTGCACCTGGCGGTCAAAGGCGAAGGCGAGCGGGCCGGCGCCCCGCTCGCCCGGGCTGCGGCCGCCACCGCCGAGGCGATCGGGCAGTGGGTGGGGGCCGGGGTGATGCAGGCGACCGATGAGGAGGGTCGTCTTCGTCCGTTGCGCTTCGATGATGTCGCGATCCTGTGCCGCGCGTCGTCGTCCTTCAAGGCCTATGAGGACGCGCTGGAACGGGCCGGCATCCCGTATCTGACCGTCGGCGGCAGCGGGTTCTTCGAGCGGTCCGAGGTGCGTGATGTCGTCAACCTGCTCCGGGTG
>DIAV01000210.1 GCA_002415895.1 Anaerolineales bacterium UBA5069 | reverse complement strand
CTTTGTGGCTTTGCGTTGCGATGTTGCTTTCATGCCGGTATCACTGTAGCATCCCCTGCACGTTCGCAACCCGGAGCTATACGCGCAACGCGCGCCAGAGACTGCGCACACGTGCCTGTCCGTAACCAGCGCCCAACGCGATCTCAATTGCACCCGCTTCATGTGATCGATTTCCGTCATTCTGTGGCATACTCTCAGCCAACAAATTGACGTACGCCCTGGCGACACAGCCCTTTGTCTGCCCCCTGTCTGTGTCGCACCAGAGCAACTCCCCCCTTGTCCGCCAACGCACACCTTTGCCTACGGAGCCTTTGCGACCATGAGTGACCTATTCGGCTTTGTCCTTGAACGCGACGAAACCATTCTGGAACTGAAAGCGCGCGCCCAGCTCTATCGCCATGTACGCACAGGCGCGCAGCTTCTCTCCGTCTCCAATGATGACGAGAACAAGGTGTTTGGCATCACCTTCCGCACGCCGCCCACAGACTCCACCGGCCTGCCCCATATCCTCGAACACAGCGTGCTGGGAGGATCGCAGAAATATCCGCTCAAGGAACCATTTCTGGAGCTTGTCAAGGGATCGCTCAAGACCTTTCTCAACGCATTGACCTACCCGGACAAGACAGTTTATCCGGTCGCCAGCACAAACCTCAAGGATTTCTACAATCTCACCGATGTCTACCTTGATGCCGTCTTCTTCCCGCTGCTCACGCCCGAGCACCTCGCCCAGGAAGGTTGGCATTACGAGGTGGAAGAGGGCGACGCACAGGGCGAAGATGGACCCGGCCCGCGCCTGCGCTACAAGGGCGTGGTTTTCAACGAGATGAAGGGCGCCTATTCCTCTCCCGAAAGCCTGCTCGGCCGCTACGGTCAGCAGACGCTTTACCCTGACACGCCCTATCAGTTTGATTCCGGTGGCGACCCGGCAGAGATTACCGCGCTGACCTATGCTCAGTTCAAGGCATTCCACGAAACCTACTATCACCCTTCCAACGCGCTCATCTTCTTCTATGGCGACGATGAGCCGCTTGAGCGCCTGCGCCTGCTCAGTGAGTACCTGGAGCGCTTTGACGCGCGCCCCGTCGATAGCGCAATTCCGCTGCAAACGCCGCTCACTGCGCCGCGCCGCTTTGAATACACCTATGGTGTAGATGCAGAGGCCGACAGCAGCCACAAAAGCATGTTTGAAATCAACTGGCTGCTGCCCGAAAACCGCGATATGAATCTGTCCATGGCGCTCAGCGTCATGTCCTATGCGCTCATCGGCTCGCAGGCGTCGCCCCTGCGCAAGGTGCTTGTGGATTCGGGCCTGGGCGAGGATGTCAACGGCGGGCTGAGTGGCAGCTACCGGCAAATGGGCTTCTCGGTGGGTATGCAGAACTTTGCCGCCGCGGATGAGGAAACAATCACGGCGCTGATCTTCGCGACCATCGAGCGTGTGGCTACAGAGGGCTTTGACCCGGAGTTGATCGAGGCGGCGCTGAACTCAATCGAGTTCAGCCTGCGCGAAAACAACACAGGCGGCGCGCCGCGCGGCCTGAGCCTCTATCTGCGCGCGCTGAGCACATGGCTGCATGATGGCGACCCTCTGGCGCCGCTGCGCTACGAGGCGCCGCTGGCAAATATTAAGCAACAGCTTGCCGATGATCCGGCATTTTTGCAGGGGTTGATCCGCACCTATCTGCTGGAGAACAACCACCGCGTTACGGTCATCATGCACCCCGATGCAGGCTACAACCAGCAGCTTGAGGCCAACGAACTGGCGCGCCTGAACAAAGCGCAGTCCGCAATGGACGACGTTGCGCTCGAGCGTGTGCGCGCCGAGGCCGACACGCTGCGTCTGCTGCAAGCGCGCACCGACGCGCCCGAACTCATTGAAGCGCTGCCCTCGCTCACACTCAGCGACCTTGAGCCCGCCAATCGCCCCATCCCCACCCACATTGAGCCGCTCAACGGCGGGCAGGCGCTTGTGCATGATCTCTTCACCAACGGCATTCTCTACCTGTCGTGCAACTGGGACATGCAACGGCTGCCGCAGGCGTTGCTCCCCTATGCTGATCTCTTTGGACAGGCGCTGACGCAAATGGGCACGGCGCGCGAGGATTACGTCAAGCTTAGCCAGCGCATTGGGCGCAAGACCGGCGGCATCGGCGCATCCTCCTTCGTGTCGGCGCTGGACTCATCGGGAGGTGGTCCGGAGAGTACGGCATGGTTCTCGCTGGGCGGCAAGTCCACATTGGCACAGGCCCCCGACATGCTGGCAATTATGCAGGAGATTCTGGCCACCGTGCGGCTGGACAACCGCGAACGGCTGCGCCAAATTGTGCTGCGCAACAAGGCACGCATGGAGTCGGGGCTGGTGCCCAGCGGTCACAGTTACGTGGATGGTCGCTTGCGCGCCGGTTTCACCACCGCCAACTGGGCGCAGGAACAGATGGACGGCATTGACAATCTCTTCTTCCAGCGCAGCCTCGCCGACCAAATCGACAATGACTACGCCACGGTTGAGGCGAACCTCGAAGCCGTGCGCGCCGCCCTTATCGCGTCTGATGGCATGCTTGTCAACGCCACGGTGGATGCGGCCGGCTGGGCGCAGGTGCGTCCGGTGATTGAGCAATTCGCGTATGGCTTGCCCGCTGCCGCAGGCCACACACAGGCGTGGCAGCCCAGCCAATACCCGGCCAACGAAGGGCTCACCCTGCCGGCACAGGTCAATTACGTGGGCAAGGGCGCGAATCTCTACGATGTGGGCTACCGTTACCACGGTTCGCTCAACGTCATCAGCAACCTCATCCGCACAGGCTGGCTGTGGGACAAAGTGCGCGTACAGGGGGGCGCGTACGGGGCATTCGTGGGCTTCAGCCGCCAGTCGGGCGTTTTCTCCTTTACCTCGTATCGCGACCCCAACCTGCTCGACACGCTCGATGTCTATGACGAAACAGCCGCCTGGCTGCGCAAGGTGGAGATCTCACCCAAGGAGTTGACACGCGCGATCATTGGAGCCATCTCATCCTATGATCCCTATATGTTGCCCGATGCCAAGGGGCGCGTGGCCTTCCGCCGCTACCTGCTTGGCGACAGCGACGCCGACATCCAGCGCATTCGCGAGGAGATCCTGGGCACCACCGTGGCCGACATCCACGCCTTTGGCGACGTGCTCGCGGCAGCCGCAGGGCGCAGTCGCGTGGTCGTGCTGGGCTCCGCCGAAGCCATTGCCGCGGCCAACGCAGAACCCACCGCACCCGCCAAGGGCTGGCTCTCCGTGCAGCGCGTGTTGTAGCCCATTGCGTGCGGCGTCCTGCAGGACGCCGCACGCAGCACGAAGGAGTTGTTTTGAATCTGCTGACTGTCACGAACCTAACCAGGCACTTCGGCAATACAGTCGTGCTGGAGAATGTGTCGCTGCTTGTGAATACGGGCGATGCGGTGGGGCTGGTTGGCCCCAATGGCGTGGGCAAAACAACATTGCTCGAGATCATCGCGGGCAACCTGAGCGCTGACGCGGGTGCCGTGACGCTCGCGCCTGCCTGCACCATCGGCTACCTCGCGCAGACGCTCCCGTTTGACGAGAGCGAGAGCATCGCACAGCACATCAGCAGTGCACGCGGCGATCTGGACGCACTGGCAGCAGAGATGCGCGCCGTCGAGTTGGCCTTGGCGGTTGCCGGTAACGAGCGCGACACGAATCGCCTGCTTGCCAAATATGAAGCGCTCAGCGATACATTTGAGGCGCGCGGCGGTTACGCCAGCTTTTCCGCCGATGAAGTGCTGGCTGGGCTTGGGCTGGGCGCACTTGACCCAGCGCGCCCCATTGTCTCGCTCTCGGGCGGCGAAAAGGCGCGCGTGGGGCTGGCCGCGCTGCTCCTGCGCAACCCCGACCTGCTCCTGCTTGACGAACCCACCAATCACCTTGATTTTGACGCGCTCGAGTGGCTGGAAGACTATCTGGCCGGCTGGCGCGGCGGGCTGCTTATCGTCTCGCATGACCGGCGCTTTCTGGACAAAAGCGTGCGCGCCATTGTGGAAATTGACGCCGCAACGCACACCGCCACGCGCTGTGCGGGCAACTATACAGCCTTCGCCCAGGCCAAGGCACAGCAATTGGCACGCATGGCCGAAGCCTGGGAGGCCCAGCAGGAAGAAATCCGCGAGCTAAAGCGCATCGTCCGCAGCAAGGGGCGGCAGGTGGCGCACAACCGCGGCCCTACCGACAGTGACGGCTTCACCTATTCCTTCAAGGGCGCACGCGTCGATGCAACCGTCGCGCGCAACGTCCATGCCGCCGAGGAAAAGTTGGCGCGCATTGCCGCTGATCCCCTGCCCAGGCCACCCCGCCCCCTTGCCATCAACACCGCCTTTGACCCTGCACAGTTTGGCAGCAAGCAGCCCCTTGTTGCACACGCGCTCTCCATGCGCTATGGCGATAGCGCTCAGGATCGCGCCATTCTGGACAATGTCTCCTGCGAGATTGGCCCACGCACACGCGCTGTGGTCGTGGGCGCCAACGGCGCAGGCAAGAGCACGCTGCTCAAGATTCTCGCCGGCATGCTGCGCCCCGACAGCGGCAGCGTGACGCGCGCCCCCGGCGTGATCCTCGGCTACCTTGAGCAGGAGCAGGAGCAGTTGGCACAGGGCGTCACCATCTATGAGCACTACGCAAATGGCTTGATTGGTGACTGGGAAACGCTCAAGACCGAACTCATGACGACAAATCTATTCACGTGGCCGGAACTGGCGCGCCCTGTGGAGGCGTTGAGCGTGGGCCAAAAGCGCAAAGTGCAAATTGCGCGCCTGCTGGCGCTGCAAGCCAACGTGCTGCTGCTGGACGAGCCGACCAATCACATCAGCCTCGATGTGCTCGAAGTCTTTGAGCAGGCGCTGGCCGCATTTGCGGGGCCCATTGTGGCCGTCTCGCACGACCGGCGCTTCATTGAGCGCTTTGGCGAGGAAATATGGGAGGTGCGCGACGGTGCGCTGCGCCGGTTCCTCGGCTGGGATGCCTACCGTGCCGCGCACGCGTGAACGGCAACCTGACACCCGCCCCCCCGCCAGACTGGATGTACAGGCCGGAGAGGGGCGAAAGTCAGCGCTGTAATCACGTCTCCGGCGTGACGCAGTTGCTGTGCTCCCCTCTCCAGACTGGAGAGCGGCCGGGGGTGAGGTTGCCGTTCA
>DIAV01000216.1:8711-9160 GCA_002415895.1 Anaerolineales bacterium UBA5069 | reverse complement strand
GTTGAAAAGGTGCTGCGCGATGATGGTCGCGTTGCAAGTGGCGAGCCGATTATCTTGCGCATGGTGGGCTTGGGGCAGCATGACAACGAAGGGCTGGAGAAGATGGGCAAGGGCTTCGTCGGACAGCGCTATGTTTTCATGCTGGGCGCAAATCCGGACGGCAGCAGCTATGGACCCTATTATGGCGCGATGAGCCTGTTGATTATCGATGGCGACATTCTGCGCAGCAGTGACGGTTTAGGGACGCCGCTGCAATTCAGTGGCGATGCTGGTCCGGTGACTCTGGAAGCACTCATTGCGTTATTGACGAATACCCCAGGCAAGTAGCAGAGACAGCGGTGAAGCAAGCTGTTATCGAAAGGAAGAACGAGCGGGCGTCAACACACGTTGGCGCCCGCTATGTGATTGTTCTGTCACCTTACAGCACCCTACCGCTTCACCCTGTCCAG
>DIAV01000216.1:0-8551 GCA_002415895.1 Anaerolineales bacterium UBA5069 | reverse complement strand
ACCCTACCGCTTCACCCTGTCCAGCAGTTCCCCATCCGGCCCGTAGAGTTGAATGTCCAGCGGCATTTGGCCCATGGCGTGCGTGGAGCAACTGAGGCAGGGGTCATAGAGGCGAATGCCGTGCTCAACGCGGTTGAGCAGCCCCTCACTCAGCGTCTGCCCTGTAATGTAGTGCTGCGCAATCTGCTTGACGGTGCGGTTCATGGCCAGGTTGTTTTGCCCCGTGGCAATGATCATGTTCACCTTCTGCAGAATACCATCCTCGTTCACATCATACTCGTGGTAAATGGTGCCGCGCGGCGCCTCGCTCACACCCACGCCGTGCAGGCTGTTGACATCGGCGCGTGCGCGCACGCGATCACTCGTAATATCCGGCTCCTCGACAGTCTCGGCAATCTTCTCCAGGCAGAAGAGGATTTCCAGCAGGCGCGCATAGTGGAAGGCGAAAGAAGCCGTCACCGGCTTGCCGCGCGGCACAATGTGGCGGAAGCGGCGCAACTCGGCATCGGCCTTGGGCGTGCCTGCAAAATCGCAGATGTTTACGCGCGCCAGCGGCCCCACGCGGTACATCCCCGCGCTGTAATCGCCATTGGTAACGGCCGGCTTATAGTACGGGAACTTCAGATAGCTCCACTCCTCCACCGCCTCGCCCAGAATTTCGCGGTAGCGCTCGGGCGGGAAGCCCTGTTGCAGAATGTTGCCGTCGCTGTCCATGACGCGCAGCACGCCGTCATAATGCTCCAGCCCGCCCTGCGGCGAAACCAGCCCAATGAAGAGGCTGGGGAAATCACCGTAGACCTGCGCCTCCGTCTCATACAGGGACGTCATGTCGGCCAGCATATCGAGCGCGACACCGGTAATATCAAACGCCTCGGGCAGCATGCGTTTGATGGCGCTGCGCCCTTCGTCGCTGAGTGGCTCGCGCACGCCGCCCGGCACGCTCCACGCCGGGTGCACGCTCTGCCCGCCCAGAATGCGGATAATCTCCTGGCCAATGTAGCGCAGGCGGATGCCGTTGCGCGCCACGTCGGGGAACTTCTGGATCAGCCCCATAATGTTGCGCGCCGCCGGGTCGCTCTCCATGCCCAGCAGCAGGTCCGGCCCGCTCAGGTGGAAGAAGCTGAGCGCGTGGCTTTGGACGATCTGGCCCCAGTTCATGATACGGCGCAACCTGGCTGCTGTGGGTGGGATATTGACGCCCAGAATGGCATCGCCCGTTTTGGATGAAGCCATGATGTGGCTCACCGGGCAAATGCCGCAGACGCGCGCTGTAATCCCTGGCATCTCCCAAAAGGAGCGCCCCTCGCAAAACTTCTCGAAGCCGCGGAATTCCGTTACATGGAAGCGTGCGTCGGACACCTTGCCGTCGTCGCCCAGCATAACAGTAATCTTGGCATGGCCTTCAATGCGTGTAACCGGATCAATGGTGATTGTTTTGCTCATAGATGTCGCTCCATTATCCGAAAGTACGCATTGCAGGTTCAAGGATGACAGCGTCGCCAACAATCAGGCTTGATACGGCTGCCCAGATTCTCTCGGGCGAGGGCGGGCAGCCAGGGAGAAAGACATCCACCTGCACAACCTGGTGGAGCGGCAGCACCTTGGGCAAAAGTTGCGGCATGACATGGTCCGCACTGCCATGGGGCGCTTTGCCCGGCCCCTCGTGATAGACATTTGTGAGCACGTCATCCAGCCCCAGCGCGTTGCGCAGGCTGGGCACGTTGCCCGTCACGGCGCAATCGCCAAAGCTGACGACGATCTTGCTGCGCTCGCGCACCTGGCGCGCCAGTTCAAGATGATCGTTGTTGCAGATTGCCCCCTCTACCAGCGCCACATCCACGTTGTGGGGGAATTCCTTAATGTCGGCAATGGGGCTGTAAACGAGGTCAGCCAACTCCGCCAGGTCCAGCAGTTTCTCGTCCAAATCCAGAAAACTCATATGGCAGCCCGAGCAGCCCCCCAGCCAGACTGTGGCCAGGCGCACCTTGGGCGCATTGCTGATCACCACCTTGGCCCCGGGGAGCGTGGGTTCGGGATGAATGGGTTCAATTCGATTTGGCATCTGTGTACTCCCAGACATTCTTTTCGCGACCATCAAGAATCCAGCGCAGGAAATCGTGCTGCTTCTCCATCTCGGCCACAGAAGAGCCGCGCTGCGCAAGTGCGCCCGTGGGGCATACCTGCACGCACTTGCCGCAGGAAGTGCACGATTGGCTCTCGCCCCAGGGGCGGTTGAGGTCGGCAATCATCATGCTGTTTGCCCCGCGCCCCATGAGGTCCCACACATGCGCGCCCTCAATCTCATCACAAACGCGCACGCAGCGCGTGCAGAGGATGCAGCGGTTATGGTCGAGCGTAAAGCGTTCGTGGCTGGCATCAACCGGCAGCGAAGGGTTGAGGTAGTCGTAGCGCACGTGGTCCATGCCCACCTTGGCCGCTTCCCATTGCAGCTCGCAGTTGCCGTTCATCACGCAGACAGCGCACACATGGTTGCGCTCGCTGAAAAGCAACTCCAGGATCATCTTGCGGTACTTGACAAGGCGGTCGCTGTGCGTGCGCACAACCAGCCCCTCCACTGCGGGCGTCACGCACGCCGGTTGGAGCTTGTTGTTGCCGGCAATCTCCACCAGGCAAAGCCGGCAGCCGCCGCGCTCGCTCAGGCCATCCAGATGGCAGAGCGTGGGCAATTGAATGCCATGCTCGCGCAACACCGAGAGGAGTGTTTGGCCTTCCTGCGCGCTCACCAGTTCATCATTAATCGTGAGTGTGACAACAGCCATTAGACGGCCTCCAGTTCATCGAGGCGAGCGACCTTGCGTTTGGGGCGCGGCGGCGCAACCACCGCCGGCGACATTGGCTTCTCGTTGAGCGCACAAACACCCGCAGCGCATTTGTGCTTGCGGATGTGCGCCTCATACTCATCATAGAAGTAGCGCAGCGTGCTGACAACGGGATTGGGCGCATTTTGCCCCAACCCGCAGAGGCTGGTCTCCTGCACCATAACGCAGAGCTCGCGCAGTGTCTCCAGGTCGGCCAGCGTCGCGGCGCCGCGCGTGATCTTGTCAAGCAGCTTGTAAATTTGCACAGTGCCCACACGGCAGGGCGCGCACTTTCCGCATGACTCATCGGCGCAGAAGTCGAGGAAGAACTTCGCGACGTCCACCATGCACGAGCGCTCGTCCATGATGATGAGGCCGCCCGAGCCAACAATGGAGCCCAGGGCGCGCAGGCTTTCGTAATCCACAGGTGTATCCAGATACTGTGCGGGGATGCAACCACCGCTGGGGCCACCTGTTTGCACCGCCTTGAAGGCGCGATCGTCAGGGATGCCGCCGCCAATGTCGTAGACAATTTCGCGCAGCGTAATCCCCATGGGCACCTCAATCAGGCCCGTGGTGTTCACGTCTCCCGCCAGCGCAAAGATCTTGGTGCCCTTGCTCTTGTCTGTGCCGATTGCCGCAAACCACTCGGCCTTGTTCAGGATAATCGGCGCAATGCTGCCAAAGGTCTCCACATTGTTGATGAGCGTCGGCTTGCCCCACAACCCCGACTGGCTGGGGTAGGGAGGGCGCGGCACAGGCTGGCCGCGCTTGCCCATAATCGAGGCCATGAGCGCCGTCTCCTCGCCACAGACAAAAGCGCCGGCCCCAATGCGAATATCAATGCGGAAGTTGAACTGGCTATCCACCATGCGGCTGCCCAGCAGGCCGCGCCGCTCGGCAGCGCGTATCGCGCGCTCCAAACGCTTGGCCGCCACGGGATACTCGCCGCGCACGTAAATAAAGCCCTGCTCAGCGCCTACGGCGTAGCCAGCAATCGCCATGCCCTCCAGAATACGGTGCGGGTCGCTTTCCATCAGCGAGCGATCCATGTAGGCGCCCGGGTCGCCTTCATCACCATTGGCCACCACATACTTTTTGTCGGACTGCGACTTGCGCACCAGATCCCACTTGATGCCGGTGGGGTAGCCTGCGCCGCCGCGCCCGCGCAGCCCGCTGCGCGTAATCGACTCGCACACTTCATCGGGCTTCATTTCGCGCAGGACATGGGCCAGCGCCGTGTAGCCGCCGCGCGCCACATAATCCTCAAGCGACTCAGGGTCAATCTGGCCGCTGTTGGCTAAGACAACCTTGTGCTGTTTGGCAAAGAAGGGGGCATCATTGGGGAATACGAATTCTTTGACAGGTTCGTTTTTCGCTACATGCTCCTGAATAATGCGCGTGGCTGCTTCGGGCGTTACCTGCTCGTAGACAACGTCCTCCGCGCCGCGCATCTTGAGCGTAACCACGGGACCGCGACTGCATGGCCCCATGCAGCCCGTTGAGACGACCTGCACATCAGCATCCAAATCGCCATCTTTAATGGCTTTTTCAATGGCCTCGCGCACGGCTGTGCCGCCGGACGAAAGGCAAGGGGTGCTGGCACAGCAAAGCACGCGACAGCGGAACGCATCCTGCCTGTCCTGCTCGCGCTGCGCCATGGCGGCTAAATCAGCTCGATTCATGCAAAACGCTCCTCTTTATTCGAGCGGGAAGGGTGGCGGCGATTACGCCTCAGTGGCAGACAGTGGCGTGAGTTCACTCATGGCCTCTGGAGTACGGGCCGCGCCCAGCAGAAGCTCGCGCACACGCGCCAGCGCCTCCTCGGGCGTTTGTCGGGCAACCACGTCACCATCCATCACCAGAACGGGGGCAAGGCCGCAACTGCCCAGACAGCGTGCCGTGTTCAGGCTCAGCTTGCCGTCTGCCGTCGTATTGCCCGCCTCCACACCGAACTCCGCCTGCAGCGCCGAAACAATTTCCGCCGCACGTTTCACATAGCACGCCGTGCCCATGCAGATAATGCACGAATGCTCGCCTTGCGGCGCCAGCGAGAAGAAGTGGTAGAAGGTTGCCACGCCGTAGACCCAGCTAAGCGGCAGCTTGAGTTGGTGCGCCACATAGACCAGCAGGTCATCCTCCAAAAAGCCAAAGGCCTCCTGCGCGGTATGCAGCACCTCGATCAATGCATCCTGCTGGTAGGAAAAACGCTTCAGCGTGCGGTCAATCAGCTTGAAGCGCGGGTCACCGCTGGGGTGCGCTTGGCCGCCAGCGGCATTGCGGGGTTTGACCCTGGGTTTCGGGTCAGTGAGTACGCCCATACCGTTCCTCGTTCGATCGGCGAGGCCCCGGGCCTGCGGGGCCGGAGAAAGGGAAGACAACGGGCGATGCAGGCGCTGTCAACGGCGAAACAGGCGCCATCAATTGTCGGGAGTACGGGGACCAAGGCACCGCAACGCCGTTGCGCGGGTGCATCATGTGAAGTATTTCACAAAAGCAAAAAAAATGCAACCAGGCATCATCGCAGAACAACGGACCAGCGCCACTAAGAAACTCTTGACACAGAGGACAACGGAGAAACACGGAGAACAGCAACAAGCGAATCTCTTCTGCTGTTGCTGTTCTCTGTGTTTCTCCGTTGTTCTCTGTGTCCTCTGTGGCCTTTGTGTCAAGCTGTTCTAGCGGCGCGCGATTTGGGGGTCGCGAATGCGCGGCAGGTCGAACCAGACATCATCGCACCACGCCGCTTCCTCGGCGCTGAGTGCCATGCCGACGCCTTGCAGGCTGTCGCTCAACTGCTCGACAGTGCGCGCGCCCACAATCGCGCTGGTGATGCCGGGCTGCGCCAGCGTCCATGCCAGTGCGACATGCGTCAGACTCTTGCCCGCAGATTGCAGCTTGGCGTGCAGGCCGCGCACCTGTTCGAGCACCGCGTCATTCCAGTAGCGCCGCCGGTACAGGTCACCACTGCGTTCGAGGCCGAAGCGCGCGTCGGGCGCAAGCTCGGCCTTCTCCACATAGCGCGACGTCAACATGCCGCCGGCCAGCGGGTTGTAAACAAGCACCCCCAAATCCTGCGCGGCGCAAAGAGGCAGCAATTCCTCCTCAATCATACGAAAGAGGATATTGTAGCGCGGCTGCACTGTCTCGAAGCGCGCAAGATTGTACTTGTCGCTCGCCCACAGCGCGCTCGTGAGCAGCCACGCGGGATAATTGGAACAGCCGATGTAGCGCACCTTGCCCGCCGTCACCAGATCATCCAGCGCGCGCAGTGTCTCCTCGATGGGTGTCTCGAGGTCGGGCCAATGCACCTGATAGAGGTCGATCACGTCGGTCTGCAGGCGGCGCAGGCTCGCCTCACAAGCGCGCTGTATATGGTAGCGGCTGAGCCCCTGCGCGTTGGGCGATTCGCCCATGGCGCCGCGGCACTTGGTGGCCAGGATGATGCGCTCGCGCGCGGCGCGGCTGTGCAGCCAGCGCCCCACAATCTCCTCGGTGCGCCCCACCATGGAGAGATCGCCGCCCAGCGGATAGACGTCGGCGGTGTCAATAAACTGCACCCCGGCCGCATCCGCCGCGTTCATGATGTCAAACGCTGTGTCCTCATCGGCCTGGTTGCCAAAAGTCATGGTGCCCAGGCAAATTTCGCTTACGTGCAGTCCTGTGCGTCCTAAACATCGCATTTCCATATCGAGATTCTCCTTCAGTGTGGGACTCGCATCTGCCTGCAGCAGGGGCCGAGAAGCGGGCATGTGCAAGCGGATTACGCCACAGCGTGCGGACCTGGCGGTTTGTGGGTCAATGTTTCGTATTCGAGCCATTCAAGGTAGGCCAGCGCTTGCGCGCGCGTCTCGCCGCACATTTCGGCCATGGGGCGCAAGCGCGTACAAACTGTGGGCCGGTCGGGCAATCCAAAGAGGGCACAGCGAAAATCGTCCGTCAGATGCGGGCAACGCATGCCCGCGGGCTTGCCGTTGGGCAAACCGGGCATGGGTGATGAGATGGAGAGCGCAATGCAGCAGGCGCCACAGCCGGAACGGCAGTCCATGAGGGTTCAGCGGCTCCAGATTGCAACTGCCTCATCGACTGATGAGACAAAGAGGTAGTCGCCATGGCGATTGCTTTCGCGGATCAGTTCCTTCAGCGATGTGCTGGGATACCGGCCAAAATCACCAACAAGCGCGAGCCGCACGCGGTAATTTGCGCACTTCTGCAGGACATCGCCCAGTTTGCGCGTGCTCAAATCAAAGTAGTCGTCTGCAAAATTGCGCGCCTGGAGCACAATCCACGCTGTCGGGGCGTTGGCGATCAAGTCAAGCGCATCACGCTCATTGCTAACGAGGATGTCGTCAGATGTGAAGACTGCAATTTCGTGCGCTCCCACCAGAAGAGTCTCAAATGTCATACGTGAATCCTGTTCTTTACGTATCGGACCTCGGCGCTATCCACCCCGCAGTGTGCGCGCGAAATCGACAAAGACGCCGTTCGTCCAGCCAAAGCCTGTCACATGGCCATAAAGCCCGCCTTCGGCGCCGCCATCGCTGGGGTTGACAACGTCATATTTTTCCCACAGCACCTGCGTGCGTTCAAACATTGTGGCGCAGGTGGTGCACCAGCGCTCGCGCACCTCGTTTGCCTCGGCGCTGAAGCCGTAGCGATCCAGCCCAGCCGCGACAATCCACTGCAACGGCGCCCAGCCATTGGGCCACGCCCACTGTCGGCCCGCTTGTGTGTCCAATGAAGTGACCAGGCCGCCCTGCTGCAAAAAGCGCGGTAGCCACGCCTGCACCATGCGCGCCGCCTGCTCCTGTGAGGCCAACCCTGCCCACAGCGGGTAGAAGCCCGCCAGCGAAGGGATGGGCGTTTGCACCTGCGCCACGTAGTCAAAATCATAGTAGATCGACGCGGTGTCATCCCACAGCAGGTGTGACATGGTTTCGGCGCGCTGCGCGGCGCGGGCCTCCCACGCTGCGGCACGCGGCGCGTCGGCCAGTTCGCGTGCAAAAGCCGCCATGTCCATCTCGCGCACATACAAAATGCTGTTCAAGTCCACAGGAATGTGCGCCAGCCACTGGTCATGGCAGCGCGTCGAATGGTCCCAGCCACTTTCGCACGAAGCCAGCATGTCGAGAAAGTTAATGTCAAAATGGCGCGACAGCCCTTCGTAAACCTTGCGGTGGTGGGGTTGCGCTGTGCCCAGCCATACAGTCTCGTGCTCGGCCTCGGCCAAAGCCAGCATGCGCGCCAGCCAGGCGGGCGCATCCTGGCCCATTTGCGCCTGGACCAGAGGCCACACCAGCGCTACCATGCGCGTAAAGAAGGGGGGCTGGCTGCGAGAGAGGAAATAGTAGCGGCTGCCATTGGGAATCATGCCAAAGCGGCCCAGCATCCACGCCATGTTCTCCGTCATGTCGAGTGCAAGCTGCGCGTGCTGGGTATTGACCAAACCCAGCGCCGTAAAGTACGAGTCCCAGTAATACATTTCCTGGAACATGGCGCCAACACCCGGCACGACATACGGGCGGGGCAAGCCCATGAGCGTTTGCTTATCCGCAAGGTTGACGTGTGTCAGTTGGGGCCAGAAGCCGTCAATATAGGCGAGGACGTTGTCAAAACACATGGGAAGTTGTCCTTGGCGGAGATTGCGCATACGAATTTTGCTCTATCATAACCCAACCTCGGCACGCGCGACAGACTGGTATGTGGGCAGCATAGGGCTTCTCAAAAGTCAG
>DIAV01000189.1 GCA_002415895.1 Anaerolineales bacterium UBA5069 | reverse complement strand
AGATGTGTATAAGAGACAGGGTGGGGGAGGCGGAGGCGGTGGCGGTGGTGGCGGTGGTGGCTTCGGCTAAAAGCATCGGTGCATCGGCCCATCAGGGCGTGTGCAGAGACTGACAACTCGGCACACGCATAACCGTACACGAAGACCCGTATACGAGGAGAGACTTCATGATTGGCAGCGGCAAAGTTGTGGGCATTATTCTGATTGTGCTGGGCGCAATCCTGCTGGTGGTGGGCGGCGTCTGGCTCTTTAGCGAAGAGATTACGGCGGGCGGGCGCGTGCTGGGGCTGTTGCTGGGGCTGCTCGTACTCGCCCCCATCATCGGCGTGGGCGCCTATCTGCTGCGCCAGGGGAGCGTCGAGCAAACGCAGTTCGCCACGGTGCAGCAGGAGAAAAAGTTGCTCAACATGGTCCTCACCCAGGGGCAGGTTACCATTGCCGAAATGGTGCCCGAGTTGAATGTGCCCAGAGAGAGCGTGGAGGACATGATCCGCAGCGTGGTGGGCAAGCAACTCTTTAGCGGCGCGATTGACTGGAAGCGCGGCATTCTCTACAGTGTAGAGAGCCAAAAGTTGGTGGGTGAGCAGAAGTGTCCCAATTGTGGCGGTGACCTGCGCTTTGCCGGCAAGGGGTTGATCGTTTGCCCCTATTGCGGCAGCGAAGTCTTTCTCACCAAGCGCGCCGCCGCCAGCACAGCGGCTGAACCAGCGGCTAAGCCAGTCGAAACACCAGGCGCCTAGCAACCGCAGGCCCAGCATTTCGTAGTGGTAGGTAACGCACACGCAGCGGCTGTCTCCAACCACTGCTTTCAGCAACACACTGTAAACGACGCAGACGGTGGCGCAGGCCGCCGCAACATGGAGAAACTTTCCCATCAAGGAGGGATACCCAATGAGTGACTCATTTGTAGAGAATTCCAGAGATCAGCAGCACGTGCTTGAGCGGCTGATCAAAGGGCTGCCCGGCATCCGTGGCTATGCCGACAAGGAGATGCGCCGCAACGCCGACTACCGCGTGCGCCAGTTGATTGCCGACGAGCTTGACAAGAACCGCAACGCGCTGCTTGAATGCCAGAATCAGTTGCTCCGCAACGGCGGCCTTGCACACATGGACGCGTTGAACCGCGCCGTGAACAAGGTGCAGAATCTGGCCGATCGCGTGCGCACTGCCAGCTATGGCTATGCAGGCTTCTTTGATGAAGTGCGCATTGGCAAGGAAGAACTCAACGCACTCTACAGCTTTGACATGGCCCTGCTCAAGGATGTGGCGGGCCTCGAAACTGCTGTCACCGCACTGCGCAGCGCCATTGATGGACAGTCCGATGTTGCAGCCCGGATTGATCAGGCAGTGGCAGCGGCAAGCGATCTGACAACCCTCTTTGACCGCCGCGCGCGCGCCATAGAGGCCCCTGAACTGCTCATGGAACCCGGCTATGCGCCCGAAGCGCCGGTTGCCACTGATGCGCCTGCGCTGCCCACCGATGCGCCTGCGCTGCCCACCAATGACAATGCGCCGGAGATGCACAGCTATCGCACCGTGACGCCCAGCGACGAAGCGCCCGCCGCCGGCGACCAGTATCGCCTCATTGAACCCGACAAATAGGTCCACAATCATTGAGGACCAGCCACCCGTTCGATTGTACAGACCAGAGCAGAGGAGCTAAACACCATGGCACGCATTATTGATGTGATCGAAGTCCCCGACCAGGGCGCCAACGAACTTGTGCGCCGCGTACCCGAAGTCGGCTCGGGCGATTTCCGCCTGGGCAGCCAGGTGATTGTGCGCGAAAGCCAGCGCGCCGTCTTCTACCGCGACGGTCACTCGCTGGATGTGATGGACCCGGGCCGCCACACCATTACAACGATGAACATCCCCATTCTCACGGGGCTGCTCAACCTGGCCACAAGCGGCAAGGATATCTTCACCGCCGAGGTCTACTTCGTCAACCTGCGCGAGATGACCGACCTGAAGTGGGGCACGCCCCAGCCGATTGCACTGCGCGACAGCGACCTGGGCCTTGTGCGCCTGCGCGGCTTCGGCCAATACAGCATGCAGATTGCCGACCCCAAGCTCTTTGTCGACAAGATTGTGGGCACGCAGGGGCTCTATGCCACGCCGCAGATTGAGGACTATCTGCGCGGCGCCATCGTCAGCCGTATTACCGATGTGCTCGGCTCCAACATGACCAGCATCTTCGACCTGCCCAAGATGTTCGATGAACTGAGCGCGGGCATGCGTGCCCGGCTGCAGGAAGACTTTGCCGCAATGGGCATTGCCCTCAAGCAGTTCATGATCGTCTCCCTGAGCCCCACCGAAGAGACCGCCAAGGCGATTGACGAGCGGGGCGCGATGGGCGCTGTGGGCAACATGGATTCGTACATGAAGTACCAGGCCGCCAAGTCCATGCGCGACGCCGCCAACCAGAGCGGCGGCGAAGCAGGCACAGGCGTGGGTTTGGGTGCAGGCATGGGCATGGGCGCGGGCATGGCCGGCATGATTGCCAACGCCATGAACACGCCGCAGCAGAGCCAGCCACAGGCTGCGCCCCAGGCCGCGCCATCAGCCGCCGGCGTGATGACTGTCGAAGAGGCGGCAGCCTACCTTAAGGTGACCCCTGCCGACGTGCAGGCGATGATTGATGCGGGTGACCTCAAGGCCAAGAAGATTGGCAGCCAGTTCCGCATTGGCAAGGATGTCATCGACGCCTTCCTGGC
>DIAV01000281.1:7446-13652 GCA_002415895.1 Anaerolineales bacterium UBA5069 | reverse complement strand
GTGCATCTCCACCTGGCTCCACGAGGTGCCGCCCGCGCCGGCCACGTCAATTGCGCTCACGCCTGCGTCGATCAGCCAACGCGACGTACGCGCGCTGATGCCCCAGCCCACTTCTTTGACCACCACAGGCACGCCCACGGTGCGACAGACCGTCTCAATGTGGCCCAGCAGCCCGCGCCAGTTGAAGTCACCTTCGGGCTGCAGCACTTCCTGAAGGGGGTTGAGGTGCAAAATCAGCGCATCGGCCTCAATCATCTCTACAGCACGGCGACACTGGTCTACGGTGTAGCCGTAATTGAATTGCACTGCGCCCAGGTTGGCCAGCAGCAGGATATCGGGGGCAACATCGCGCACGCGGAAACTGCCCACGCTCTCGCCGCTTTCAATGCCCGCGCGCTGGCTGCCCACGCCCATCGCCAGCCGCCGCGCCTGCGCCGCCATCGCCAGATTGCGGTTGATGCTCAACGCCTGCTCTGTGCCGCCCGTCATGGAGCTGACAAGAATGGGCGCGCCCAGCCGCCTGCCAAAGATCGTGGCCGATGTGTCGACATCCGCCATGTCCAGTTCGGGCAGCGCCTGATGTACAAAGCGGTAGCGCTCCAGCCCTGTCGTCAGTGTGGGGAAGCGCACATCCTCTTCGAGGTTGATGCGAATATGGTCGGCCTTGCGCTGGTTGATGGTCAAGTCTGGCCTCGCTGCTGGCTCGCTGCCGGGTAAGTGCACAACGCGGGTGACGAACGCTGCTGTCAGCGTTTATCATACCAGACGCCTCCACAAAGCCGGTACACAGGTGGCACAGTCGCAACGGATTCTCCCCCATACCTGCCCGCGTCGGTTCGCGCATCTGTGGGCCACTCTGCTTCGCCAGAAGCGCCGGCACGCGCTAGAATGGCTCCATGCGTATTGGCGTCCTGACTCACAACTACCCCCGCTTTGCCGGCGATTTCAGCGGCGTCTTCATTGAGGCACTCTGCACCGAGTTGGTGCGGCAGGGCGATGCGGTGACCGTCTGGGCCCCCGATGATCCCGCCTACACGCGGCCGGACGCAGCCCCCGTTACGTTGCACCGCTACCGCTACGCGTGGCCGCGCCGCCTCCAGCAACTGGGCTACATGCGCTCCATGCAGTCGGACATGACATTGCGCCTGCGCAACTATGCGCTCAGCCCCATGCTTTTTGCCGCTGCCATCCGGCGCGTTTATCTGGACGCCCGCCGCACCCGCCCGCATATTCTGCACGCACACTGGCTGCTGCCCAATGGCTTTGTGGCCGCCGTGGTGGGCCGAGCGCTGCAGATTCCTGTGGTGATTTCCGTGCCCGGCTCCGATGCCCAGGTGGCCGCCGCCAACCCGCTTTTTCGCGCCATGGCACGCTTTGCGCTCCGCCAGGCGTCGCTACTCACCGCCAACAGCGCCGAATTGCGCGATGCCGTCATCCCCCTTGGCGCAGATACAGCGCGCTTTGCCCTGATCCTTTACGGCACGGACCCCAACGCACTGCGGCCAAATACAGCACACACGGCAGACCTGCGCCGCCTCTGGCTTGAGGCGATCCACTGGCAGGGGGAGACGGACCCCCTTATCGTGTTGTGTGTGGGGCGCATGGTGCACAAGAAGGGCTTTGACGTGCTTCTGCGCGCCCTGGCCACGCCTGCATTGGCCGCACGCCCCGTAGTTGCCGTGATGGTGGGCAACGGGGATGAAAAAGCGGCGTGGCAGGAAATGGCGCGCGGGTTGGGCGTAAGTCCGCGCGTGCATTGGGCGGGCACTGTGCCGCTGGATGAGATTGGCATCTGGTACAACGCCGCTGATCTGCTTGCCATGCCCTCCATCAGCAAACCGGCCGACGGCCTCAACGTCTGCGTGCTGGATGCCATGGCCTGCGGCAAGCCCGTGGTGGCCTCCACTGTGGCGGGCAACAGCCTGGCCGTGGTGCAGGGCGAAACGGGCTTTTTGGTGGCCGAGCAGGATGCCGCCGCCCTTGCCGAAGCCATTGCCGTGCTGGCCGAGAATCCGCAGCTGCGGGCGGCCTTTGGCGCGGCGGGGCGCCTGCGCCTTGAAAACGAACTGGGCTGGCCGCCGCTGGCGCGCCGTTACCGCGCCCACTTTGCGCGCTTGGCGGACGGGCGCGATGAAGATTGACGGGATGACGCGGTTGGCTGCAAAACGGCACCTCACCCCCTGCCCCTCTCCATGCGGAGAGGGGAGCACTGCAACCACGTGCTCGTTGTAGGTCACGTCTCCGGCGTGACGCAGTTGCTGTTCTCCCCTCTCCGCATGGAGAGGGGCAGGGGGTGAGGTGCTGTTGTGCGCGTCCGCGCGCAACAGAAAACCGGACAGTAGAAGGGTAGATTTGTGACGCCGGCATCAGAGCCAATCCTATTCAACGACCTCGCCGCGGCCTACCAGGAGCACAAAAGCGCGCTGGATGCGGCCACGCTGCGCGTGCTGGAGAGCGGCTGGTATATCCTTGGCCAGGAGGTACGCGACTTTGAGAGCGCCTTCGCTGCCTATGTCCACGTGGGCGGTTGCGTGGGCGTGAACTCGGGCACGGATGCGCTGCTGCTGGCCCTGCGCGCCCTCCACATTGGCCCGGGCGACGAAGTCATCACCGTGGCGCACACGGCCGTGGCCACTGTGGCCGCGATTGTGCTGGCGGGCGCAACCCCTGTGCTCGTGGATGTTGACCCGATAACCTTCACAATCCACCCCGCCGCCGCTGCCGCAGCCGTCACAAAGCGCACGCGCGCCATTTTGCCCGTACACCTCTACGGCCACCCCGCCGACCTTGCGGCGTTGGGCGCAATTGCCCAGGCGCACGGCCTCGCGCTCATTGAGGACTGCGCACAGGCGCACGGCGCAACCTTCCAGGGGCAACGCGTGGGCAGTTGGGGTGACGCCGGCTGCTTCTCCTTCTACCCCACCAAGAATCTGGGGGCGCTGGGTGATGGGGGCGCGGTGGTTGCGAACGATGATGCGCTGCTTCAGGAACTGCGCAGCCAGCGCGAATATGGCTGGACGCCCGCCCAGCGCTATGTGTCGCAAGCGCAGGGCATGAATTCGCGCCTGGACGAGTTGCAGGCCGCGCTGCTTTCGGTGAAACTCGCCCACCTCGACGCCGAAAACGCACGCCGCATGGAGATCGCGCGGCACTACACGGCGCTGCTCGGCGGCCTGGGCGATCAACTGATTCCCCCTGTGGTGCGCGCCGGCTGCACCCATGTTTTCCACCTCTATGTCGTGCGCACGCCCCGACGCGATCACGTGCTGGCAGCGCTCAAAGCGCAGGGGATTGGCGCGGCCATCCACTACCCTGTGCCCATTCACCAGCAGCCCGGCTACCGCGACGCAGTCGTCACTCACGACCTGGCACACACCGAAGCGCTGGCCGCCGAAATCCTCTCGCTGCCCATACACCCATGGCTGCGCGACGACCAGGTTGCGCGCGTGGCTGCGGCCCTGCTCGCCGCCCTGCGCTGATTGCCGACCATGAAATCCCCCACCGCTCAGGCCGCCATGACCTCGCGCCGCACGCGCCTTGACGCATACCAGTGGCTGCTGCTCGCCGCAATGGCGCTCTACGTGGTGGTTTTCAGCGCGCTTGCCTTCCAGTTCCATGCCGCCATGCGCACCAACAAGGCCGATTTGGGGCAGATCGCCCAGTCGGTGTGGAACAGTAGCCGCGGTCATTTTCTGGAGCAGACGGACAACGGCTACGTGGCCACGCGCCTGACGGACCACGTGGAGCCGATCCTCGTCCTCATCAGCCCCGTGCTGTGGCTGTGCGAAGATGTGCGCGCGCTCTTGCTGCTGCAGGCGCTGGCCGTGGCAGCAGGCGCGTGGCTGCTCTACCACCTGGCGCTGCGGCGGCTGGCGCGCGTGCTTGCAACGGCGGAGCAAACGCAAATCTGGCACAGGGAGCCGTTGCTGGCACTCACACGCCCCATGGCGCTGGCGCTGGCGCTGGCGTGGCTGCTCGCGCCCCAACTGCAAACCGCGCTGCTCACCGAGTTTCATGCTGCACCCCTGGCTGCGCCGCTCGTGCTCTGGTCCATCTGGGCGGTGGAGGCGCGCCGCCTGCGTCAATTTATTGCAGCAGTTGTGCTCGTTGCCCTCGTCAAGGAAGAGATGGCGCTGCTGGCGGCGCTGCTGGGGCTATGGGGCGCATGGCAGGCATGGCGACAAGCCGCCGACGCGCGCAAAGCACGCGCGCCCATTGCTGGCACGCGCGCGTTTGCTCTCTGGGGGCTGGCGCTGGCCGTCGCGTCCCTGGCGTGGTTTGCCGTTGCCACCTTTGTGATTGTGCCCCGTTTCGCGGCCGATGTCTACGGCGTGGCCGAGAGTGGCTACTTTGCCCGCTACGGCGCGCTGGGCGATTCGCCGCTGGACATTCTGCGCAGCCTCTTCACGCAGCCGCGCGTCGTTTGGCAGATTCTCAGCGAGCAGCCGCGCCTGCTCTACCTCTGGGAGCTGGTGGCGGCCTTTGCGCTGCTCCCCCTGCTGGGGCCGGAGCTGCTGCTGCTCTCGCTGCCCGTACTCATGGCGAATGTCCTCAGCGCCTACCCCGCGCAGTTCTATGGCGAATTCCACTACAGCGCGCCCGTCATGCCCTACATCGCGACCGCCGCCGCCTTCGGCCTGGGGCGCATCTGGGGCTGGGTGTGGCGGCGCACGGCCGGCGCATCGCCCTCTTTTCAGCACGCACCCGCCGCCAGCGCAGCAGTCATGGCGGCAACCTCCTTCGCGACCAACGCGCGTACGACCGTGCGCCCCCTCGCCGCCAGCTTGCTCACCCTCTGGATTCTGGGCTGGGGCGTCGGCTCCTATCTGCACGCAGGGCGCGCATGGGGCGGCGGGCGCTGGGATCCGCTCACCGTCAACGCGCACAACCGCTTAATCGACAGCTTCGTTGCGCAGATTCCACGCGACGCCCCCCTTACAGCCACGGCCGCACTGCACCCCCACGTAAGCCTGCGCCGCTTCATTTACCAGTTCCCTCAAGGGCTGGATGCGCCCGTGCCCGCAACATGGGCGCTGCTCGACGTGACCGCAAACACCGATATGGCCCCCGGCGATGTGAAGCAGAAAGTTGATGAGATGCTTGCCGCCGGCTGGGGCGTGGTGGATGGGCGCGACGGCTACCTCCTGCTGCGCCAGGGTGGCGGGGATGCGGCCCCGCCCGACGCGTTCTACACCTTTACGCGCCTGCCGCAGGGCGCAGAAGCAACCGGCGCGCCTGTGCACGTGGGCGTTGACGACTGGGCGCGCTGGCGGCAAAGCCGCCTGGTTGGCACGTGGTCTCCGTGGGACGCTGCATGGGGCGAACCTCGCTTCGAATTGCTGTCACCCGCAGGCGATCTCCTCTACACACCGGCCACCCTCACGCCACCGTCGCTGCTCTGGCTGCCTGCCGACGCCTGGGCCACAGGCGACACCATGCGCGTCACCACGCTGCCCCTCTCGCTGCCGCGCAGCGCACTGTTGCGCGCGGGCGGCACGGCTGCGGATGCACCCAGCGCCGCGCTGGTGGTGCGCCGCACGGCCGGCGATCAACTGCTCTCGCTGCCCCTCGCGGCACTCGACCAATTTGACTATGCGCAGGGAATTTCGACCCTCTCCGGCTATCGGCTCAATACGGCTCAGGCTGAATTTGTCGCGGCTGATCAAGCGACGGGCGCGCTGCTTGGTCTGCACGCATGGAGCGAGCAGCGCGTCACATGGCCCGGCGATGGCGTGGCGTTGTGGCTGCAGTGGCAGGGCGACGCGTGGCCCGCGGGCTATGCACCCTTTGTGCACCTGCGCCACAATGGCGCAACCGTGGCCCAGCAGGACGGGCTGCCGCGCCTCTTTGCCCCGCCCGACGGGACAGCCACAACCACGGCGCTGGCCGGACGCGGCTTCGCCAACGACTGGCGCACGCTGCAACTCCCCGCCGACGCGCCCTCTGCGGGCGCATGGGAGATCGTGGTTGGCCTCTACAACCCCGAAACAGGCGCGCGCCTGCCGCTGGCCGGCGGCGGCGATGAATTTGTTGCCGCGCGCCTCAACGTCGTGCCCGCCGTGGCCGACCAGACCTGCGCGCTCATCACCGACACCTGCGCCGCCCAGCCCGCGCCGCGCTGACGAGAATGTGCGCGGCGTGGAGAAAGATGATCAACGACTGTCTCAAGTTACACAGCAAACCGATTTGTACGCAGAAAGGACGGA
>DIAV01000281.1:1421-7353 GCA_002415895.1 Anaerolineales bacterium UBA5069 | reverse complement strand
GCTTCACTGCGTAACATGAGTTACTGTTGCAACAAGAGCCCGATGGGAGTTGACGGCAAAGGATTTGAGAAATGGGATGAACTCGCTGATGTCAGAATCAACTAACCTCAAGAGAATGGATAACGTTGGCATCGTCGTGGAATCTCTCGATGAGACCATCGCCTTTTTTTCCGAGCTTGGCCTGCAGCTCGAAGGGCGCGCCATGGCCGAAGGGGAATGGGCCGGACGCGTCACCGGGCTGGGGCCACAGCGCGTCGAGATCGCCATGATGGTCACCCCCGACGGCCATAGCCGGCTCGAGATTTCGCGATTTCTTGCTCCGCCTGTCGTTGCCGATCATCGAAACGCACCGGTGAACGCTCTCGGCTACCTACGTGTCATGTTCACTGTGGCCGACATCGATGAGACGCTCGCTCGGCTCCGCAAACACGGCGCGACACTCGTTGGTGAAGTGGTTCAGTACGAGGACTCATATCGACTCTGCTATATCCGCGGCCCCGAAGGACTTCTGATCGGGCTGGCCCAGGAAACCTCAAATCGGTGAAGTGCCGAATCTGGAAGTCGCGTAATCACTTGCCAGATAACCACTGTTACGCAGGTGCCAGTCACCAATTATCAATCTTCTTTCTGCCCACTGCATTGTTATGCTATCGTTGTGAAGGCGACACTCTTGCCACGCGCCTCTACCAGGAAATGACTCGCCATGACCATCCGCATTGAAGTGCAGGGGATCCACGCTGCGGCAGCCGCCGCGATTGTGGGCGCGGCCCCCACGCTGGGCATCTCCACACTGCGCGCCTGCCGCATTCGCCACCTCTATTATCTTGAAAACGACCCCGGCCCTGCCGCGCTCGAGCGCCTCTGCGGCCTGCTGCTGGTGGACCCTGTAACGGAATCCGCGACCTGGGGCGCTGTAGATGGCGAAGACTATCTCGCGCCCGATCAGCACGCGGTTGAGGTGGCCGTCCGTCCGGGCGTCACCGACGTGGCGGCGCGCGAACTGCGCCGCGGCATCACGGAGATCGGCCTGCCCCCCTGCGCCGTGGCCACAGCCACCCGTTATCTGCTCGAGGGCGACCTGCGCACGGATGAACTGCGCACGCTGGCGCGCCAGCTCCTTTGCAACGAAACGGTGCAGCACTTTGCCCTGGGGCGCATGACCCCGCACTTTGGCGCAGACGCGCCCCCCAATCACACCGTGGAGACTGTGGCCGTTACCACGCTCGATGACGACGCGCTGCTTGCGCTGAGCAAGCGCCGCCTCCTTTCGCTGGACCTGGCCGAAATGCACGCGATCCAGGCCTTCTATCAAACGCAGGGGCGCGAGCCCACCGACGTGGAGTTGGAAACGCTGGCGCAAACCTGGTCGGAGCATTGCGTGCACAAGACCTTTCGCGCCCACATAGATTTTGCCTGGCAGGATGCGGACGGCGATGAGCGCGCGCGCATCCCTGTGGATGGGCTGCTGCGCCAGTACATCCGCGCCGCCACCGATGCCGTCTACCCCGCCTGGCTGTACTCCGCCTTTGTGGATAACGCCGGCATTATCGCCTTTGACGACAAGTTTGACCTTGCCTTCAAGGTGGAGACGCACAACCACCCCTCGGCGCTGGAGCCTTTTGGCGGCGCCAATACGGGTGTGGGCGGCGTGGTGCGCGACATCATCGGCGTTTCGGCGCGGCCCATTGCCACCACCAATGTCCTCTGCTTTGGCCCGCAGGACCTGCCGCATGATCAGGTGGCCGCGGGTGCGCTCCATCCTCGGCGCATTGCAGACGGCGTGGTGGCGGGCGTGGCCGACTATGGCAACAAGTTGGGCCTGCCCACTGTCAACGGTGCGGTCTTCTATGACGAAGGCTATTTGGGCAACCCGCTCGTCTTTTGCGGCTGCGTGGGCATATTGCCCCATGGCAGCCATCCCACCGCTGTTCAGCCGGGCGACCTGATTGTGGCGCTGGGCGGGCGCACGGGGCGCGACGGGCTGCACGGGGCCACCTTCTCCTCGGTTGAACTGACCCACGAAACCAGCGAAAGCTCGGGCAGCGCCGTGCAGATTGGCGACCCCATTACCGAAAAAGGTCTCATCGAACTGATTGAGGCGGCGCGCGACGCGCTGCTTTACACAGCCATCACCGACTGCGGCGCAGGGGGTTTCTCCTCGGCCATTGGCGAGATGGGGCGCGAGTTGGGGGCCGATGTGGATTTGACGGCCGCACCGCTCAAGTATACGGGCCTGGCCCCGTGGGAGATCTGGCTCAGCGAGGCGCAGGAGCGCATGGTGCTGGCTGTGCCGTCCGAGAACCTGGCGGAGTTGCAGGATTTGGCTGCCTTATGGGATGTGGAACTCTCCGTGCTTGGCTCCTTCCCGGGCGATGGCGTTTTGCGCGTGCGCTCGGGCGATGTGACCGTGGCCGAACTGCCCATGGATTTCCTGCATGACGGGCTGCCCCGCCGCTACCTCATGGCCATCCACCGCGAACCAGCTGCCGATCTCCCCGTGCTGCCCGCGCTGGATGGCGGCGCGATGCTGCTTGCCATGCTGCGCAACCCCAATATTGCCAGCAAGGAAGCCATTGTGCGCCGCTACGACCACGAGGTGCGCGGCGGCACCATTGTGCGCCCCTTCACCGGCCCCCACATGGACGGCCCCGCCGATGCCGCGATGCTCAAGCCGCTGGGCACGTGGGAGCATGCAGGCGCATTTGTCATCAGCGCGGGCATCAACCCGCAGTTGGGGCGGCGCGACCCCTACGCCATGGCCGTGAGCGCGATTGACGAGGCCGTGCGCAACGCCGTGGCCGTTGGGGGCGACCCCGACCGCGTGGCCCTGCTCGACAACTTCTGCTGGGGCAACCCCATGTATCCCGACAGGCTGGGTGCGCTGGTGCGCGCGTGCCAGGGCTGCTACGACGGCGCGCTGGCCTACAACGCGCCCTTCATTTCGGGCAAGGACAGCCTCTACAACGAGTTCAATGGCGTGCCCATCCCCGGCACCCTGCTGATTTCGGCGATTACGCTGGCTCCCGACATGGCGCGCAGCGTGACCAGCGATCTCAAGCGCGCCGGCAATCTGCTCTATGTGGTGGGCGCAAGCCGCGTCGAACTGGGCGGGTCGCTCCTCTACGCGCTGCATGAGGTGGAGGGCGGCGCGGCCCCCACCATGCCGGATGCGCCGCTTGTGCGCTACCGCGCATTGCACACGGCGATGCGTGAGGGCCTTGTGCAGGCGTGCCACGATTGCAGCGAGGGTGGCCTTGCTGTGGCCCTCGCCGAGATGGCGCTGGGCGGGCGGCTGGGCATTGACGTCGACTTGAGCCTTGCCCCCGGCGCGCCTGATCTAGACGACGCCGCGCTGCTCTTCGGCGAAAGCAATGGCCGCATGCTTGTTGAAGTTGCGCCCGACGACATATCCGCGTTTGAGGCGGCGCTGGCGCACGTTGCCTGCGCCCCAATTGGGCGCGTGGCCGCCAACGCGCGCGTTAACGTGCGGCGCAGCGGCGCAGCGCTCCTGGATCTCCCCTTGGCTGAGGTGGTGCAGGCATGGACGCAACAGGCATAGAATCGCAACTCGACATTGTGGAACTCACGCCCGCACGCTGGGCCGACCTGGAGACGCTCTTTGGCCGCAGCGGGGCCAGCGGCGGCTGCTGGTGCATGTGGTGGCGCGTGCCCAACAAGGATTATGACCGCGGCGAGGGCAACAAGGCCGCATTCCACGCCATTACCGAGGAGTTGTGTGCGCGCGGCCAAACGCCGGGGCTGCTGGCCTATGCTGATGGGCTGCCTGTGGGCTGGATTTCGCTCGGCCCGCGGCAGGCGTTCCGCCGCTTTGATGCCATGCGCTCCGATGTCTTCAAGCGTGTGGATGACAAGCCCGTCTGGTCGGTTGTCTGCTTTTACATCAACCGCAAGTGGCGCAACAAAGGCGTGGCCGGCGCGCTGCTGGCCCGCGCGATTGATTATGCCCGCAGTGCCGGGGCCGAACTTCTCGAGGCATACCCCGTCGACGTCAGCGCAGAAGCGGCCACGGGCAACCTCTTCATGGGCACGCAGTCGCTCTTTGCGCAAGCAGGCTTTGTTGAGGTCGCGCGCCGCCACCCTGCCCGCCCCATAGTGCGGCTGGCTCTCTAGCATCCGGGCAATATATCAACCTGCAACCTTCCCATCTGTAACGATTCCATCCCTGCAACCCGAGGGCCCGCACCATGGCCGCACCCATCTTGATTTTGCACGCATCGGGCACGAACCGCGACGGCGAGGCGGCGCGCGCCGTTGAACTGGCAGGGGGCGCGCCCGAAATTGTACACATCAACCAGTTGCGCCAGGGCGAGCGCACACTGGACGACTACGCCGCGCTGCTTCTGCCCGGCGGCTTCTCCTATGGCGACGCGCTGGGCGCCGGCGCGCGGCTGGCGCTGGATTTGCAGGTCTACTTTGCCGACGTGTTGCCCCGTTTTGTCGAACGCGGGCGCCCCGTACTGGGCATTTGCAACGGCTTTCAGACACTTGTGAAGGCAGGGTTGCTGCCCGCGGTGGCGCAGGGCGCACAGCGGCGCGTCACCCTTACCGAGAACGCCAGCGGCCACTTCGAATGCCGCTGGGTGCACCTGACCGTGAGTTCAACCTGCCGAGCCACCTGGCTGCATGGCANNCTGGTTGCCTTCCGCTATGTAGATGCCGAGGGCAACGCGGCAGCGGGCGTCTATCCGCTGAACCCCAACGGCTCCGTGGCCGACATTGCCGGGCTCTGCAATGCACAGGGCAACGTGGTCGGCCTCATGCCCCACCCCGAAGACCACATTGTGCCGCTGCAAAATCCAGTGGGTCAGCGCAGCGGGGCCATGCTGGGGCGCGTGCTCTTCGAGCGCTTTGTTGCGGCGGCAGGAGGATCAGATGCGAATTGACGAGAAGTTCCTCACAGAGCAGCTCAAATACGCGCTCGACGGCGTGGATTTGCCCTTTCTGGGCCGGCGCACGCGCGGCAAGGTGCGCGACCTCTACACTGTGGGCGACAAACTGGTCATGATTGCCACTGATCGCCTTTCGGCCTTTGATCACATTCTGGGGCTGGTGCCCTGCAAGGGGCAGGTGCTCAATGAACTCGCGCTCTTCTGGTTTGAGCAGACGCGCGACATCATCCCCAACGCGGTACTCGAGTCGCCTGATCCAAACGTGACCATCGCGCGCCGCTGCACACCGCTGCTGGTGGAGGTGATCGTGCGCGGCTACATCACAGGCGTTACGGGCACCTCCCTCTGGCAGCGCTACAGCGCGGGCGAGCGCGAAGTTTACGGCATCCAGTTCCCCAATGGCCTGCGCAAGAACGACCAACTGCCTGCGCCCATCATTACGCCAACGACAAAAGCCGCCGATGGCGCTCACGATGCGCTGATTACCCCCAGCGCGATTGTGGCGCAGGGGCTGGCAACGGCGGCGCAGTGGGAGCAGGTGGCGACTGCGGCCCTGGCGCTTTTTGCACGCGGGCAGGAAATTGCGGCGCGCGGCGGCCTGGTGCTGGTGGACACCAAGTACGAGTTTGGCCTGCTGCCTGATGGGACAGTGGCACTGATTGACGAAATTCACACGCCGGATTCGAGCCGCTTCTGGGTTGCGGCCACGCTGGAGGATCGCCGCGCCGCCGAGCAGGAGCCGGAGAACTTCGACAAGGAGTTTGTGCGCCTCTACTACGCCGCGCAGGGCTATACGGGCGATGGCGCACCCTTCCCGCTGCCGCCTGCGCTGGCAGTGCAGGCCGCCGAACGCTACATTCGCGCCTACGAGCGCATTACAAGGCTACCCTTTATGCCCGCGGCCATGCCCGCCGGGGCACGCATTGCATCCACCATGCGCCGCTGGGCAGACGCACAGGGAGAATAGCTGCCGTGGTTGATCCAGAAGAGCGCGCAGCGGCAGCCGCTGCGCAGGGTGTTGC
>DIAV01000281.1:742-1193 GCA_002415895.1 Anaerolineales bacterium UBA5069 | reverse complement strand
GATTTCATGGTCACTTTTGCCCATGAAGCCGCCGCACGGGGCACGCAGATCATCATTGCCGGTGCTGGCGGTGCGGCGCACTTGCCGGGGATGCTGGCAAGCCTCACACCCCTGCCCGTGATTGGCGTGCCCATCCAGAGCAAGGCGCTCAACGGGCTCGATTCGTTGCTGAGCATTGTGCAGATGCCTGCGGGTGTGCCTGTTGCCACCATGGCCATCGGCCGCGCCGGAGCCATCAATGCGGCCCTCTTTGCGGTCAGCATCCTAGCCCTGTATGATGCAGACCTTGCCACGCAGCTAAGCAACTATCGCGCCGCCCGCGCCGAGGCGGTGACGGGGGAGGAGTTGAAGATGGAAAGTGGATCATAAATGATTGATCATTGGCAATTGGTAAGTGGTGCATCCTGCAAGAGCGTGACACCTTGCGTAGCGGCGGCTTGAGTGGTGCGTC
>DIAV01000281.1:0-593 GCA_002415895.1 Anaerolineales bacterium UBA5069 | reverse complement strand
AGGGCTGGAAGCCCCCCCGCTACGATCGCCGTGGCCTTATGGGACGCACCACTTCAGCCGCCGTTCTCGAAGACGCAACTTAATTTTGCATGAAGAAAGGAAGTGTTATGGCCAAACTCGTGTTCGGAATGAACCAGTCCCTGGACGGCTACGTCGACCATACGGAGTTTGCACCGGACCCCACGCTCTTCCGCTACTTCATCGAGGAGGCGCAGCGACAGGCGGGCAGTGTTTACGGTCGCCAAATGTATGAGATCATGCGTTACTGGGATGACGATCAGCCTGAATGGGGTGCAGACGAACACGCCTACGCGGCGGCATGGCGGAAGATGCCGAAGTGGGTCGTCTCGCGATCATTGAAGTCGGTTGGCCCCAACGCCATTCTCATTGAGAATGATCTTGAGGCCGCGATGCGCGAGCTGAAGGCCACGCGCGAGGGGGAAATTGAAGTTGCCGGCCCGAACCTGGCGCAAAGCCTCACCGCACTGGGCCTGATCGATGCGTATCGAATCTACCTGCACCCAGTTGTGCTTGGCCATGGCACGCCATTTTTCGCCGGGCCCCGGCCGCCGCTCCGCCTTGTGGCTCATGAT
>DIAV01000075.1 GCA_002415895.1 Anaerolineales bacterium UBA5069 | reverse complement strand
GACACCCGACACCCTACTCACCACTCCCCACTCCCGCCAACGTGGAGTATAATGAAGGCGCTGGAGTGGGCGGCAGCCGCCTGCGCCGCACCATCAAGCTTGCTTCGAGGCCATTCCATGTCCGGATTCAACCGTGTTGTTGCAATACTCTTGTGGATCGTGCTGCTCGTGGCCGTGCTGGCGCTGGCCATCGCGCCCGCAAACGCACTTACGCAGGTGCAAGGCTGGCTTGGCCAGTGGATTGATGCGCTCAACAACTGGCGCGCCGAGAGCCCCACCAACTTTTTCATCGCACAGATTGCCATCGGCGTGGGCGCGACTATTCTCTTTGCCATGCTCATCTGGTTTGAAGTGGCAACGGCGCGGCGGCGCGGCGTGCGCATCTACACCAGCGAGGGGGGCTCGGCCGAACTCGAGACCAACAGCATTGGCCGCCGCCTCACCTGGCACCTTGATCAACTGGCCGAGGTCATCACCGTGGTGCCTGCCGTGCGCTCGCGCGGCAGCGCCGTGGACATCAAGCTGGAGATTGAGGCCGCGCCTGATGTCGACATCCCCCTTAAGACCGAGGAGGTTGTGCAGGTGACGCGTGAGGTGATTGAGCAGGAACTTGGATTGCGCATGGGCAAGCTCGATGTCCACATGCGCACGGTTCCCTTTGCTGAAGAATGGGCGGCCTGAGGCGTGGAAGAGCATTTTGAGGAGACACCGCCGGTTGATGAAAGCGTGATTCTCGCCGGTGAAGCCTTCATGCCCCTTGTGGCCGCGCTGGAGAGCCTGCTCTTTGTGGCCGACAAGCCTGTGGACGCCGGCCAATTGGCGCGGGCGCTGCGCATTCAGCCCGAAGCCGTTGGGGCGGGTTTGGTGCAACTGGCTGCCGCCCTGCAGGACAACCAGCGCGGCCTGCGCCTGCTGGAGCAGGCAGGATTCTACCGCCTTGTCACCCGCCCCGACGTGGCTGCGGCCGTGGAGGAATTCCTCAACCTCGATCTGTCGACGCGCCTGAGCGGCCCTGCGCTGGAGACGCTGGCCGTCGTGGCCTACCGCCAGCCCGCCACGCGCGCCCAGATTGAGGCCGTGCGCGGCGTTGATTGCGGCGGCGTGTTGCGCACCCTGGTGCAGCGCGGCCTGGTGGAGGAAGTAGGCCGCCTGGAGGGACTGGGCCGCCCAATTGTTTACGGAATTACCGAGCACTTCATGCATCACTTTGGGCTTACCAACCTGCATGAACTGCCGCCCTTGCCCCAGGCCGACGCCGAACTGCTGGCGGCGCTGGCCGAATCTGCCGACAGCGCGGGAACGCCTGCCTTCGCGCCGGCGTCTGCATAGCAAAGAAACCCGCGCGCTTGGGCTGGCCGGCGCTCCCCCGCCATGCAGTCTGGGGCATTTCTTGTGGATCGCCCCTTGCGCCAAAAAAATCGACGCCGCGAAGGTAAGCAATTCGCGACCCCGATGCCTCATTGCCCGTAGTGTCATTTGAAAACCCAACGCGTTGCGCGCTGCACGCTTGCCCAATGCAAGCAACACGCTGTGCGCAATGTGCACATTCGACGCACCTGGATCTCTGTGCGGGAGGAACTATGCGTACTGTTCAGTCCGGATCTGCGCGCGCTGAGCGCATTGCACACGCGGCGCGTACACAGCATCGTCCGAAACCGGCGCCTCATCTTCACTTCGTGTTTTTGCGCGTGGCCGCGGCGCTGGCCGTCCTGCTCTTCTCCACCTTCTTTGTTGCAGCCACACCCGCCCTCGCCCAGGATAAGAGCATTGTTTGGGATCGTTTTGACGTTGACATCAACGTCCAGGCCGACGGCAGCTTTGATGTTTGCGAGCACCAGGCCATTGACTTTACGCGCGGCAGTTTTACCTTTGGCTACCGCAGCGTCCCTGCGCAAAACCTTGAACAAATTACCAACTGGACGGTTACCGACGCCGCCGGCAACACCTATGTTGAGGACGGCAGCGGAGACTACACCTTTGGCGTAGATTACAACGGCGGCACCTACGACATTCGCTGGTACTTCCCCGAGCGCACCAGCCCCGAAACCTATACCATTTGCTATACGGTTCTGGGCGGCCTGCGCTACTACGAGGGCGGCGACCAGGTGTGGTGGAAGGCCATCTACGGCGACCGCGCTTACCCCGTTTTGGAGGGGCAGGTGCGCGTGCTGCTGCCGCCGGGGGCCACAGTGCAGGAGTATGCCGCGTACATTAACGACGCTGACGCGCGCGGCCGCGTGACGGCCACGGTGGCGGGTGGCCCTGATGGCGATCCCAACGCCGGCGTCGTGGATGGCACGGCGCCAGGCCAGGCAGGCGTCCTCTTCACGCTGGACAGCACGCTGCAAAGCGGTGAGGAGCTGGAGGTGCGCGTCCAGTTCCCAACAGGCATTGTCGCAGGTGCGCCGGCCGCGTGGCAGGCTTCTGCCGACGCCGCGGCCGCGGAGGCCGCGCAGGCCGCCGCCTTTACGCAGCGCTGGCAGCCCATTGCCACGCTGAGCATGTGTGTGCTGGGCATTCTCTTCGCACTGGGCGGGCCGGCCGGTCTCTATATGCTCTGGTACAAGCGCGGGCGCAGCAAAGCCGTGCAGCAGGTGGCCGACTATTTGCCCGAGCCACCCAGCGAACTGCCGCCCGGCCTGGCCGGCACGCTGCTCGATGAGACTGTGGACATGGATGATATCCTGGCGACGATTGTAGACCTCGCGCGCCGCAAGTCTATCAGCATCACCGAGGATCAGGTCGATAGCTTCTTTTCCAAGAAAACCGACTTCATCTACCGCCGCGAACGCACTGATGTACCCCTCGA
>DIAV01000114.1:7907-20716 GCA_002415895.1 Anaerolineales bacterium UBA5069 | reverse complement strand
TTCGCCGGGCGCTCGGCCAGGCGGCGCATGAAGTAGGGATACCACGCTGTGCCGTAGGGCACATAGACACGCATGCGCCATCCCTGCGCCGCCAGTTCGCGCTGCCGCTCGCGCCGAATGCCATAAAGCATTTGGAACTCGAAGCGATCAGAGGCAATGCCGCGGGTGCGTGCATATGCCATGGTTTGGAGAATCATCGCCTCATCGTGCGTGGCAACGGCCAGTTCCACCCCGTTTGCCAGGGCATCCTCGCTGAGCAGCATTTGCACCAGGCGCATATAGGCCGCGTCGGTGTCGCGCTTGTCCGCATAGGCCACAGCAGCCGGCTCCCGATAGGCCCCCTTTACCAGCCGCACCCAGGCGCCTTCGGCCACAAGCTTCTTCACATCCTCCTCGCTGCGGTAGAGATAGCTTTGAATCACCACCCCCACATTGTCAAAGCCCTCACCGTTGCGCAGCCGCCGGTAGATATCGAGCGTCATGTCAACTGTGGCGCTCTCCTCCATGTCAATACGCACGCGCACATTCGCCGCACGCGCCGCTTCAAGAATCGCGCGCAGGTTCTGCAGTGCCAGGTTCTCACCCAAATTGAGGCCAAGCTGGCTGAGCTTGATGCTTACGTACCCCTCCACCTGCGCGCCGCGCATGCGGTCGACCAGCAGCAGAAGTTGATCGCGCGCGTCGTCGGCCTCGGTGGCCGTCGTCACGCTTTCACCCAGAAAGTCGATCGCAACGCTCATTCCTTCTGCGTTGAGCTGATGTGCGGCGTCTATCGCCTCGTCAACGCTCTCACCGGCGACAAAGCGCCCGGCCACCGCCCACGCCGGTGCAAAGCCGGTTACCATACGTCGCGCCCAGGGCGCGCCCGACAAATAGAGCAGCAGCGAACGCAACCACTGTTCGCCACCGCGCACCAGCAGGATCACCAGCGCGGTGGCGCCGATCACAAAGGCAATGCCCTGCCCTGCGCGGCGCGTTGATGTGCTGGCGCAGGGCGTCATCTGTGTGCGTGTCACAATGCAAATCCTTCCCTGGGTGTCGGCCTGTATGTGGAACTGATTGCCGTCTACGGAAGCGCGGCGTTGTCTATTGCTGTTGTGGGCAGATCCGACAATGCGGTGAGTACCCCGTCACCCGTGGCCACATAGAGCGTATGTGCCACCAGCGCGCCGCCGGCCAGCCCCGATCCGCCGGGCGCAACCACCTGCCACAGTGGCGCATCGTTCTGCACCTCGATGGCAGCGCAATTGGGCGCCCCCTTCTCGCTACATACAAAGGCGCGGCCATTGCCATCAATGGCGAGCACGCGCGCGCTAATCATAGCAAGTTCGCTGTTGCGCAGCAGCCGCCCGTTGGGGTCCACCCATATCATATGGGCGCGCATATAGGCGTTGCCGTAAAAGAGCCAGAAGACGCCATCGGCCAATATACCTGCATCCGAAGGCAGATACATGTTCATCCCCGCCGCGTCGTAGCCGAACGTGCCTACAGGTGCGGGTGCGCCTGTGCTGAAGTCAAGACGCGTGGCTGTCGTCCCCTGCACAAAGTATACGCCCCCATCCCCCCCAACCACATACCCGGGCAGTGGCACAACAAACTCGGCCCCCGCCGCAGACGGTGCGGGAAGCGCTGCGCCGTTCTCTGTTGCATAGGCGCCGTCGAGCAGGAAGACCTGTGCGCCGTCAACCGAGAGGCGTGGCGGCTGCATTGAAGGATTCATGCCGGCCTGCGTCAACCAGAGGTTGCCGCCTGCGCCATCTACCGCGCGCACGCGCGCCGCCTGCGCAAAGTAGATACGCCCATCGGCCCCCACCGTGGGGCCGGACGAGGGGCGCGGCCCGTCAGTCGCGGCGTAGTGCCAGATCTGCGCACCATCCGGCGCGAAGGCTGTGAGGCCGCGATCAACATCCACCACGTAGATACGCCCATCAGCGCCCAATGCCGGAGCGCCCACCGGAACCGCGGGCAGGGGTTGTTGCCAGCGCAGCGCCCCCTGCGCGTCCAACGCAAGCAGCGCGCCATCTGTGGCGGCAATATAAATAACGCCGTCAGAGCTTACAACAGGGCCACCGCTAAAGCCGCCTGTATGCGTGTAGCTCCACGCGACGGTGGGTGAGAGCGGCCCCGACGCAGCAATCGTCAGCGTGCCCGACGCATCGTGCCGCTCGCCGGCCCACGGGTGGCCCCCGCTATGGAAAAGTGCGCCATCTGCGGCGGGCGTTGCTGCCTGCAGCGGCCAAAGCCACCACGCCGCCAAAGCGCCCACCAGCAGCAGCGCCAGCGATGGCAGCGCCAGTCGCCCCAGGCGCAGCGGCGGCAACACCGCGTCGCTCGGGCGCGGCGCGGGTTTCACCATGACCACTGCCAGCCGGCTCAGCAGTTGCTCAAGGCGTGTGGCGCGCCGGCCCTGGTTCACGTCCATCTGCCGGCGCAGGCCGTCGCCCAGCAGATTGAAGCCCAGAATAATGAACACAATGGTGCCGCCCACCACCACCATCGGCCATGGGCGCAAAATCTGATCCAGCGATGTCGCGAGAAGCTGTCCCAATTCGGGGTTGGCTGATTCATTGCGTGCGGCAAAGTCGGCCACAGTCACCCACACGCCGCCACCGATGAAGTAGCCCAAAAAGCCCAGCGCCGCCGTCACCATGAGAGTGGCGCTCATCTCCGCGGCCATCAACATGCCCATTTGGGGAAGTATGTGGCGCAGCACGTGATTCACAATCAGCATGCCTTCACCCGCGCCCGCGGCGCGCGCCGCCTCCATAAAGGGGAGATCGTGCATGGCGCGCGTCTGCGTCTCCACATAGCGCGCCGATTCAGCCCACCCCGTCACTGTAAGCCCCAGGATGAAGGCCAGCAGCCCGCGCTGGATACCGACAAAGGCGATCACGGCCAGCGCCACAACCAGCACCGGCACCAGCAGCGCGCCCGTAATCAGTGCATCGAGCAGCACAACCGACCAGCCGCGCGTCCAGCCTGCGGCCGTGCCTGCAACCAGTGCAATCGCCAACCGCATCACGGCGATCAGCCCTACCATAATCAGCGTGGGCCGCACACCCCACAGCAGCCGGCTCAGCAGGTCGCGCCCGGCGGCGTCCGTGCCCAACAGAAAGCCGGGTGTGAAGGCAGGGAAAGGCGGCCCCGTCCATACGCCGTCAATCCTGACGGCGGGAAAGCGCTCGAGCGGATCGTGCGGGGCCAGCCAGGGACCAACCACGGCCACCACAAGGACGCAGCCCACCAGAAGCCAGCCCAGGCGCAGCGGCCAATTGGCCTGACGGGGTACGGAAGTGGAGTCAATGATTTGCATGGCGCGGTTTGATGAATTCATACGTCGGGATACCGCAACAGGCGCGTTTGCACAGGCGCGCCGAGACGCAAGTGGTGTGGCGCAAACGCGCGTAAAGATGCGCTATTGCAGGTGCTTTTGGCGCGGATCCAGCCCGCGCAGGGTGGCTGCAACCACTGTATCCATGAGCAGGAAGAAGAGCGCCAGCAGCGCGACAATTGTGGCCACTACGGGCGGATCCAGAAAGCCCGATTCCACTCCATACGCCGACACGCGCGCCGGTATCAGCGTGGCAGCAAGCAGCATACCCAGCCCCGGCCAGCCAAAGAGCCACTCCACGAGGATCAGCTCGCCCACAATCATGCGCAATGTACGTGCAATCACCTGCACCAGCGGCGCGTAGACATTGCGCAACGCATGGCGGCGGGTTGCCTGCCCCCAGGTGAGTCCCTTGCCGCGCGCCGCTGTGACATAGGGCTTCGTCAACTCGCCCACAGTGAGCGTTGCCACGAACTGAGCAATCTGCGCAGTGGGGCGCACGCTGAGCACCAGCGCAGGCAGAACCAGGTGGGCATCAATGCCAAATCCCTGCACAGGCAGCAGAATTTGGTCCCACGGGCCATAGACCACGAGGATGAGCATGGCTGCCACAGCCAGGCTGCCAACAAAGAAGCTGGGAGTGGCCAGCCCGATAGACGTGAGCGCAAGCAGCCAGCCGCGCACGCCGGTCGGCTCCTTGCGCACGCCGGCCAGCCCCAGCACAAAGCCCAGCGGAATGCTGACAAGCAACGCTGCCACCAGCAGAATTAGGCTGGCCCACGCCGCCTGCCCCAGCACGCTGAGGAAGGTATCGCCATATTTGTCGGAGGTGAGTGTGCCCGCGCCCAGCGCCTGTACATAGCGTACATAGGCGGGCAGCAGCGGATCCGCCGCGCGCGACTGTGCAAAGAGCGGGTTGCCCGCGCCCGTGCGCGCCAGATATGCATAGACGAAACCACCAAAGCTGGCGGCAACGAGCGCAACGACAACGAAAAGAGAGCGACGGGCAAGGAAGCGGAGCATGGCAATCTGGAAATCAAGGTTGTACAGGCAAACGCGGTCAAACAATCAGCAATGGCGTGCGTGCGCAGGCGGCGACAGGCAGACGCGAATGGAGGCGGCGTTTGTTCCGCCAGCCGTACGCAAACGCAGCAGTCAGCCCATTTACTCGGCGCGCACTGCCTGTATATACGCAACGTGCTGCCAGCAATTGAGCAGTGCCAGCAATTGGGGCGCCAGTTCGGGCGCGAATTCGGGATCCACCAACGCCGCGGCCATAGCCGTTGAGCAGCGCAACTCCACCGCGAAGTCGCTCGGCTTGCGTTTGGCGCGCTCCACGCGCCGGCGCAGTTCGGCCAGCGCCGCCTCGGCCGCGTGCAATTCGCCCTCCAGCGGCTCGGTGCAATCGGGCAGCAGGCCCATGGCCGCGTCGCGGCGACCGTCCGAAAGGCGCACAATCGCCCAGCGCCATTCCGTGGAGTGCGCCTGCGCGCCCTCGGCTGCACTGACGTTGATTGCATATTCTGCGCTGGAGGCAAGCGCTTGTTGAAAAAAGCGGTGCACGTCCTTGAATTCGCGGCTAAAGCGCGCGGGCGGCAGATCATTGCGCGCCTGCCGCCCATAGTTCTTGCTGGTCAGCCGCTCATCCAGAATGGCCACCACGCCGCGGTCGCTGCTGCGGCGCACCAGGCGGCCAAAGCCCTGCTTGAGCGAAAGCGTCATCAGCGGCAGCATGTATTGACCAAAACTCGCCCCCTCGCGCACTTCGTCCAGCGCGCGCATGCGTGCGGCGTGCAACGGATCGCCCGGCGTGGGGAAGGGCATTTTGTCCAGCACCACCAGGCTCAGGTCGTCACCAGGGATGTCAACACCCTCCCAAAAGGAGCGGGTGGCCAGCAGCACGCTGTGCGGCGTCTCGCGAAACCACGCAAGCAGCGCATCGCGCGGCGCATCACCCTGCGCGCGCACAGGCCAGATGATGGCCGCCCCCCCCTCCTCACCGCGCAACCGCTGCGCCACCTGCTGCAAGCCGCTCCAGTTGGTGAAGAGACAGAGCGAGCGCCCGCGACTCACCTCGAGCAGCCGTTCCACTTCCTGTGCCGCCGCCTGATAGAAGGCGTTGGCGTTGCCATACTGATAGGCGGGCAGCGCCGGCTGATAGAGCAGCGCTTGCGTGGGATAATCAAAGACCGGTGGCAGAATGCGCTCAACCGTGGGGCCGTGGATGCCGCAGCGGGCGCGCATGTGGGCAAAGGAGCCGGCCGTGGAGAGCGTGGCGCTCGTGCAAATCACCATGCGCTCGAGCGCGGCGCTGCTGGCGTCGGCATCAAAAAGGTACTTGGCAAGCAGGTTGGAGGGGTCAATCGGCGCGGCGTGCAGTTCCAGCGCGACGCGCCGTCTGTCAAAGGCACGCACGGCATAGCGCACCAGCACATCATCATGCGCCGACGAAGCCACGGTTGCCGCCTTGTTGGCCGCGCTGTTGAGCGCCTCAATCGTCAGTTCAATGGCGCGGCGCGCACGCGCGGCGGCAATATCGTCCGGCGTGGAAGGCGGCGGCGCGTTGGGTTCAGGCGTGGGCAGCGCGCGTTTGAGCTTGTCGGCCAGCGCGCCCAGCGCGCGCCCCAGCTTGCGCAGCCCTTCCAGTTCGCCCTCCAGCACAAACGAGTTGTCCCTGGAGCGGACCTGCACCTCCTGGAAGGCCTCGGCGTTCATGAAGCTCAGTTCGGCAAGTTCTTCGTCCGCCAGGCTCTGCTTGAGCACCGTGCGCGCCAGCAACTGGTCTACCGTATAATCTGTAATTTCGGTTTCGTAGACGGCCGTGGCCGTCTGCTCAAGGCCATGCGCCTCATCCACAATATAGATGGAAGCAGGCGGCAGAATGCGCTCACCGGCGACCCCCAGTTCCAGTGCATTGAGCAGCAAATGGTGGTTGGTGATCACCACGTCCGCCTCTGCGGCATGGTCGCGCATGAGGTTGACCCAGCAATTGTCGCCATAGTGGGGGCACTCGCGCTGTAGACAATCATCAGGGAAGCTCACAATGCGCGGGCGCAGGTCGCCATCCAGCATCATGGGCAGCTCGTCCACATCACCCGTTTGCGTGCGCTCGAGCCACTCCCTGATCACGGGGATCGCATCATGCTCACGGTCAATGCGTGCGAAGAGCTTCTGCTCTTCCAGCTCGGTTTCCCACTTGAGCGAACAAAGATAGTTGCTGCGCCCCTTGACGAGCACAGCGTCAATCTCGCGCCCCAGCGCCTTGCGCAGGAAGGGAATGTCCTTGGTATAGAGCTGCGTCTGCAATGATTTATTGGCGGTGGCGATTACCACCTTGCGGCCGCTCAATAGCGCGGGCACAAGATAGGCAATGGATTTGCCTGTGCCCGTGGGCGCCTCCACCAGCGTGTGCTTGCGCGCGAGCAGCGCCTCCTGAATCGCCTGCGCCATCTCCATCTGGCTGCGGCGCGGCTCATAGCCATCGAGCAAATCGGCCAGCGGACCTTCCGGGCCAAAGAATGCGTCGAGGTCACTCTCGGCCAGTTCAGCCATGTCACCCGCTGTGCGCGCATCAGGCGCAGCCTCTTCGGGCGCGGCCCTGCTCTCGCGCAAATGCCGCGGAAGAATGGCCTCGCCGGGCGCGTCAAGCTCAACATGAATGTAGTCGGGGATATCATAGCCCTGTGGCGCGCCGGCCGCCGACGGCGTGGCTGTCGGCGGCGTGGCTTCGGGCAGCTTGGCTCTTGTTTTGGGTTGTCGCGTGCGCCTGGATGGCGATGTGGTCATACGTTCTATTTTATCACCCGCGCCGCCGCGCGTCGAACGCCCGTGCGCCTGTATACAACAAAAAAGCGGTGGGCTGCCAGGCAGCCCACCGCTTTCATTTACGGGTTTGCTACTGTGCTGGTTCAGGGAACCGGCGGCAGCATCACCTTGTCGATAACGTGGATGACGCCATTGCTGGCTTCCACATCTGCCACGACAATGTTGGAATCCTGCACCTTGGCGGTGGCCCCTGTAAGGGTGAAGCCGACTGGGCTACCCTGCAGCGTGACGACTTCCATGCCGTTGGTCAGGTCTGTAGACATGATCTCGTCGCCCACAACATGGTAGAGCAGAATCTGCTGCAGCTTGCGCGTATCCTTGAGCAGCGCATCCACTGTGGCCGCGCCCAGGGCGTTGAAAGCGGCATCGGTCGGGGCAAAGACGGTGTAGGGGCCGGCGCCTGCCAGGTCATCATCCAGGCCGGCGGCCTTCAGTGCCTTGATCAGCGTCGTGAAGTTGCCATTGGCCTCAGCCACTTCCACAATTGTGGAGCCTGTTGCGGCGGGGGTTGTGCCCGCTGCCGGTGTGGCCACAGGAGCGGCAGTCGTGGCGACAGCAGTCGCTGTGGGCAGACCGGCGGTCGTGCCTGTGGTCGCGGCCGTCGTCGTGGCCGCTACAGTCTCGGTCAATGCCGTTGTTGCTGTGGTCGCAGTTGTCGCGGCAGGTGTTGCAGCAGCCGGAGTTGCGGCGGCGGCAGGCGCTGTCGCGTTGGCGCCAATTTCGGCCTGTGTCGGCAGCTTGATCACGTCGCCAATTTCAATGCGCGCGCAGTCGGCAATGCCGTTGAAGGTGCAAATGGCCTGGTAGAGCGTGTAGTCGCCGTAGATGTCACGGGCAATCAGCGCCAGTGTGTCACCGGCCTTCACGGTGTAGGTGCCGCCCGGCTCGCCTTCGCGGCCCGGTGTGGTCGCGGCTGCGGTTGTGGTGGCGGCTGTCGCGGCTGTCGCAGTTGTCGCGGTTGTGGCTGTGGTTGCAGCCGATGCAGCGACTGGCGCAGCGACGCCCAATGCCTTGGCAGTGTCCGTCTGGCCCGCGTCATCAAGCAGCAAGCCACCCACAGCGGCCAGCGAGTAGGTTGCCGGGACAAGCGAGTTGTTGTAAACAATGACCGTGTACGGTCCAAGACCGGTGGCATTGAAGGTGGCAACGCGCTCGTTGGCCGGGCCGGTGAAGGAGCGGCTGCCGGCGGCAACGGCCACATCACTGGCCGGGGTGCCGTCCACATAGCGCTGCAAGCCCTGGGCGTCGAGCACCCAGAAGTTCATGCGGCGCGCCAATTCCTGATTGTCCTGCGGGTCATAAGCCAGCGTCAGCGAAATATTGCCGTCGCGCTCGTTGGGTGTCAGGCCCAGGTAGTGCTGGACGCCATCACCCGGCAGCGAGCCCTTGAGCTCGGCCTGCTGCACAACCACAGGCGTGCCCGGGGCAACCACAGCCACCTCAGCCACAGGTGCAGCCTCAACGGTTGTCGTGGTCGTCACAGTCGTAACGGTTGTCGCAACGGTTTCGGTCACAGGGGCAGCCACGGGAGCGGCCTCAACAACGGGCGCCGCCTCGGGGGCAACCATTGCGGCATTCGGGTCACGCGCCTGGCCGGAATCGTCAGTCAGGACAGCATTTGTGGCGCTGATTGTGAAGTTGGCATCGGTGGCCGAATCATTGGCCATAATCACCGTATAGGCGCCATCTGTGGCCTTGAAGCCGGCAATCTGCTGATTGCCCTGACCCTGCGAGAAAGCCCCGCCAGCAGCAATGTTGTTGGCCTGCAGCGTGCCGCCCGCATTGACAGAGGCGACATTGGCAGCCGTGAGAACGTAGAAGGTAACGCCATTGCTGGTGGGCGCATCGCGATCCCAGTCTGCAATCAGCGTGATCTGGGCGTCACGCTCGTCGGGCGTAAGCCCGAGCCACAGGCGCGCGAACTGGCCGCCCGTGAGTGTACCGGCGAGGCTCTTCGCGCTGACAGGCGCGCCGGCAACAGGGGCGGGTGCGGTCTCGGCTGTCGCCTCAACTGTGGCCTCAGCCATTGCCTCGGCCGTAGGCGCTTCAGCAGTCGGAGTCTCCACAGGAGTCTCCTGGGCAAGGACCAGTGAGGAAAATACGCCCAAAAGCAGGGCAGTGATCAGGAGCAGTGAAAATGCTTTGCGCAAATTTGCTCGTTGCATAACGGATACCTCCATCGTCTGGGAATTTTGTTGCAGATGAAGCCTCAGATGGCATCACCTGCCCGGGTCTGCAATGGTGTCAACGATACGTGTTGTCAGTTCAAAATACTGTCAGTCCAAATACTGTGAGTCAAAATGCTATCAGTACAAAAGCTCGCCAATGGATTGGTGCGCCTACATCGGGCGCACCTGCAAAATATCATGCAAAGTGTGTCATCAGTTTGTGCCTTGAATCACGCCACAGGCTGCTTCAAATCCGCATGCAACACTGCCATGCAACACTGCATTTTGCGCGCAGACCCCTTGCAGTGGGCCCCCTGCAACGCGCGCCACTGGGCATTATACCGAGTGCGCTGCCTGTTCGCTAATTCACAATACGCGATTTCCTTTTGTATTCTCGGCCCAAAAGGCAACGCTTGCCCCACGCATGGTTATATCTGCCTCACGCGCCCACGTTGCGCACACCGTGCGGCAACTGTCGAACCGAGTTACGACCGCGAACTTCTTGACACCAAACCGCAAGGACATAAGGTTGCCGAGGTTTGGTGGCGTCTTTGCGCCCTTGCGTCAGATTCAGAACTTTAGCCGCCGGTGGGCGCGAGCACGCGCAGGCTTCGCACTGCGTAGTCGGTGTAGTTGCCATCCTGGCGTACGACGCGCAGACGCACATCAATCTGTGTACCGGCCAGCTTGCTCAAATCCAGCCGCGCCAGCACCTCGTTGTTGGCTGGGCGCGTGCTGCTTGTGAGCGCGCTCCACTGCTCCAGCCCCGCCGGCGACCAGGCCAGTTCCCAGTGATCAAAGGCGGGGTCTGCGGCTGTGCCCACAAACTGGGCAATGCCGCTGACTGCACTGGCGGCAGCAGGCGTCACAATCCCATTGGCCGTTGACCCTGCCGCCAACTCTCCTGCGTTGTCAATCTGCAAATAGCGCAGGATAAACTCGTCATAGTTACCGTCGCGATAGACATTGCGCAGGCGCACGTCGTAGGAGCCATTGGCAAAGCGCGTTGTATCCAGCGTATAGAGCACCTGCTGCCAAAGTTGCTGCTCGCTGCTGTAAAGCCACTCCCACGCCCCTTGCCCTGCGGGCGAAATCGCAATTTCATAGCGCACAAAGGGATTGAGGTAGTGACCATTGGCCGTGCCCACAATATCCACAGGCCCGGCAACAGTCTGCCCCACCTCGGGCGCAAAGATGCCCTGTCCGTTGGGAATGTTCTGCACAATGCGCGGGCGTGGCGTGGCGGTGGGCGGCCCCAGCGGCGAAACCGGCTGTGTCGGCAGGGGCGTTCCCAATGGATCCAGCGCCAGTGTGGCTGTGGGCGGGTTCGCATTGCGAATTTCCATGCCGCGCAGATACGCCTCGCGATATGCGCCCATATCGTCAATCGTGCGCAGGCGCAGATCATAGTAGCCGTCTGCAAACTGCGAGCTGTCCAACACGTAAAGGGTGCCGTCATGCACCACATCCAGGCTGGTGATCAGCCACTGCCAGCTTTCAGCGCCCGCGGGCGAGATATGAATGTCGTATTTGCGATAGCCGGGCATGAGCGCCGTGCCCAGGATGCGCGTTGCGCCGGCAATTGCATCGCCACTACCGGGGTGGCTAATCTCCGTCACCACACGAATCTGCACCGTTGGTGAAGGCGTCACCAGCGGCGAATTGCCAAAGAATGGGGTTGCCGTCCACGTCCACGTGGGCGTGGGCGTCATCGTCATGCTGGGCGATCCGGTTGGCGTTGCCGTGAGTGTGGCAGTCTGCGTACCCGTTGGCGTCGGCGTCCCGGTTGGCGTTTCCGTCGTGCCCTGGGCCAGTACAGTGCCCGTCACGCCACCCCGCCCGGCAAATGCTACAAGCGCGATCAGGCCAATTGCCAGGCACGCAATGAGTGCGCGCTTGAAACCAAGCAGCATTGCCGCCGTCGGCTCAGATTGTGCACACTGTGCAGGAATGTCATCGTTCACAAGCCACCTCAGGCAGCACGCCGTTTGGCGCGCCCAAAACTCACTGGATTCAGCGAATTGGATGGAGTATACAGTGTATGGCGTCTGCGCGGCGAATCAAATACAGATGCGCCCGCCGCGCAATCCCTGCGCACGCCATACGCTGCCGCGAGTAGCGCGCATGTGCGTTTATGACGAGCGACGGCATCAGGGCACAATCAAGAGGATGGGGCCCGCACCAGTGGCTCATCCGGCACGGACCCCAGAGGGCGTAAAGGAACAATGAGGGTTAATCCTGTTCCTGCAGCCGTAACGCAACTCCTATACAGGCGGTTCCACAAAAACAGGGCAGCCCCAATTGAAGGGCTGCCCTGTTTTGTCTGCTGTAAAGGTCCTGTGACTTTTATCGTCCCTAGCGCGATTGCCATGTGATGTAGTGGCAGAGAACGCCCGCCAAGTCGCCCATCTGGTGCTGAATGGTGACCGAGAAACTCAGCGGCGCACCCTGTCCGTCAACCACAGTCACATAATACTCGCGTGCATCGCCCGAAATGGGGAAGTCGAAACGTCCATAGTCAATCTGTCCCGATTTGGAGACGGATTGCATGAAGTTGCCCCACTGGTCCACGCCGATGACGGAGACGCCCGGCAGCGGGTTGCCCGCGCTGTCCAGAATCTCGCCCATAATGTAGTTGCCTGCGCAATTGTTGTCATTGCGCACACCCACCAGATTGTAGGGCGGCCGCGCGGCGTTACTATCGGCGCCTGTGGTTGTCGCGGTGGGTGCAACCGTGGGCGGCGCAGGTGGTGTAACTGTTGCTGTGGCCGTGGGCAGCGATGTGCGTGTTGGCGTTGCTGTGGCAACCACGCGGCCAGGCACTACTCTGTCCACACCCTGCGGCGTTTGCGCCGGGGGCGGCGTGCTGCTGGGCTGCGCCTCCGACTCCGACGGCGTGCTGATGATGACCGGCGTCGGCAGTGGCGTCGATGTGGCGGTCGGCAGCGGGATCGCTGTCGGTGTGCGTGTCGGCGTTGCTGTCGGTGTGCGCGTCGGCGTTGCTGTCGGCACGACTGGTGTTGCAGTCGCTGTCGGCGTCGGCGTGCGCGTTGCAGTCGGCGGGAGCGGCGTGGCCGTCGATGTATTCGTCGCAGTCGGCGGCACAGGCGTNNCACAGGCGTCGCGGTCGGCGGCACCAGTGTTGCCGTAGCCGGACTCGTCGGCGTGGCAGGCAGTGTGGCCGTCGGCGGCAGCGCTGTATTCGTCGGCGGCGGCACCGGTGTCGGCGTGGTCGCCATCTCGCCCACCACCTGGCCGTTAAAGCCAACCAGGTAGACACGTTCCACATTTGTCCCCAAGGCCGCGCGCACCACCTGGTCCACACCCTGGCACGAACCAAAGTTGAGATAGGTGCCGTTACTGCGGCTCCATTGCAACGCCTGGCGCCGCTCTGTCGACACAAAGTCGTTCACCTCGGCGGCCAGCGGTGCAGATTCCACAGATTGCACGCTGGGCGAGGGCAGGTCCGGCGCAATCCGCACAAA
>DIAV01000114.1:6887-7894 GCA_002415895.1 Anaerolineales bacterium UBA5069 | reverse complement strand
CGCGTAAAATACTCATTTGTTGTGGGGCACTCCACCTTGTCGGCGCAGGCAATCTGGCGCTGGATTGCGTCAGCCGGCGGCTGGAACTCCCAATCGGCGGGGTCATCGCTTGCATCCAGCGTGGCCAGCATGGCAGGGTCGGCAATGACACCCTCCATAAAGTCGTGCCAAATGGGGGCCGCGCCCGTAACACCGGTCACGCCGCTCATGGGCGCGCCGTTGGGATTGCCTGCCCACACACCCGCCACCAGATACTTGGTATATCCCACTGTCAGGTTGTCGCGGTAGGAGGTTGTTGTCCCCGTCTTGACTGCGGCGGGGCGGCTGAGCTTGAGGGGTGTGTTGACGCCAAAAGCAGGCTCGCGCGCCTTGTTGTCACTCAGGATGCTTGTCACCTGGAAGGCGGCTTCAGGCTTGATGGCCTGCACGGGGCTCGCTTGCGTCTCAATCTGAACGGGGTTGCCCAGCGGGTCTGTCGCCGCCAGAATCGTGCGCGAGGGCACATACGCGCCCTCATTGCGCAGCGTGTGATAGGCCGTGGTGAGGTCCAGCAGTGTCACTTCATTCGCGCCCAGCGTGAGCGGCAGTCCATAAATGCCGGGCGTGGTGGCCAGCGTGGTCAGCCCCATGGCATTGCCAATCTGGGCCATGCGATCGGGGCCAACAGCATCAATCAGCTTGACGGCGGGCACATTATAGGAGTTGGCCAGCGCCGTGCGCGCCGTCACCGGCCCGTGGAAGCGCGAGTCATAATTGCCGGGAATATAGATCTGGAGGTCATTAATCCGGTATTGCACCGGCTCGTCCCACAGGATAGAGGCCGGGCTGATGATGCCGTCGTTGAAGGCCGCGGCATAGAGCACCGCCTTGATCGAACTGCCGGGCTGGCGCAGGCTTGTGGCCACGTTCACGTTGCCGTCAATCGCCTTGTTGTCATAATCGGCGCTGCCCACCATCACGAGCATTTGCGCGTCACTGGGGCGCAGCGCCACGAGCGCTGCGCTGTT
>DIAV01000114.1:0-6778 GCA_002415895.1 Anaerolineales bacterium UBA5069 | reverse complement strand
GTGGTAATGCGCAGGCCGGCGCGCCCCACGTTATCCACGTTCAGCGCGCGCGTCACCTGCACCTGAAGATACTGGATAAAGTGCGGTGCCCTGGCCGGCTCAATTGTGCGAATCGGCTGGATGGGGATCTCTTCAGCAAAGGCGGCGTCGGCCTCGTCCTGTTCAATGAAGTCGTGGCGCACCATCAAATCCAGCACAGTGCGCTGGCGGCCTTTAGCGGCCTCCAGGTTGTCCTGCGGGTCCAGCGAGGCGGGCTGCTGGGGAATACCCGCAATCAACGTCGCCTCGGCCAGCGTCAGATCAGCGGCAGGCTTGCCGAAATAGGTTTGCGCCGCCTCCTCCGCGCCATAGGCGCGCTGACCAAAGTTGATCAGGTTGAGGTACATCTCCAGGATTTCCTCTTTGGTATAGAGGGTTGTCAGATCCTGGGCAATCAGCATCTCGAAGACTTTGCGGTCAATCGTCTGGTCATAGCGCCGCTCGGGCGGGAAGAAGAGATTGCGCGCGAGTTGCATCGTAATTGTGCTCGCGCCCGACACCACATCACCGTTGGCGGTGTTCTGAATGAGCGCAGCGATGACACGGCGCGCATCAATTCCCTTGTTCTCAAAGAAGGAGGCGTCTTCCGTGGCAATTGTGGCATTGATCATGTTGGGCGAAATGCTGCTGAGGGGCACCCAAGTGCGCCGCCCCTCGTTCACCAGCTCGGCCAGCACTGTGCCATGGCGGTCGCTCACAACAGAATGCTGGAAGACGCGCGGCAGCGGGCCGGGCTGATAGCGGCGCAAATAGGTTTCGGCGACCTCCAGCGGCGTGTTCCCTTGGCGCGGGCTCAACTGAAACTCGGCGTTGTAGCGCGCAAGATAGTCATCAATCTGCGCGGGCAGGTCTTCCATTTTTGTAATTACGTCGGGCACGGTCTCGGGCAGGACATCCGTATCCTCCCCATCCTTGTTACCACAGGCCGCGAGCGCGAAGATCATGCCGATGAGCAGCAGCAACAGCAGCGCCCGGCTGCGCGCCTTGCGCGCGGCCGGGCGCGCAGAGACAGCGCGCGCGACAGGGGCGATTTGGAGCGACGTTCGGGGGAGGGTCACAGGATTCATGGGCGTCGTTGGGTTCGCAATCGCTGCACACAGCGAGAAAACGTTCAGTACTGTCGTTTGCGGGCGTACGCACAACTGCCAGGCGCCCGCTATGTCCTGCGGGCCATTGCGCAGCCGCAAGCAGCCAGGGCGCGGTCTGTACACGGAATGATCCCCGCGCTATAGATGACGAGTGCGCGCATGAAAAGGTTACCCCGATTCGGCTGCATTCGGGTGGATTCAGGCGCCTTCGCGTGGACCCAGGGCAAGAGATCAAACGTAGTGCAAACGCTATCTTGAACTTCGGCGCGCCAGCGGGGGATTCGTGCGGGTAACAGGCCTGCATAGCGTACTCCGTACGGACCAAGTACGCAAGATGCGTAATTTGCGCGCATTGGGTACGTAGAGGAGGCGCGGGCTTCAGCACAAATAGAAAAAGCCGGCTGCTTTGACGAGCAACCGGCTCTTCTGTATAGTATGGAGGCGACGGCCGGACTCGAACCGGCGGTGGGGGTTTTGCAGACCCCTGCCTTACCACTTGGCGACGTCGCCAGAGTTGCAGCAACCCGACATAACCGGTGCGCTGCGCTCCGTCCCGCAATCCTACCAACGGACGGGCTGAATGTCAAACGCAAGCGCCGCAGGACGATCACAGGATTTCCAGGATTCCCAGCATGCCGCCATCGGCAAGCGCAGCCGTGAAGTTGACGATGAAATTCGCTACTGCGAACGCTGCGGCATCTCCTACCTCTGGTCGATTGAGGAACAGCGCACGCGGGCAGACGCAGGTGCGCCCGCGCCCGAGCATTGCCCGGGCTGCCGCGTTCTGCTACCCCCACCGGCACGCACGCGCGGCCTCGTCAAGTGGTACAACATTCGCAAACGCTATGGCTTCATTGTGCGCCAGGGCGAGCCGGAGATCTTTGTGCCTGCGGCCGCACTGCAGGGCGCGCGCTTCCTGCAAACGGGCGATCTCGTCGAATTCTCCCTGGGCCAAAACCAGGAAGGCCCCATTGCCCAGGATGTGATCCTCCTGCAGCGCGACGAAGCACTGCTGGATAAACCACGCTAAAGTGATACCGCAGTGAAACCCACAGCCAAATCGCAACGCAAAGTCGCAAAACAACACATAGCAAGGCCACAACCACAACCATGAACACAGATAACGGCGGAAACNNTTCACCGCCCCTGTTTCCCAATTTTAGCCACGTGGTGATACAATTCCTCTCTTGGCGTGCTGGTATTCGTTCGCCCACCGACAGCCACCCGCGCGGGTGGCACTCATTTTCGGGCATCGTCAAGGAGCCTCCCCATGAGCTACACCGGCGTCATTCACACAGTACACATTGGTGACTTGCAACGCGACTTGCGCCTCTTCAAGGTTGCCCCCGGCGTAACCATCGCCATCTTCAACATGCTGGGCGACACCGACGTGGTGGAGCACGCCGCCGAGGCGCTGGCGGCGCGCATCCCCGCCGACACCGAGACGCTGATTGTGCCCGAAGTGAAGGCCGTGCCCCTGGGCCATGCCCTCTCAAAACGCACAGGGCTGCCCTACGTCGTCGTGCGCAAGTTCTGCAAGCCCTACATGGGTGACACGCTGCAAACCGAAGTCATCAGCATTACCACCGGCGCGCCGCAAACGCTCTACCTCGACGGCAAGGATCGTCATCTCGTGTCAGGGCGCAACGTCGTCCTGCTGGATGACGTGATCAGCACAGGCAGCACCCTGCGCGGCATGGAGCAGCTGATGCTCCAGGCCAACGCCACAGTCGTGGGCGAAATGGCCGTCTTTACCGAAGGCGCCGACGATGACTGGCCCCAGATCATTGCTCTGGGCCACCTGCCCATTTTTGCCGACTGAGCAATTGGCAACTGCACAAGTACGGCTACATTTTTAGGTACCCAACGCTATGTCCATGCTTCTTGACCGTATCCAGCACGTGGCCGATCGCTTTGACGAGATCACCGCGCTTATGGCTGATCCGGAGGTTACCTCCGACTTTTCGCGCGTCCACGAACTGACGCAGGAGCGCAACAGCATTGAGGGGCTGGCCGAAGCCTATCGCCGCTACCGCAACGTTGAGAATCAGATTGAGGAAAGCCGCGTGCTGCTTGAAGACGGCGACCCCGATCTGCGCGCCCTTGCCGAGCTGGAAATCCAGGCGCTGGACGCGGAACTGATCGAGCTTGACGCCACCATGAAACAACTTCTGCTGCCCAGAGACCCCAACGCCGACAAGAATGTCATTGTCGAAATTCGCGCGGGCACCGGCGGTGAGGAAGCGGCACTCTTTGCAGGCGAACTCTTCCGTATGTACCTGCGCTGGGCCGAGCGCCATCGCTTCAAGGTGGAGATTCTCAGCGGCAGCGACACGGGCATCGGCGGTGTCAAGGAGGTGGTATTCGCCGTTAAGGGCAAAGGCGCGTGGAGCAAGCTCAAGTTTGAGTCGGGCACGCACCGCGTGCAGCGTGTGCCCGCCACCGAGAGCGCCGGACGCATTCACACCAGCGCCGCCACCGTGGCCGTGCTGCCCGAGGCCGAAGAGATCGACGTCCAGGTCAGCGACAATGACATTCGCATTGATGTCTTCCGCAGCAGTGGCCCGGGCGGCCAGAGCGTTAACACCACAGACTCAGCCGTGCGCCTCACGCACATCCCCACCGGCATTGTGATTGCCTGCCAGGACGAAAAGAGCCAACTGCAGAACAAGCAGAAAGCCATGCGCATCCTGCGCGCGCGCCTCTTTGAGGTGGAGATGCAGAAGCAGCAGGACACGCTGGGCAGCCTGCGCAAGAGCCAGGTGGGCACGGGCGACCGCAGCGAGAAAATTCGCACCTACAACTTTCCACAGAGTCGCGTCACCGACCATCGCGTCAACAAAACAGTCTATCAACTGCCCGCCGTGATGGACGGCGAAATTGACGAGTTCATTGAAGAACTCTCTGCCAACGAGCAGGCCGAGCGGCTGGAAACGATGGCCGCGCAACTTTAGCAGGCCGCGCGACGTTGGGCAGAGTACACCGTAAAGCAATTGGAGCCAGGCTACGCACAATGCGTCGGCTTTTGGTATAATGAATGTATCTGTCGCAACGGCGCGACAGTGTCAAGTCAGCGTGCAGTGCGCATTACACCGCGCGGCGATTGCATGTCACCATTCACGCAGCCTTAATCTCGCACTGCTAGAATGAGGGCAAGCGCCAGGTGCATCGTCTCGCGGCGCAGCAGTTGAGTTTAGCGACAAGGAGGTCGCCTTGGCAGTTCTACCCATCTCCCTTCCTTCACTCCCTTCTCGTTCATCCTTCCCATTGGAATCGATCATTTGGAATCTGGCCCCCGATGCCACCGTCGGTTCGGCGCTCAATTCGGCCACGCAACGGCTGAAGGAAGCCGAAAACGATACGGCCTTCCTCGATGCGCAGGTCATCCTTGCCCACGTGCTGGGGGTTGATCGCCCGTGGCTCTTTGCCCATGGCGAAACCGAGTTGCAGCCGGCACACTCCCAGGCTTTCACCGAATTGATCGCCCGCCGCGTGGACCACGAACCGGTGGCCTACCTGATCGGGCGGCGCGAGTTTTACGGCCTTGAACTCGCGGTTGACAAGCGCGTGCTCATCCCCCGCCCCGAAACTGAAATGCTTGTGGATGAGGTGCTCAGCGAAATTGAGGCACGCACAAGCAGCGGCGCCGAATCGGTAAACGTGGCCGACATAGGCACAGGCAGTGGCGCGATTGCGCTGGCCATTGCCGTCAACGAGCCGCGCGCACGCATTCAGGCAATTGATGTCAGCCGCAAGGCGCTGGCCGTGGCGCGCATCAACGTGCAGCGCCACGACGCACGCAATCAGGTCACACTCCACCAGGGCAATCTGCTTGAACCGCTCACCGAGCCTGTGGACATCCTTGTGGCCAATCTGCCCTATATCTCGACGCGCGAGTATGCTACGCTCGACCCCACTGTGCGCAGCTACGAGCCCCGTCTCGCGCTGGAAAGTGGCAACGAGGGGCTGGACGCCATCGCACAACTGCTGCGTCAGGCCAATAGCCACCTTGCCCCGCGCGCCACAATCTATTTGGAAATCGGGCGCGATCAGGCGCTCAGTGTCTTCAAACTCGCACAGAACGTGCTGCCGCGCATGAGGGACATTGCCCTGCACCAGGATTATCAGGGCCACGACCGCATGGTGGTGATTGTGCTGTAGGCAAGCCACAAAGCAAGGCCTCCAACTTGGAGGCATCGCTTTACACACCTACAATACGCCGGGCGTGCCTCTTGCACGTCCGGCGTATTCATGTCCATCAAATTGCGAGTCTTTAATGCCCACAGCCCAGCCGCGCCCCTACGACCTTGTGATTCTCGATCTGGATGGCACTATCCTCAACCCGTACGAGCGCAGCGGCATCAGCGCGCGCGTCGCTGCCGCCATCCGCGCTGTGCAGGAGGCAGGTGTCCCCGTGACCATTGCCACAGGGCGCACGCTTGATTTTGTGGTGGAGCATCTCGCTCCCCTGGGCATTGTGACGCCTGTCGTCACCACGCAGGGCGCGGTAATTGGAGACCCCGTGACCGGCCACATTCTGCAGGAATGGCGGCTGCCGGGCAGCGATGCCCATGCCCTCGCCGCCTGGTCCGACGAGCAGGCGCGCGTCAGCGCATTCTTCTTCACGGATGAGGCAGGCCATATTCGCATTTGCCAGAATATTGACCCCGGCCGCAGTGACTTTTATGACCATGTGATGGGCAGCCCGCGCGCAATCGTGGGCCCGCTGGGCGCGCTGCTTGCGAGCAAGGGCGATCACGCCCCCGTGAAGTACATGATGATTAGCGACGTGGCCGATGAGCCGCACATGCCCGCGCAAATGCAGAGCCACTTTGGCGCGGGTGTCACAATGAGCCGCACCCATCCGCTGCTGGTGGAGGCAACCGCCGCCGGCGTTGACAAGGGCGAGGGCGTGCGCCACCTCCTCGCGCTCCTGGACATTGATCCCGCGCACGTGCTGGCGATTGGCGACAACGAGAACGACCTGCCCATGCTCAAGCTGGTGGGCATGCCCGTGGCCATGGGCAACGCGACCGCCTCCGTCAAAGCGCTGGCGCAGTGGACTGCGCCCCCCATTGACGAAGACGGCGCGGCCATTGCCATGCACCGTTTTGTGTTGGGAGAGTAACTGTCGGGGGTCAGGTGGGCTGATTATTGATCATTGATCATTGGTGAGTGGACGAGTCCGCTACCAATGATCAATGACCAATGATCTATGATCAATAATCAGCCCAACCTACTCCCCGCAGTTCCCCTACTCCCCGCAGTTCCCCCACTCCCCGCTGTTACTCTCCCCAGACAACCCGTAGCGTGGGACGCCCTGCCACGTTCCAGTCACCCGTGTCTGAGGTGACAAAGAGCTTGCCGCTGTGATAGTTGCTGTCGGCGCTGTAGAGCACCAGCCGCACCGGCTGCCCTTCGGCATAGGCATCGGCCACGGCCTTGCCCACCTCCCACGACCAGGCAATGCCCGGCCACGGGGGTGCGCTTTGCACCGGTGTCACCCACATGGCGCTCACGTTTTCAAGCGCCTGGGGCGCGTTGTTCCACGTAATTGTCCCCTCGTTCCACGCCCCGCCTGCGCGCAACACCTGGAGGTAACTGGGCTGCGCCAAGTCATATGTACCCGAGTTGCCGTACTGGTGCAGCGT
>DIAV01000303.1:4082-4938 GCA_002415895.1 Anaerolineales bacterium UBA5069 | reverse complement strand
GCCTTGACACTGATTGGGCGCACGCGCGACAAACTGGCGATTGCGGCGTTGCGTGGGATTCAGACCGCGACGCTCGAGGCGATTGACGCGCTGGCGGCAGAGCCGGCCGATGTGGTGGTTGAGGTCACCGGCTCGCCCGATGGCTTTGCACTGGCGCGGCGGCTGGTGCGGCCAGGCGGCACGCTGGCCCTGAAAAGCACCTTTGCGAGTAGACTAGCCAACTTTGACGCGAGCGCGTTGGTGGTGGACGAGATTACGCTGGTGGGGAGCCGCTGCGGCCCCTTTGCGCCCGCGCTGGAATTGCTGCGCCGCAACGCAGTGGAGCCGCGCCCACTCATTTCGGCCACATATCCGCTGGCGCATGGGGTGGAGGCGCTCGACTATGCGGCGCAGCGGGGGGTGCTGAAGGTGCAGTTGGACATGGTTGCCCAGGGCGTGCAGATATTGGAAAAGGGAGATGCAGGTTGATGGACGATCGCACAATTGTGGCTTTGCGGCTGCGCAACCAGCAACTGACAGGGCAGAGTGCGCAGTCGCCTGTTGACGTGGTTGCGCGTCTGGGGGCGATGCAGGCACAGGATTACGCGGGGGTGCTCTGGTCTGTGGCGCTACGCATGGCGGCAGGCAGCGCCGACGCCACGGAAGCGGGCGTTGAGGCTGCACTGGCCGACGGCCGCATTGTTCGTTCGTGGCCCATGCGCCGCACCTATCATCTGGTGGTGGCAGAGGACCTGCGGTGGATGCTGGCGCTGCTTGCCCCGCGCGTGCTGGACGCCGCAGCGCGCAGCCGCGCATTCCTGGAGATCGAAGATGGCGAGCTTGATCGCGCGCGTGCCGTTGTTATGGCGACGCTGGC
>DIAV01000303.1:0-4024 GCA_002415895.1 Anaerolineales bacterium UBA5069 | reverse complement strand
AAGGAGTACACCTTTGTGGCACTGGACGCATGGGTGCCGGTTTCACCGGCGCTTGATCGTGACGAGGCGCTGGGCAAGCTGGCGCAGCGTTATTTTTGCGGCCACGGACCGGCCACAATTGCGGACCTCGTGCGCTGGGCCTACATGACCACTGCGGATGCGCGTGTGGGGGTTGCGGTGGCGGGCAAGTCCCTTGTGGCGCTCAAGGCAGGGGCCACCAAGTTCTTCATGGATGCGGAGGCGGCGGACGCGGGCGCACCGACAGAAGCGCCCACGCTGCTGCTGCCGGGCTTTGATGAGATCTTGCTTGGGTACAGCGATCGCAGCGCAGCGCTTGATCCTGCGCAGGAAGCGCTCTGGTGCCCCGGCGGCAACGGCATGTTCAAGCCCTTCCTCATGGCGAATGGACGCGTGGTGGGGCTGTGGTCGCGCAAGCTTAAGAAGAAGAGCGTTGACATTACGGTGGAGCCTTTCGCGCCGCTGGAAGCTGACGTGCAGCGCGCTGTGGCAGAGCAGGCGGAGAGGTATGGGCGGTTTTTGGGGTTAAAGGCGGCGGTACCGTCGTAAGCACGTCGAGATAATCCACAATGGAGCAAAACAAAGCGAGGCTTCCAATCCTGGGAGCCTCGCTTTGTTTATTCGGCGGCGCTGCAGAGAGACGGTCTCTAGCTGCAGTAATCGTTGTTGATGTAGGTGCGCAGGCCATGCTTGGCCCACTCGGCGCAGTAGGTGGCCTTGGCGCTGCTGCTCCAGTTGCTGTGCTTGTCGAGAATCTCCATGACGCGATTGGCCATCTCGTAGCGGTCCTTGTAGGTGGAACTGCCCACAAGATCCGCGGCCCAGTAGGTGAGAATCAGGAAGTCGGTGTCTGTGCTGGTGCGCCACATGCTGCCCTGGCTACTGCCATCCACCTTAACGCCATGAAGGATCTTCCAAAGCATTTGGGCGGGGACTCGGCCTGCGTTGTAGGGACCTTTGTTGGCGGCGGAGACGGTTGTGTTGTTGGTGCAGAGCCAGCCGCCAACGGTCATGAGCGTGCCGTTGCTGGTGTGCACGCGGCCGCGTGGCTCGTCGGCTGTGAAGAGGCGGTTGGTGTCAGCGGGTGCGTAGCCCACGCCGTAGTAGTGGTGCCAGAAGGCGGCGGGAATGACCGAACCCATTGTGCCCTCATGCAGGAAGCGGCGTTGATCGCTGGTGCTGCAATCGAGGCTGGAGCCGACGCCAAAGAACTGGCTGAGGATATAGTGGTTGATCTCGTGGTGGATGATGCTGGGCGTGGCCATACAGCCCGTACCATCACACGAGGCGTAGTGGCCACCCTTGCCGTCGGCGTAGTCGCTGGCGGAGCAGCCGGCGTTGCCGGCGCGACACATGTCGGCAATGCGCACCTTGCGCGCGTTCTCGCCTTCGTTGTGCTGCACGGTGACAGCAAGGCTGCTGCCGCTGGCGTAGCCAATGTCGTCAATGCAGGCGTTGGTAACCATGAGCAGCCTTGGATAGTCGGCTGCGCTGGAGGGCAGGACGCCAAGTTCCTTGAGCGCAGGCTTGAGCCATTGGAAGAAGGCGCGCGACCAGAAGTAGTTGTCGGATTCGGCAAAGGCGCCGCTGGCATCGCCCGGGCTCCAAAGGCTGAAGTCGCGGTCGGAACGGTGGGTGTGACGAATGTAGGTGTCGCTGCTGAAGGAACCCCATGCGGCGGATGGCCATGTGGTCTTGTTGCCCTGGTCGGCACAGGCCACAAGCGTGCCGTTGGTGCGCTGATCGTTGGCCGAGTAGAAGAAATCATGCGTTAGCGTGTTGTCGTCGCGTACATAGACGTTGCTGGTGGTCACCTGGAAAGGCTGGGTGACATCGCCGTTGGTGTAGGCCCAGCGGCGGACTTTGGCGTCGGTGTAGTTAACTGCGTCGGGCGCTGCGCCTTCGGGCAGGGGGCCGAGCACGGGCGCTTCGGGCAATGCCGGTGCGTCTGTGCCATCCCCATCCTGCGAGACGACCCACGCCACGAGTTGAGGGTCGCCGTTGGCGTCATCGGCATAGAAGGCTTCGACATTGTCGCCCACATTGAGAACGAGGCCCGTGCGTGCGTCAATCTGCACGGTAACGTCATATTCGGGTGTAGGCAGAATCACGAGGTTGATGGTGTAAACAAGTTGGCGGCGCAGCGGGTCTACGCCCAGGGCGAAGGAGATGACCGTCCAGTCGGGCTCGGGCTTGCCGCTCAGGTCGGCGGCGGCTTTGAGGGCCGTGGCAAGTGCCTGCTGGCGATCGATGAGCACCGCATCGTCGATGGCGAGCTTCGGCGGGTCCATGACCATGCGCGAGAGGCCAATGACATTCCAGTTGGCGTCGAGCAGCAGGGTAAGGTCGCCTTCGAGGAGCGGCTTGCCATTGTAGAGTTGGGAAAAGCGGGCCATTTGGTAGAAACGCCCCACCTGGAAGCTCTGCAGCTCGAGCGTGGGCAAATTGTGCAAGAGCATCTCCGGTGTGAGCTCGAAGACCCCATTGTGTTTGGAGAGGAAAGCGACCAGTACGGGCACGACGGCGGGGCGCAGGCGCTCGACGACGCGATCGCTGGGCTGCTTCCAAGAGTCATCGCGTGGCTCCAGCAGCGGGGCGGTGACCTGGCGCAACTCGAAGGGCGGGTTGGATGGCGTGGGGTCGTCCGCGCTGCTGTCGCCATCCTCGGGGTCGGGCGTCACCGGCGTGGTGTTGGCGGCCTCGAAGCTCCAGGGAAAACGCAGGTTGGGGTCAAGGTCAAGATTCTGCACACCTTTGGGTGTGGTGGCGGGATCGGGGAAGAGCGCCGGCGTCACTGTGGTGAGGGAGATGCCCAGCGAGGCGAAAACATCCAGCGCGTAATCGGGGATGGTGGCTTTGGGACGCGTGGCAAAGCTGTCGACGTGTCCATTGAAGAAACTGAAGGAGGCGTCGGGGTCGGCGGCCTTGAAGGCATCAATCGCGGCGCTTAGGGCGGGGCCGGGCGGAAGGCCGCGAAAGGTGCTCAACTCGCGGGTGACATCCTGAGCGGCGGAGGCGCCGTCCGGTGCAAAGATAATGGGCAGCAGCACGGGTGTTTCTTGTGCGGGCAGCGTAGGGGCCGTGGCTGCGCCGGCCGGAATCGTGAGCATGAGCGCGGCGCAAATGGCCAGGCTCAGCGCCTTCCACAAAAGGTCAATCGGTTGGTGTGGCAACATCTTCCCCTCCTGATGGTTGAACGAAAGCGTGCATACGCGCAGGTGGCAATGTATGCGCGGGCGTGGCTGCGGGGGAAGTGTGGGGCATAGAATGACAGCATAGCGCGGCAGGCGCTGTGGCGCAGCACACAGCATGGGCGTGGCGCGGGAAACAGGTGGGTGCGTGGTATGGGTGTGGCGTGCGCGTATAAGCGTGTACCGTTGGCGCGTGAACGTTTGTACTGGAGAGACGATACGGGTGTCCATGGCGTGCGCTCGGCAGGGGCGGCCCGCAGCAAAAACCGTCGGCTGTGTCGGGCGGCTGCATCGGTCAGGGGATAAAGTCAGGCGGGGAACAGGTTCGTTTGGAGATGGGCAGGGGATTAAAAAGCACCGGGGGTGTGATAAAAATCACACCCCCGGCCGCGGCCGCAGCCTCGCCCCCCCCAGAACAAGACTGCGCCCACTGATTGCGATTAAGTTGGTACTTGAGCCACGCGCCAGGCAATTACGGGGGAGCCGTTTAGGCGGCGCACGGTCCATCAAATCAAGTATAGCAGACCATTTTCTATTTGTACAGCACCAATTTTGAGCAAATATATACAACCTTACGGAAAGCGCGCAGAAACTTTGTGCGCAATCGATTAACAGTGTATCTGTAGCGGGCAGATCGCCGTGTAGGCTTCACTCCAAAGCGCAATAGACAAGCTGAACTTCATGACGCCACGCGGGCAAAGGCGCATGGAGCAACAACCGCAGGAGTGGCTCCGTAGCGCGCGCGTCGATGCGCCTCTACAGTGATACCGGCATGAAGACAACATCGCAATGCAAAGCCACAAAGGTGCGCAAAG
>DIAV01000392.1 GCA_002415895.1 Anaerolineales bacterium UBA5069 | reverse complement strand
AATGATCTATGATCTATGGTCTATGATCAATTATGCTGCTATGCTTTCCCCACCTGCACGCCTGCCTGTTCCTCAATATTCTTGAGGAAAGCTGATGCGTTCTCCTCGCCCCAGCCGCGGTTGACGCCACCCTTGATCATCTCGCGGATGACGGCCAGCGCGGGTGTGGGTGCTTGCAGGTCCTGTGCAAAGCGGCTAATGAGGTTCGCGTCCTTGTACATGAGCTTGAGGGCGAAGTTCACCTCGAAGTCTCGATTTACGAGGCCGTTGCCCACGCCATCAAAGATGGGGGACTTGAAGTCCGTCACATGCACGACATCGAGTACGTCGCGGGGGTTGAGTCCGGCCTTGGTGGCCAGCACCAGCGCCTCGCCGATGGCTTCCAACTGGAAGGCGACAAGCAGGTTGCCCACAAGCTTCATGGCCGCGCCCTGGCCCGTTGCACCCATGTAGTGGGTGGTCTCGCTCACCACAGCCAAGATCGGCTGCATGCGATCATAGAGGGCGCGCTCGCCGCCGACGACAATCCAGAGGCCGCCGCCGGCCGCTTCATTCTTGCTGCCGAAGACGGGCGCATCGAGAAATTCAACACCCTTGGCCGCGAAGGCGGCCGCTTCCTTGCGGCTGGTTTCTGGGTGCAGGGTTGTCATGTCGATGACGACCTGCCCTGCATGCACACCATCCAGCAGTGCGCCCGCGCCCCACACAAGATCACTCACGGCGGCGTCATCGCTCAGACAGTACATCACAACATCGGCGTCCCTCACCGCGTCCGCGGGGCTGGCGGCGCTACTGGCGCCCTGCTCCACAAGCGGCTGCACGCGTTCGGGTGAACGATTCCAGACTGTGACGGGATAGCCAGCCTTGAGGAGGTTGGCGGCCATGCCGCGCCCCATAATACCCATGCCCAAATAAGCGATCTTTTCCATGTCAAGCTCTCCAGGTTGATACCGAGCAACAGCGATCGCCATACAGCGTCGCTGCTACCCGGGGCTGCGATTTTGGCGTTGCTGACTATAGTAATTGATGACCATGACGATGAGGAGCAGGGCGCCCCAGGCGAACTGCTTGAAGAAGATCGCCGCACTGGAGCCGGACAATTGGAGCATGAGCATGTTCAACCCGGTGGAGAGGAACTGAAGGCTCAGCACTGCCAGCACCAACCCCGAAATTGTGCCGAAGCCGCCGATGTAACTGACGCCCCCCAAAATCGAAATCAGCACCGAGAGCAGCACAAAGGACTCGCCATAGTCGGGCTTGGCCGAGTTTGCACGCGCGAGAAAGACAATGCCCGCCACGGCCCCCAATAATCCAGCCAGCCAATAGGTGCGAAAGAGCACCAGGATGCTGCGAACGCCCGAGAAGCGTGCTGCGGTTGTATTGGTGCCCAGCATGTAGACGTTGAAACCCCATGCTGTGCGATTGAGAAGCAGCGCAAAGATGGCGGCGGCCAGCGCAAAGATCATCACGGGGTACGGGATACCCAGCAACGAACCATTGCCAATCGCGGCCATCTGCGCTGTGCGCACGGCATAGCCGCCGGTGATGACGTAGCCAAAGCCCGTATAGAGTGACCCCGAACCAAGCGTCGCCAGGATGGGCGGGATGCCAATGCGCGCAACCAGAAAACCATTAAAGAGGCCGCACAGGCTGCCCACGACGAGGGCCACGGCGATTGCTGCCAGCATCAGCCAGAGCGGCGATGACCCGTCGGGCGCAAAATGAGTCATTGTCAGCGCGGCAAGAATGCCCGAGAGGTTGGCAATGCCAACGACGCTCAGGTCAATGCCGCCGCTGATCATGGTGAGTGCAATCGCAATCGCCAGGATGCCAAATTCGGGAAACTGGACGGCCATGGACTGCATGTTACGCACGCTGAAAAACTGGTCGCGCAAGATGAGGCTGAAGGCCGCAAAGATCAGCGCAGCGATGATCGCCAGCCTCAGCACAGGATTATTGCGGCGAATGCTTGTGGGAAAGGGCTGGCTTGCTGTTGTTTCACTCATGGTTGCGTCCGTGCCGCTGGGTAAGCCGCTGGAAGAATGGTTCATTTGAAAATGGCGTGCAGGCGTCCATCAGGCAATGCCTTCGGTTATCTGGCTGCGCCGCTGTGCGCGTTGCGCCTGGAGCGCGGGCATGCCCGTACCAAGAATAATGATGACGCCCAGCACGACACGCTGCCAGGTGGTGGGAATACCCAGGAGGATCAGGCTGTTGTTCATGATTACCACCAGCGCCACGCCCAGCACGGTGCCGATGACGGTGCCGCGCCCGCCGGTAAGGGTGGCGCCGCCCAGCACAACCGCGGCAATCACGTTGAGCTCGGATCCAACAATATCCTGGGGGTTGGCCTGGCGGCCCAGGGCTGCGTAGGTGATGCCGGCAATCCCCGAGAGGAGCCCCACCGTGCCGTAGATGAAGTACTGAATGCGCGGGATGTTGAAGCCTGCGCGCCCGGCGGCCTCGCGTGCGCCGCCCAGGGCATAAACGCCGCGCCCCAGCATGGTGTAATCCAGCAGCAGCCACGTGAGCAGCGCCGCGACAACTGTGAGAAATATGGCCGGGTGCAGGCGGGAGACACCCCCATTGGAGAGCGGCACTTCGAGCAGGGTGCTGCGCGCAAAGGCTGTAAAGCTGGGCGGCATGCTGCGGATAATGCTGTTGCCAATGGCAAATAGCACAAAGCCGTGGAACATGCTCAACGTGCCCAAAGTGACAATCAATGTGGGCAGATTGAAACGCGAGATGAAGAATGCATTGATGAAACCCAGCCCCAGCCCCATTGCGCCCGCAAGGATGAACGCAACCCACATGGGCGCTTCCACCCAATAGGCGTTGAGCAGCTTGACTGTGGCGTACATGGCAAAGACAGCCACGGCGGTGAAGGAGACATCAATGCCGCCGGAGATGATGACGAGCAGCACGCCCATGGCAAAGATGCCCATGACGATTGAGCTGCGCAGGAGATCAAAGACATTGGCCACAGTAAAGAAGACCGGGTTGATGATGCCCACGATGATGCAGAACAGCACAATCGTCAGGGCAACGAGTACCTCGGTCTTGCGCAGGAAGGAGAGATTCACGGGCGGCGTCCTTGCAACAACAAAAACAGGATAAAAGGGCGGTAACACGTGGGCAGGCTTTGGGAGCCCGCACGGTTGCCGTGGCTAATCTTCAATCAGTTTGGCGGCCAGTTCGTTCTCATTCGTGGCCATGGGAAGAATCTCTTCCTCAATGCGCCCATGGCGCATGAGCAAAATGCGATTGCACACCTGCAGAAGCTCGGGGATGTCATCCGAGATGACAAGCAGGCCCATCCCTTCTTGTGCGAGCGCCTTCATAAGTTCGTGCAATTCATTCTTGGAGCCAATGTCCACGCCCACGGTGGGGCCGTTGAGGATGAGCAAGCGCGGGTTGCTGGCCAGCCACTTGGCAAGCACCACCCGCTGCTGGTTGCCGCCCGAGAGCGTTTTGGCAGCAAGTTCCGGCGAGCCTGTCTTGATGTGCAGCGCATCCACCCAGTGATCGACCTGCTGCGTCACCTGGCGTTTATCGGTCAGCCCAAGCGCGCCACGCAGGCGATCAATGATGCGTACAACAATGTTATTGCCAATGCTCTGCTCAAGGAAGAGACCTTCGCTCAGGCGATCCTCGGGTACATAGCCGATGCCGTGCGAAATGGCGTCGTGGATGGTGCGGATGCGCACGGGCTTGCCGTCCATGGCAATCGTGCCGCTTGCAATGGGGAGCATGCCAAAGAGCGCCAGCGCCAACTCCGTGCGCCCGGAACCAAGCAGCCCCGTGATCCCTACGATTTCGCCAGGGAAGAGGCGTAACGAAATATCCTGCAACATGCCGTGCACAGTTAGCTGATCCACAGCCAGGCGTGGCTGCGCCCCGGGTGCGGGCGTATATGCGTAGCTCTTTTCGCGAATGCTTTGGCCTGTCATCTCAAAGACCAGGCGTGCATGGTCGTATTCAGCGCGGTCGCCATCGCTCACATTGTGACCGTTGCGCATGACCATAATCGTTTCGGAGATTTCAAGCACTTCGTTCAGCTTGTGGCTGACAAAGAGGAAGGCAATTCCCCTTGCCTGCAGGCGGCGGATGACCGCAAAGAGGTTGCGCACCTCACGCTCCGTCAGTGCGCTGGTGGGTTCATCCATCACAATCAACTGGGCGTTTTGGCGCAACGCTTTGGAGATGGCGATGAGCTGCTTATTGGCAACGGACATTTCCTCCACACGCGCGTCGAGGGGCAAGGAAACGTCGATTTGTTTCAGCGCGTCCTGCGCAACCTGGCGCACCTGCTTCCAGTTGACGATGCGCTTATTGTCTGCCAGTTGCTCGTTCAGGGCGATGTTCTCTGCCACCGTAAAATTGGGAAAGAGCGAAAAGTCCTGGTAGATGACCTGGATGCCCTCGCGAATCGAGTCAATTGGCGACATCTTCTCGTAATCGCGCCCGTTGATGCGCACAGTGCCGGAATCGCGCGGGTAGACGCCGGCCAGCACCTTAATGAGTGTGGATTTGCCGCAGCCATTCTCGCCCACAAGGCAATGGATGCGCCCGCGCTCAATGGTCAGATGAACATCTTCCAGCGCGCGCACGCCCGCGAAGGACTTGTTAATGTGCGCAAGCTGGACGAAGGGTTCGGCGCCATCAGGCACAAGGTCGGGCGTTCGGTCCGGAGCAATGGCCGCACTGTAAAGGGGAGCGAGTTCTGTGGGCATGGCTTGAAGCGTCCTGCGTGGCAAGTGGATAGGAACTGCGTGGTTGCGATGGTGCAAGGTGGGAGGGGGCATGCCCCCTCCCACCTCAACAGCACTAGAAGTTGTACTGGTCCAGCTGATCCACGGTCATGTAAACCGCGGCGTTGCCGAAGAGCACACTCTTGTTCTCAAGCGGGGCAATCAGGTTGTTGTAGCCCTCAATGCCCAGGTCGGTGCCTTCGCCAACCGTCTCACCATTGATCATCATCAAGGCGATCTTGTTGCAGGCCTTGCCGGCCATGGCCGGGTCCCAGAAACCGATGACGTCGATAGCGCCGGTCTGCATGAGTTCGCCGGCCAGCGAGGGCAGGCTTGTGCCAACAACCGAGATGACGTCCTGCAGGCCTGCCTCTTCAATGGCCTGGCCGATGCCGGGGACATCTGTGGAGGCGCTGCCCTGGAAGCCCTTGATGTTGGGGTTGGCCTTGAGGATTTCCTTGGCCTTCTCGTAGGCCTTGCTGGAATCATCAAAGGTCTCGCTAATGTCACCATACTGCTTCATGTTGGGATAGGCTTCGAGCTGGCGATTGATGCCGCCATTGGCCCACTCCATGTGTGTCTTGCTGCCCAGGCTGCCCACCATGACGGCGTATTCGCCCTCCTCGCCCATCAGTTCGGCGAGTTTGTCCATGAGGCCGGCGCCGTAGGCTGTGTTGTCAAAAGCCTCGATGTCGAAATCCATGTTGACCTGGCTGGAGGCCTCATGGGTGACGACCTTGATGCCTGCATCCATGGCCTTGAGCAGCACCGGATCCAGCTGTGCAGGGTCCATGGGGACCACGCAAAGCGCGTTAACGCCCTGTGCGATCAAGTCCTCAATCAGGGGGATTTGCTGGGCAGCGTCGGCCTGTGCGGGGCCAACTAGCGAAGAGTTGACGCCTGTCTCGGTGCCCCACTCCTTGACGCCCACTTCCATGCGATTGAACCAGTCAATGCCGGCGATCTTCACCACGGTGGTGAAGGTCAAATCACCGGGTGCGGGGGCGGCGGCATCGGCCGGAGCCGCAGCGTCAGCGGGAGCCGCGGCGTCTGCCGGAGCAGCCGGTGCGGCAGGCGCCGCGGCCGGCGCCGCGCAGGCCGCGAGGACCATGCCGATGACGGCCAAAAGGGTAAGTACGGTAACGAACTTGCGCATTCTTCTCTCCTTTGAGCTTGCACGATAACAACAGAGTGGGTGTAGAAACCGCTGCGCACCCGGGCGGGCCGCGGGCGGTGGTACGCGTAAAGGGGTAATTCCCAACAACTTTACACCATTCAACGTGACCCTACTGCGCGAGTGCGCGCAGGATGACAATGAACGCCTCGCAGCCGGGGTCAATCTTGCCCTCGGAGCGCTCGCCTACCCAACTGGCGCGGCCAATTTTGCTGCGCAGAGGTGTCACGGCGTCGCGGCCTGTTTCGGCGGCGGCAAGCGCGGCGGCGGCGGCCTGCGCGCCGCTCTCGCCCGCACCCACCGCAGCGGCGAAGGCGTCGGCGGCGGGGAAAATCGCGTCGAGCACTGTCTTGTCGCCCAAATTCGCCTTGCCGCGCTCCTGCATGCCCTGCGCGGCGGCGGTGAACATGACGGCAAGATCGTCGTCGGTGAGCGCACTCTTGCCCGTCGCGGCCTTGCCTGCGCGCATGAGCGCCGTGGCCAGCAATGTGCCATAGGAGGATGATCCGGCCTTGTTGGCAGCCATACCGGCCTTGCCCAGCCACTTGCCAATGTCGTCCACCGGCTCCGTCTGCGCGTAGTCGGCCAAAGCAATGCCAATCTTCTCGAGCGTTATGCCAATGTCGCCATCGCCCATGGCCTGATCCAGGTCATTCAGGCGGCCTGCTTCGGCGGTCAATTGCTGGGCTGCGCGCTGGAGTGCGCGCGCCACCTGGTCGCTGTTGTAGCTCATGATTACACCTGCATAAAGAAGGGTGTGTGTGCCGGGTGATCGAGCAGGGCGGCCAGTTCGTCGTCCAGCACAGCCAGCGTAATCGATGCGCCCGCCATTTCCATGGAGGTGGCATATTCGCCGACATAGGGCCGGTGGACGCGCAGGTCGCGCGCATCCAGCAGAGCGTGCACCTTGCGGTAGATGATGTAGAGTTCTTCAGGCGGCGTGGCCCCCAGGCCGTTGACCATAACGGCAACGCGAGCGCCCGCGTCCGGCTGCAGGTCATCCAGAATTGCGGAGACCATGCGCTCTGTAATCTCGTCGGCGCTTTGCAGGCTCTCGCGCTTCATGCCGGGCTCGCCATGAATGCCCATGCCGATTTCCATTTCGCCCTCACCAATGGAGAAGGTGGGCTTGCCCGCGCGCGGCACTGTGCAGGGGCTGAGCGCAACGCCCATGGTGCCCGTGGCGGCCAGCATCTTCTCCGTTACGCGCACCACGTCATCGAGCGAGCCGCCCTTGTCGGCCATGGCGCCCGCCACTTTGAACGCAAAGACCATGCCCGCCACGCCGCGTCGGCGCGCGGCTTCGGCGCGCGGCGCTGAGGCCACATCGTCCTTAACGAGCACCGTGCGCACCTCAATATCATCCATCGCGGCCATCTCGGCGGCCATATCGAAGTTCATCACGTCGCCGCCGTAGTTGCCGTAAATGTAGACAACGCCTTTGCCGCTGGAAATGCGCTTGGTGAGCTCGTACATCTGGTCGCTGCTGGGGGATGCGAAGACATCGCCCACGGCGCAACCGTCGAGCATGCCCTTGCCCACATAGCCGAGGAATACGGGCAGGTGGCCGGAGCCGCCGCCCGTGGCCAGCGCTACCTTGTCGGTAACGGGGGCATCGGCGCGCACAATGCAGTGGGGATCATCACCCGCATAAGCGAGCATGTCGGGGTGCGCAAGCAGAAGGCCATCCAGCATTTCGTTAACGAAATCGGCGGCCTGATTGAGGATCTTCTTCATGGGAGCCTCGCGAATCAATTCGTGTGGGTGGATATGGGATGTCGCAACCAGGGCGCGCGGTGAGGCACAGTGAATATGCTGCTTTTGGGCCTGTCTGGACGCAGTCAAGTTTAGCACGGAATGGGAATCTGTCCAATCTGTGCAACTGGGTGCAGCAGTGCACAAGCAGAGACGAGGCCTCCAATCTGGAGGCCTCGTCTCTGCTTGTGTCGCCAAATCTGCTTACTCCAGCGCAGCCGCAACGGCGGATTCGCGGCCCAACTCGGGGATTGCATCCGGCGTGGGCACAACGAGGCCAATGCGTACGGTCTCGGCCTCAAGCGCCAGTTGCCGGTCGGTGGTGGCAATGGAGAGAGTGCCGTTGCGAACGCTGAAGAGGGGCAGCAGCCGCCTGGCCTGGTCGCCACCAGCCGCGCCCTCTTCTACGACGGCGTTTGGTCGCGAGGCAATACCATCGGTGCGCGCTTCGCTGCTGCCATAGGTGTTGCTCCCGCTGCTGTTGCCGCCGCTACGCCCATTTGTGGGCACGGCTTCATCATCATGGAGAGGACGCACCTGGGCATTGTCGGCAATCATCTCCGAGAGTTGCGCGTAGGTTGCGCTCTTATTGAAGAGGAGACGCCCCACGCGCGCAATGTGCTTTGCCGCCTCGGTCTGCGGGCCGCGGCTGGCCGGCACCAGTTGGTAAACTTTGGCGGAGCCGAATTCGTCGGTAAAGTGGCGACAGGCGAGCGCGTTGGCCTCGTCATTGGAAGTCATGGCCAGCAACCGCCCCACGCCTGCAAGGTCCAGATCGTTCTCGACAAAGTCAGAGAGCAGGTCACCTTCATGGGCATCAAGGCCGGCAACCTGGGCAAGATAGGCGTTGGCTGGGTTGGAATCAACGAGACGCACGAGCACGCCATTTTTCATGAGTGCGTCGGCCATCATGCGGGCAATTGGGTTGGCGCCCATAATCAGCACGCCCTGCGGCTCGGGGTCGCTAACGCCCAGGCGGCGCGCCACCCATTTGGCGCTGCCACCTTGAATGATCACGGTGCCGGTGATCATGAGGAAGACGAGGGGGCGCAGGATTTCGGCATCGCGCACGCCCTCATGAAGCAATTCGAAGGCGAAGAGCGATGTGACAGCGGCGGCGACAATGCCGCGCGGCGCAATCCACGCGAGGAAGAGGCGCTCGCGCACAGACAGATCACTGCGCAGCGTGCTCACCAGGATATTCAACGGGCGCACAATCAGAATCACTGTGACGAGGACGGCAAAGGCGCGCCAGTCGAGCAGTGCCAGGTCGGCACGCGTAATCGTGGCTGTGAGCAAAATGAAGAGCACGGAAACGAGCAAAATCGTCAGCTTCTCCTTGAAGTAGAAGATTTCGCGCAGTTGGCGCAGGTCGGTATTGGCAAGGAAGATGCCCATGACGGTGACCGCGACCAGCCCCGACTCGGCCGCAATCAGATCGCTCAGCGCATAGGCGAGCAGCACAAGGCTGAGGACGATACCATCGCGCAGGTAGTCGGGCACGAGAAAATAATGGACGAGGCCGTAGACGAGCCCACCGGCCGCCAGCCCCACAAGCAGGCCCGTGATGACCGGCATGAGGATGGAGAGTGCGACGCCATTGAAGGAAGGCTGTGCGTTGGCCAGAATCGCTTCGAAGACAATGTAGGCCACAAGCGCGCCGATGGGGTCAATCAGAATGCCTTCCCACTTGAGCACGTTGGCAATTTTGGCGCTGGGCTGCACATTGCGCAGCAAGGGTGCAATCACGGTGGGGCCGGTGACGATGATGAGCGCGCCAAAGAGCAGTGCCAGCGGCCACGCCAGCACCATGAAGTAGTGTGCAGCCGCAGCGCTCGCCAGCCACGTCACCAGCAGCCCCACGGTGAGCAGCATCCAGACGACGCCGCGCACCTCAAGCACCTGCTTCCAGTTGAGAGTGAGTGCGCCCTCAAAGAGGATGATCGCGACCGACAGCGAAACAAAGGGGAAGAAGAGGTCGCCGGCCTGCTGCTGGGGATTGGCCCACTGCATGACGGGGCCAATTAAAAAGCCAACGGCAAGCAGCGGCACAATTGCGGGCAGCTTCATGTGCCAGGCAATCCACTGACAGAGCATGCCGGCGACAACCACCAGGGCTATGCTGAGCATTAAGTTCATAGTTGACTCTTGGAGTGTGTGAGATAGTTTCCAGCTATTACCTATATTGAATCGTTAATAGCTGTCAATTGATGACCAACATCGTCTAGCATTCGATCACATTGACCGCCAGCCCGCCGCGCGCTGTCTCCTTGTACTTGCTCTTCATGTCGGCCCCTGTGTCGCGCATGGTCTTGATCACCCTGTCGAGCGATACGTGGTGGCGGCCATCGCCGCGCAGCGAAAGGCGCGAGGCGTTGATGGCCTTGACTGCGCCCATGGCGTTGCGCTCAATGCAGGGAATCTGCACAAGGCCGCCCACGGGGTCGCACGTGAGCCCCAGATTGTGCTCCATGCCCACTTCGGCGGCGTTTTCCACCTGCGCAGGCGAACCGCCGCGCACCTCGGTGAGGCCGGCCGCGGCCATGGAGCAGGCGACGCCCACCTCACCCTGGCAGCCCACATCGGCCCCGGAAATGGACGCATTCTTCTTGTAGAGCGTGCCGATTGCACCCGCAGTGAGGAGAAAACGCACAACGCCATCGTCGTTTGCGCCCGGCACAAAGCGGGTGTAGTAGTGAAGTACGGCCGGGATGATGCCCGCCGCGCCATTGGTCGGCGCTGTCACAACGCGGCCGCCTGCGGCATTTTCCTCGTTTACGGCAATGGCATAGGCGTTCACCCAGTCCATCACGCTCAGCGGGTCCTGCAGGCTCGATTCGGGGCGCATGGCCAGCTTCTGATAGAGTTCGGCGGCGCGGCGGCGCACCTTCATGCCGCCGGGCAGGATGCCGTCGCTCGTCAGGCCGCGCTGCACGCAATCCTGCATCACCTGCCAAATGCCAAGCAGCCGGGCGCGCACGTCAGCCTCGCTATGCCAGGCCTGCTCGTTGGCGAGCATGATCTCGCTGATCGACAGCTTGTGGGCAAGGCAAAGGCGCAGCAGTTCGTCGGCGGTGTCAAAGGGGTAGGGCAGTTGCGTTGTATCCTCGACGACGCGTGCGCCGCCGCTGGTGTTTTCATTCACAACGAAACCGCCGCCAATCGAGTAGTACTCGTGTGCGGCAAGGGTCGCGCCCCCTTCACCAATTGCGCTGAAACGCATGCCGTTGGGGTGAAAGGGAAGCGACGTCCTGCGGAAGAGCAAGTGCTGCTTTTCCACAAAGGGGATGGCGTGCGTGCCCAGCAGCAGCAGGGTTTTGCTGTGGCGCACATCGGCCAGATGCGCCTCAATGAATGCGGTGGGCACGCTCTCCGGCGCGTAGCCTTCGAGGCCCAGGATCACGGCTTTGTCGCTGCCGTGGCCCTTGCCTGTGAGCCCCAGTGAGCCAAAGAGCTCCACCTGGAGAGAGGTGACGGACGCAAGCAGCCCCTCGTCAGCGAGGCCCAGCGCAAAGAGACGCGCGGCCTTCATGGGGCCCACTGTGTGCGAGCTGGAGGGTCCAATACCGATCTTGAAGAGATCAAAAACGCTAATTGCCAAAGTATATAACCTCTGTGTATAAGGCGGTCAACGCAGTGCGCCGTCCGCCAAAAGGCAACGTGCGTGCGGCATGCCGCACGCACGTCACTCTGCAAAGCAATGTCAACTCCGCGCTATGGGCACGCACCATGCAGCGCCATTTGCGCGGGAAGCAACTGTCTCAACGCGCCCACAGTTGCGCCAGTTCCACGCACACCTCAACGGCTTTGCCCATATCCTGCACGCTGACATACTCGTAGGGGCCATGCACATTCATTGAGCCACAGAATATGTTGGGTGTGGGCAGCCCGCGCTCGGTGAGTTGCGAGCCGTCGGTGCCGCCGCGAATGGGGTTGGGTTTGGGCGTCACACCCGCATTCTGCATGGCCTCCATAATCAACTCCACGGGGCGCATGTCATCCTCCAGCCAGTAACGCATGTTGCGATACTGCTTGGTGATGGTGCAGGTGATTTTGGCGCGCGGCTCTGTGGCCTGCACTGCGGCGCAGACTGTTTGCAGCAGTTCGCCGTGGCTTTGCAGCCCCTCGCGCTCGAAGTCGCGCAGAATGAAGGAGAGCGTCGCCTCCGACTCGCGCCCGTTGAGCGCATAGGCGTGGATGAAGCCATCCCTGCCCGCGGTGGTGTCGGGCGTACGCTTGGCAGTGGGCAGCATGAGCAGAATTTTGGCCGCCAGCGTGAGCGCATTGACCATGATATCCTTGGCCGAGCCCGGGTGGATGGAGACCCCTTCAATGCGCACCACAGCCTTATCCGCCGAGAAGGTCTCATAGGTGACTTCACCCAGCTCGGAGCCGTCGAGCGTATAGCCGACAGCCGCACCCAGTTCATCCAGGTCCAGATGATGCACGCCCGTGCCGATTTCCTCGTCGGTGGTGAAGCAGAGGCGAATTTTGCCGTGGGCAATTTCGGGATGTGTGAGCAGATGCTCGGCCAGCGTCACGACAATTGCGCAGCCCGATTTGTCGTCGGCCCCCAGCAGCGTGAGACCGCTGGCGGTGATAATGTCGTCGCCGATCTTGCTCGCCAGATAGGGACTCGTCGTCACTGACAGCACTTTGTTCGGGTCATCGGGCAGCACAATGTCTGCACCGTTCCAGGCGCGGTGCACAATAGGCTTCACACCGCAGGCGAAGAACTGCGGCGCGGTGTCCACATGTGCCAGGAAGGCGACGGTGGGCACGCTCTCCTTGCCCTCGGTGGCAGGGAGTGTGGCAAAGACGAAGCCCTTGGCATCCAGTTTGACATCGCTTGCGCCCAGGGCGTTGAGCTCGCGCTCGAGGTCGCGCAACACGTCAAATTGGCTGGCTGTGCTGGGCACTGCGCCGGTGCTCTCGTCACTTTGTGAGTCAATTTCGGCGTAGCGAACAAGCCGCGTTTCGACCTGCGTATCAAATGAGGTTTTCACGTCAATCACTCCCAATCCATTTGTGCAAAATGCGTTTGTGAACTGCGCTATTTGTGTTCAAAGACGGCCAGTGTGCGATTCTTGCGCACGGCGTTCCACGGGAAGGTGTGGCCGTTCATGGCGATGTAGACGCCATGGGGCAGCAATTGAGCAGCCGCCACGGCGAAGCCCAGGTTGAAGAGCGAATCGGAGCCCTGCACCGTGTAGGGGATCAGCGCGCCTGTCAGGACAACCGTTTTATCGAGCGCTGCGCCGCCGATCAGGGCCGCGGTTTCGGCCATGGTGTCCGTGCCGTGGATGATCACAATCTGCGTTGCAGACGCCGCGCGACATGCCGCAAGAATACCAGCGCGGTCGCCGTCGGTCATCACAAGGCTGTCCACAAGCTGGTTGACTTCGAGCGTGATGGGCAGTGTCACGCGCACCTGCCTGAGAATTGCGGGCAGGTGTGACTCTGAAAAGGTGAGTTCGCCGCGCACTTCGTCGTAACGTTTGTCGAAGGTGCCGCCGGTTACGATGATGTGGAGGCTCATAAATGCCCGGTGGTTAGTTGCTGTGTGTCCAGCTGATATTGGCTGATATTGGCGCGGCGCACTGCCTACGCAAGGTGGGTGTCCAGCAACCGTGGTGCAGGGCCGGGGCCACTTGTCAGCACGTGATCAACGCCCGGCAGCGCCAGCGCCAGCGTGGCTACTTCGGCGGCGTGGCCGGCTTCGCAAATGAGATGCACATTGGGGCCGGCATCAATCGTGAAATAGACGGGCAGTCCCTGCGCACGCCACTGCCGCACGGCATGAATCAGCGCCAGCGTTTCCGGCTGCCAATAGAGAAGGCTGGGCGTGCCCGTCATCATGACGCCGTGCATGGCCAACGCGTCGCGCTCAATGATTGGACCCAGCAGGCGGATATCGCGTGTCGCGATGGCATCGCGCACCTCTTGCAGCGCACAGGGCAGTGAGGCAATGCGGCCGTCATTGAGCGGGCTTGTGGCCGCGAAGCTGTGACCGCGCTCGCTGCTGACAGCCTTGGCGTGCGCGCTGACAACCGCCACCACATCGACCAGCGGCCAGTGGTCGGCGGGATACAGCTGGCGGGCGACGCTCGTGGCGTCATCACTGCCCTGATCCCACTCAACAAAGCCACCAAAGAGGCTGCGGCTGGCCGAGCCACTGCCACGCCGCGCAATTGCCGAGAGGCGCGTGGCATCAAGCGCAAGCCCCAGCGCGGCGCAGCCTGCCACTGTGAGCGCGGCAAAGCCCGATGCCGAACTGGCAATGCCCGAGGCCATGGGGAAATT
>DIAV01000267.1:4218-4488 GCA_002415895.1 Anaerolineales bacterium UBA5069 | reverse complement strand
CTCGTTGTAAAGCTGGCCGGTTTGCGCCAGAAAGGCGGGTTCGCCGTGGAAGTCGATCTTGAAGAGCGTGGTCGTACCCTCGGCGGCGGCGGGGGTAATGATGGGCGTATCCACGTTGAGAAAGCCGTGATCGTCCAACCATTCACGAATGGCACGAATGATAACGGCGCGTACGCGCATGGCCGCCCACTGGCGCGACGAGCGTAGCCACAGGTGGCGGTTGGCCATGAGGAACTCAACACCATGTTCCTTGGGCGTAATCGGATATTC
>DIAV01000267.1:0-3965 GCA_002415895.1 Anaerolineales bacterium UBA5069 | reverse complement strand
GCTGCTCTCCTGCGTTAGCCGCTTGCCCTCTTCAAACTCCTCCTCCGTTACATTCCCCTTGAAGACAACGGCCTGGCAAACGCCTGTGCCGTCGCGCAGTTGAATGAACTGGAGTTTTCCCTTGCCCGTTTTGTTGTACACCCAACCCTGCAGGGTGACGGTTTCATCCACATGGTGCTGCAATGCATTGACGCGCACAACCGGTGCTTGCTCTGCTGTCACAAGAATATTCTTTCTGTGGCGGCCTGCGCGCGCGTTGGGCGGGCGCGCCGTGGCTGCAAATTGTTATTCAATTGCAATAAAGGTCGTGCTGTCCGGCTCATCCGCGTCCGCGGGTGCCGTGTCTTCCGCGCCGTAGGGGTTTTCGACATAAGTAGGCATACCGGTTTCGCCGCCCACGTTCAGCAGGTTGTCGTCCATGTGCTCAATCTGTACCTGCTCAATGTATACCGGGGCATCAAACTCCTCGCCCATGTCAAAATCGGCAAAGAGTTCGGTCATGTTGGGGCGCGCGGCGGCGCGTGCCACTTCGTCAAAGAGTGGCGACACGTCAATGGCATAGTCATCGAGCGTGCGCCCCACTTTGGAGAAATGCTCGGCGCGAAACTCGTAGGCGCCGCTCGACGCAGGGCGAACAATGTGCGTGTAGATGTAGACGGAAGTGGGCGGCACGTAGTCCATTTCCTGCGCCTGCGTCCCCGTCACCTGGTCGCGATTGCCCTCACCGCTGCGCCGCCCCTTGCTCTTGCGGCGGCGGCGGGTGCTGGTGCGCGCTGCGCGTTCGCCCTGCGGGTCGCGCGCCGGCAGGCTATCGCGCGCCCCGGGCGCATTGCGCGCCGGGCGTTCGCTCTTTGCCGGCGCGCCGCTCAGGGCGTCGCCCTGGCCTGCGCTGTCGCCGGGCTTGCGCCGGAAGTAGCGTCGTTTGCGATTCCCGCTGCGCCCGCTGCCGGAGCGCCCACCTTGTGCATCTTGAGCCATAAGTTTGTGATTCAGTATTGAACGAAGCAATGAAATTGTGGATTGGTCGGCTGGTAATTGGTAATTGGTAAGTGGTAAAGGGCGTCCACTATCCGGAGTAATCTCAGTTACCAGTTACCACTTACCAGTTACCAGTTACCAGTTATCACTTACCAGTTACCAGTTACCAGTTATCACTTACCAGTCAACCAGTACCATTCCTCACGGCACCGCATAATCCGCCACACGCTCGCCCTGTGCGTTGATAAGCATGGCGGTGGCGCCGCTGCTCCACACGGGGGCCGCCTGCCCCCAATAGCGCGCAATGGTGCTGTCTGTGCCTGTGGTGGTGTAGAGGCGCACGCTGCCACCGGGGAAGATCTGCACGTCGCCAAAGGCGTACTCAGGGCCGCCGCCGCCCTGCTGGAGTTTCCACCCCTGAAGACTAAAAACCTGGTCGGTGTCGTTTATGATCTCGACATACTCGTTGGCCAGCAGCCCTGCGCCCGCCACAGTGCGAATCTTGAGACCCGTGGTGCCAAAGACCTGTGGCGGTGTCGCCGTGGGGGGCGCCTCACCCGAGGGCACAAGCAGCTGCTGCCCCGAGAAGATGTTGTTGGCATCATTCAAATCATTGGCATCCACAAGTTCCTGCATGGTGACGCCCAGCTTGGATGCAATGCCGCTGAGCGTGTCGCCCGCCTGCACCACGTAGTACTCCGGCTCGCCTACCTGACCCGCAGCATCCACAGACGGCTCGCCTGCCACGGGCACGGGCGTCGTCTCGGGCGCAACGGGCGCGGCCGCAGTGGCCGTGGGCGGCAGTTGCACCGCGGGCGCGGCCGTCGCGCCGCCAGTACTGCCTATGGTGGCTACACCCGCCAGGGCGGCCAGTTCTTCAGCGTCGGGGCGGCGCACGTCCACAATCCAGACAACGAGCAACGCGACAACAAGGCTGATGAGCGCGTTCAGGATGATGACGAGGGCAAGTTGGCGGCGGTTCACTCTGTATGACCTTCCGTGGCGCCTGGGCGTTGATGCAAGCGACAAATGGGGCAGCGGCGGATGTGGCGATACTCGACTTGCATTCTACCATACTATGCGCAAGGCAATGCGCCCCACGCTATACGGCGTTCGCATGGCGGGCGCGGCGCGTGTATCATGCTCGACAGCCTTCGCCCTGCCACAAAAGCAGCGCCGTCATTGCGCAACCACGGGAGAGTCCGCCCCATGACCATTACCTCCACCCAGAGCGTCCACGCCGGTGAGGCACGCTTCCGCAGCCACCACAGCCTCACCGTGCCCATTGTCCAGACAGCCGTCTACACCTTTGATTCGTGCGAGGCGCTGGTGGAGATGACCGAGGAGCGCATGTTTTGGGATGAGCCCGAGCGCGAGGAGTATGGCCGCTATGGCAACCCCACCGTGCGCGCGGCCGAGGCCAAGCTGGCCGCGCTGGAGGGAGGCGAGGACGCGATTCTGGTGAGCAGCGGTATGGGCGCGGTGACTTCGCTGCTGCTGCTTTCCCTTAAGGCCGGCGATCACCTGATTCTCAGCGATGAGTGCTACCACAGCACACTGGACTTCTGCCAGCATTTTTTGGGGCGCTGGGGCATTGAGACAACGCTCATTCCCCACGGTGACAGCGCCGCGCTGGAGGCCGCCGTGCGCCCCAACACGGCGCTTTTCTTCTCCGAATCACCCACCAACCCCTTCATGCACTGCCTTGATTTTGCGCGCACGGCCGAGATCGCCAAAGCCCAAGGCTTTCGGACAGCCGTGGATGCCACCTTTGCCACCCCCTGCAATGTGCGCCCGCTTGAGTCGGGCATCGACATTGTGATCCAGAGTGTCACAAAGTATCTGGGCGGCCACAATGATTTGATGGCGGGCGTGGTGATTGGCCGCACAGCGCTGACAACGCCGCTGCGCGCCATGCAGGGGGTGCTGGGCAACATTTGCGCGCCCAANNGCTGGCGCAGGCTTCAATGCAGGGCGGCGGCGGCGTGGTGAGCTTTGAGATTGATGGCGACGCCGCGGCCGCCTATCGCTTTATCAACGCGCTGCGCATCGCAACCATTGGCCCCAGCCTGGGCGGCGTGGAGAGCATGGTCAGCCCGCTGGCCGTCATGGGCTATGCCAATCTGCCCCCCGAGGAACGACTGGCGCTGGGCATTCGCGACGAGTTGGTGCGCTTCTGCTGCGGCATTGAGGAGACGGACGATTTGCTGGCCGACATTGCCCAGGCGTTCGAGAAAAGCGGGGAGTAGGGTGTAGGGTGTGGGGAGTGGAGGCTAATTCGGACTTTGGGGTGATGCAGAGTGGATTTTGCGAAAACCCACTCTGCATCACCCTTTGCAGGCGAAAAATCAGGGACACTGCAGTGAGCGAATCAGGGCGCGCAGTGCGCGGCCCAGCTGGCCTGACAGGATAAGAAGACCGGAAATCTGGTCCGTACTCAAGAGGTCAACCCTTGTGCACAAGATCAGATGTGTTTCCGCTTCCTTAAGCGATCCCTGCGCGATTTGCAGGAAGCGAATCTAGTCGCCGCGCTGCTCACGGCCGTAGCCTTCTGCAATATTCGCAGGAACAGACGCGGCCGCACGGCAAATCTGAGATGTCATACCGAACATCTCTTCTTTGGGTAGCAGTCGCGTCACCGAATAACAGCGTGCGCCAGGTCCATACCTAACTGCCATACGACCAGGTCCTGATACGATTCCACACGCTGTCTGCCATCTTGCCGTGTCTGGTCACGATACACATTTTCCTGGTCGGTCATCGGCCATCGCTTCTACTGAAGACGCCCATTGCTTTCAACCACTCCCCACTCCCTCCACTCCCCACTCCCGTTTTTCCCTTACTCCGCCAGACGGTGAAGCAACATGCAGTAGCCGCGCTGGTTCTTCAGGTAGGACTCAATGCGGTGGAATTCGTTGGGCGAGTGGATGAGTTCGTCATCCAGCCCAAAGGCGAAATTCACCGTGTAAACGCCCAGGCTGTTGAGA
>DIAV01000034.1:1780-3529 GCA_002415895.1 Anaerolineales bacterium UBA5069 | reverse complement strand
GCGGCTTGCCAGCGCGCCACCAGGCTGGCAGGCAGGGCGCTCGCATCCACCAGCAGGTGCAGCCGCTGCGTGTGGCGGGGAATACGCTCGGCCAGGCTGATGACACCGCTATCGTTCAAAAGGCCTGCGAGCAGCGCTGCGGCCTGTGGTTTGTCGGGCGTGTCCAGCAGCACGTTCATGCCCACCAGGGCGTCAAAGCGCTCGGGCGAGGCCGCCTGCGTCGAGCTTGCGCGCAGGCGCAGGAGGAGCGGCAGCTCGTCCAGTTCGCCCTGCATAATCGTGGGGCGCACCATGGCATCAAGACGTTCCGCCATCTCGCGCAGGGCGTCGGCGTCGCGCGGCGTACGCGCCACAGCCACCACGCCCCCCTCGGGCAGGCGGCGCACAAGCTCCCACGTCAGCAAACCGCTGCCGGCGCGCAAGTCCAGCGCGGTGCTGTGGCGGGCAAGGCGCGCGGCGTCGAGCACGCGATCGCGCACGCTGCCCAGGCGCGTGCCTGCGTTGGAGATGACCCGCTGCAGCCAGCGCTGGCGCTGCGGATCATCCGGCGAGAAGGTGAGAATCTCACCGGGGGCATCGGCAGCATCGCTCTCGAGCATGGCCGCCAGTTGCGCCTCGCGCCGGCGCGCCACAGTCTCGGCAATCGCAGCCTCGTAGCCCTGGTCGCTGGGTTGATAGAAGATTTTGCCCTGGAGCGATGCGGGCAAATACTGCTGCGCCACCCAGTGGTCGCGAAAGGCGTGGGGATAGAGATAACCCTCACCGTGACCAAAGCCCTCGGCGTCACGATTGCCGTCGCGCAGGTGTGCGGGCACGCCACTGTCGCCTTCCTTCTCCACCTGCGCCAGCGCATCAAAGAAGGCGAAGCCGCTGTTCGATTTCTTGGCGGTGCTCAAATAGAGCGCCGCCATCCCCAAGTGAAAGCGCCCCTCGGGCAATCCCACCTGCTCAAAGGCCTGCGCACACGCGCTGACAACCTGGATTGCGTTGGGGTCCGCCATGCCCACATCCTCGCCCGCAAAGATGAGCATACGGCGGAAAATGAAGCGCGGGCTTTCTCCGGCGTAGACCATCTTGGCCATCCAGTAGAGGGCGGCATCCGCATCGCTGCCGCGCAGGCTCTTGATGAATGCACTAATGGTGTCGAAGTGGTAGTCGCCCTCCTTGTCGTAGAGGACGGCGCGCCGCTGGATCGACTCCTCGGCCACGGCCAGCGTAATGTGGATGCTGCCGTCGGCGGCGGGGGCGGTCGTCTCCACAGCCAGTTCCAGCGCGTTGAGCACGCCGCGTGCGTCACCATTGGCCACCTCCACAAGGTGATCCACCGCCTCGGGATCAATCGTGGCCTTGAGCTTGCCGTAACCCCGCTCGGGATCCTCGAGCGCGGCAAAGAGCACGCGGCGCAAGTGCTCCTGCGTCAGCGGCAGGAGTTGAAAAATGCGGCTGCGGCTCACCAGCGCCTTGTTCACCTCAAAGTAGGGGTTTTCCGTCGTCGCGCCAATGAAGATGACGGTGCCATTCTCTACCCAGGGGAGCAGCGCGTCCTGCTGCGCCTTGTTGAAGCGATGCACCTCGTCCACAAAGAGGCTGGTGCGCTGGCCATACTGCGTCGCGCGCAGCTGCGCCTCGGCCACCGATTCGCGAATTTCCTTGACACCCGAAAGCACAGCGTTCAGCGCAATAAAGTGCGAGCGCGTGGTGTTGGCAATCACCTGCGCCAGCGTTGTCTTGCCTGTGCCCGGCGGCCCG
>DIAV01000034.1:0-1727 GCA_002415895.1 Anaerolineales bacterium UBA5069 | reverse complement strand
CTTGTTGAAGCGATGCACCTCATCTACAAAGAGGCTGGTGCGCTGGCCATACTGCGTCGCGCGCAGCTGCGCCTCGGCCACCGATTCGCGGATCTCCTTGACACCTGATAGCACGGCGTTCAGCGCAATAAAGTGCGAGCGCGTGGTGTTGGCAATCACCTGCGCCAGCGTCGTCTTGCCTGTGCCCGGCGGCCCGTAAAAGATGAGGCTGCCCAGTTGGTCGGCCTGAATGGAGCGGCGCAGCAGGCGACCCGGGCCGATGATGTGCTCCTGGCCAATGTACTCGTCAAGCGTGCGCGGGCGCATGCGCGCGGCCAGAGGCGCATCCTTTTGCAGCCGTTCTTTGTGGGCTTGCTCAAAGAGATCCATGCCCCTATTTTACCCCAAAACCACCCATGCGCGGCGCTTTACATGAACACGCACTCCCCATAGAATAGAGCGCCCCGTGCAACTGCAATTTGTACGCGTATGCGTACAGAAAGAGAGACGAATATGACCATGCCGCATTATGTTGCAGCGGGAAGCGATTGCTTTGGCGAGCAGCGCGGGCTGGGCATCAGCACAATTGCCTTCAAGCTGACACCGCACTCAGGCAGCGATCTCCTGGTTCTGGAGAATACCTTTACCGCGCGCGGCGGCCCGGCGCGCCACCTGCACCACGCACAGGATGAATTCTTCTATGCCGTTGAAGGCGAATTTGTGATCGAGGTGGGCGACCAACGCTTTGCCATGCAGCCGGGTGATGCGCTGCTGGCCCCGCGCGCCGTTCCCCATGTGTGGGCCTTTGTGGGCGCAACGCGCGGCCGTATGTTGATCACCTTTGCGCCCGCAGGGCAGATGGAGGCCTTCTTCCGCATTGTGACCCAGGCCAACGCCATGCCCCCGCAGGACCCGGCACTCTGGCGCGCACACGGTATGGAGCTTGTTGGCCCGCCGCTGGATGTTGCCATCGGTTGACGCGCTTACGAAACAAGTGCCCAAAGACGAAAACGCCCGTGGCGATTGCGCCGGGGCGTTTTCATGTGCAGCTTGGGACCGACAAGCAGAACGGTGTCAAGCGGCTCGTACATGGAACGAAAAGCTCCGGCCAGCACGCCGGCCTGGTCAGCACCAATAGAGAATATTCATCGTCGGAAGGTGGGTGAATGCAGTACTTGCCGACTGGTACTCCCACCCCTGCGTGGTTGAGTCCGCACCCTGGATCAGGAAGTACCGGTAGACGTAGGCGTCCGGCAGATCCAGAGTGACCTGCTCGGTGGGGCGTATAGGCTTCCATCCGCCCCAAATCCACGTGGCCTGTTGGCCTGCGGTTGCCATGGGGATCTCCACGACCTGATAATACTCGTAGCCGCCATTGCCCAGGTGGATTGCACTGCGCGCCGAGCCACACTCGCCGAAGGCAATCATGGATGCCCCTGTGCTGCTGGTCATGCGGTTCAGCACCGTGTAGTCCTGTTGCAGCGGAAGAGCGTGCGTCCCCTTCACATAGCGCGCGCCTGGCGCAGGCGCGGCGGCATGTGCCGGGGCGCTCGCAGTCAGGAGGATGGCAAAACAGAATAGCAGTGTCAATACACGGTGCCTGAGCGAAAGGCTGTGCATGATGCCTCCTGACAAGAACAAGCAAAGATCGGGCCGCAGTATGATGTGCCGGTCGCGTCTTGTCAACTGCCAATAATGATGCTCCAATGCGCGTTCCATAATACAAAGCGAGGCTTCCAGAATCGGAA
>DIAV01000248.1 GCA_002415895.1 Anaerolineales bacterium UBA5069 | reverse complement strand
CCTTTGTGGCTTTGCGTTGCGATGATGTTTTCATGCCGGTATCACTGTGGTGATTGTTGCGTATACATGCTGCAATTGCGCAACGTAGGCCGATTGACGTGAAGCGGAGATAGAGATGTGACTAAGCGCACAGTGCAGACGTGATACGATGAAACCTGGTATGCTGGACGGGCAACTTACATAAAATCTGCGCATTGCAGCAAGGACATGGCGGCAAATTCATGGTGAAACGCAGCGTGCGCCCTGTACATATGGGCCTGCTCTTTGGGGCTATTGGGATTCTGTTAACAATTGTTGGCATGGTGCGCGGTGTAGCCCCCAGCCAGCCACTGAGTGTGGCGATTGCGCTTGTGCTGGGTGGCGGCGTCTGGTTCCTGATTGCGTGGGCGGTGGCGACGGCGGCGCGCGACGTCGAGCATGATGTCGCCGCACAAGCTGAAACTGCGTCGGATGGTGTTCAGGCTGAGAAGTAGCAACATCAGCCAACCAGCAGCGCGTGCTTCCACCATGCGCGCACCGTCCGCCTGCGGGCGTGGCACGCCTGCCGCCCGTTACACAAAGCAGCGCACACTTTGCGGTTCAATTGGCCAACGCATGGTCAATTCATATTCACCCATCAACAGGGCATCAGCCACGCCGGCGCTCTGCAGTGCCGCCTTGCCGGCACTGTGAAGCTGGTGTCTGCTGCCTCAACACGCGCCTGGCACTGAGGATGCATTATGGATACACAGCTCAAGGGAAAAGTTGCAGTCATTACGGGGGGAAGTGTTGGCATTGGTTTGGCAGTTGCACAAGGGCTGGCCGCCGAAGGTGTGGATGTGGCGATCATCGCCCGCGACGGTGAGCGCGCACATGCACGCGCCGCCGAAATCAATGCTGCCTACGGTGTGCGCACGCTGGGCGTCGCTGCGGACGTTAGCCGCGCCGATGAATGTGACCGCGCCGTGGCCGAGATTCTACACGCCTTCGGTGGCGTGGATATTCTCATCAACAATGCCGGCACGGGCAGTAACGAGACAGTGATGGACGCAACGGACGCCAAGTGGCAGTATTACTGGGACCTGCATGTGATGGCGGCTGTGCGCCTCTCGCGGGGTTTTGTGCCTGCCATGCGTGCGCGTGGTGGTGGTGTCATCCTCATGAACGCGTCAATTTGCGCCAAGCAGCCGTTGGGGTACGAGCCGATCTACAACACCAGCAAGGCCGCGCTGGTAATGTTCTCCAAGTGTCTCTCCAATGAACTCATCCCCGACAACATCCGTGTCAATGCCGTCAACCCCGGCCTGGTGCTCACGCCAGACTGGGTGAAGACGGCCACGCAATTGACTGAAGGCACAGAGCAGACGGCGGAGCAGTACCTCGACAAGATTGCCAAAGACAACGCGCCAATTGGGCGCTTTGGCACCCCCGAAGAGATTGCCAACTTCTTTGTCTTTCTCTGTTCGCCGCTAGCCAGCTATTCGGTGGGCTCCACCTATTTTGTGGATGGCGGCTGGCTGAACGTGGTGGCCTGACGTCTGCATTCGTCTTAACAGCACTGACTTCTTCTCTGCAATTCACCTGTAAAAAGCCCCCGCCAAAGCGACACATCGCGTTGGCGGGGGCTGATTGCGCTTGAACTGCGCTATGTGGTGACCGACCAGGGACTTGAACCCCGAACCCAGTGATTAAGAGTCACTTGCTCTGCCAATTGAGCTAGTCGGCCATGCACGTCAACTGTCGGAAAATTGTAGCACGTAGCGGGGGGAGCGTCAAAATGGAGGGGTTGCGGCGCACAGACAACAGCACCTCGTTTGCGCATAGTCATTGAATGGTACTGGCTTATTCCCACCACGCGACTGCGCTCCCAGCCAGCCCGCGTGCTTATCTTGCCCATTTGCTAGGGCGAGGTTATGATCACGGCTTGTGCCGCAACGAACATTGAGGCGGCGCGCGCGTGGCCGTTTCAGCTTCTATGGCGGATGAGACAATGGCAGAGACAATCATGGAATCTTCTCAGAATACACCGGTGGATGATCGCCTGGCGCACTTGCAATCCCAATATGCACAATTGATCATCAAGTCCGGCGTGAATTTACAGCCCGGACAGGGGCTTTCGGTGCGCGCCGAACTTGAGCACGCTCCCTTTGTGCGCCAACTTGTGGCGGCTGCCTACCAGGCGGGCGCAAAGCATGTGTTTGTGCAGTGGGATGATGATCCCACAACGCGGGCGCGCCTGCTCAATGTAGCCGCGGACTCTGTTGAATATGTGCCACCCTTCGACGTGGTGCGCCTGCAGCAGATGCTTGATGAGGGTTGGGCGCGCGTGTCGCTGGTGGGCCCGGCTCACCCTACAATCATGAATGACGTGCCGCCTGCCATTATGCGCCGTGCCAGCGCCGCGCGCAGTGTGGCGACCAAATTCTATAGCGACGCCACCATGACCAACCGCATTCCCTGGTGTGTGGCGGCCGTGCCCACGCAGGCGTGGGCGCAGCAGGTTTTCCCCGAGTTATCTGCACACGATGCGGTCGCGCAGCTTTGGACAACCATCTTTGCCACGGCACGCGCCGATCAGCCGGACCCGCAGGCGGCATGGCTTGCTCATGAACATACGCTGGAGAGTGTGGCGGCCGCGTTGATTCAACTCCACGTGCGCTCGCTCCACTTTGTGGACGCGACGCCCGGGCGTGACGGCAAGCCCGCGACGGACCTGGTGGTGGGCCTTAGCGAAGCGCCGGTTTGGATTGGCGGCTCGGGGCACACGCCGCAGGATGTGCGCTTTCAGCCCAACATTCCAACCGAGGAAATTTTCACCACACCCCACAATATGCACGTAGAGGGGTGGGTCTCCACCTCCAAACCCACCTTTCCCTTCGGGCGGCGCGTGGAAGGGGGCTGGTTCCGCTTTAGCAAAGGGCAAGTGGTTGAGCACCACGCCGAGGTGGGTGAGGAAGTGCTGGATGAATTCTTCCTAATCCCCGGCGCGCAACGGCTGGGCGAGATTGCGCTCGTGGATGTGCGCTCACCCGTCAACGAGGCGGGCCGTGTCTTCTACGAGATTCTCTTTGACGAGAATTGTGTCTGCCATATGGCCTTTGGCGATGCATACCCTGGCGGCGTCGTTGCCGGTGAGAGCATGACGGCAGACGAGCGCGAGGCCGTTGGCATCAACAGCTCGCAAACGCACGTGGACTTTATGATCGGCACGCCCACAATGGACGTTACAGGCATAACGGCGGATGGTGTGCGCGTGCCCATTATGGTGCAGGGCCGGTTTGTCGACGCGCTGACCACTCCTCAGGATCAGGATAATGGGACATACAGCATTTAAGGCTGCAAAGGAGAGCGCATGGCGGAGCATGTGATTGTCACCAACGGGCTTGTGCGCCGCTTTGGTGCGAACACCGCGGTCGACGATCTCTCAATCACCATTGAAGCGGGCGATGTCTTTGGCTTTTTGGGCCACAACGGTGCGGGCAAAACAACCACCGTTCGCCTGCTCAACGGCGTGCTTGCGCCGGACAGCGGCTCAATCCGCGTGCTGGGCATGGACCCGGCCACGCACGGGCCGCAGTTGCGCGCGCGCACGGGCGTCCTCACCGAAACGCCGGCGCTGGATGATCGCCTGACGGCGCGGATTACCTTGCGCCTCTTCGCCGATATCTACGGCGTTCCCGAAGCGCAGGTGAACAGGCGCGTTGACGAACTGCTGGCCATGTTTGACCTGAGCGAACGCGGCGATGACAAGATCGGCGGCTTCAGCAAGGGCATGCGCCAGCGCATGGCGCTTGCGCGCACCCTCATTCACAGCCCCGACATCATCTTTCTCGACGAGCCCACCGCAGCGCTGGACCCCGTGGCGACGCGTGAGGTGCACGAACTGATCCGCGACGCCAGCAGCCGCGAAGGGCGCACCGTCTTTCTGTGCACCCACAATCTCTATGAAGCAGAACGGCTGTGCACGCGCGTGGCTGTGCTTGCGCATGGGCGGCTGTTGGCAATCGGTACGCCTTCCGAACTGGCGCAGCGGTACGGTCGCCAGCAGCGTCTGGCAATCGAGGTGGCGCCGAGCCAGGTTGAACTGGCGCAGCAGGTGATTGCAGGGCTGCCGTGGGGTGCAATCGCCACGGTTGAGAACGCCGGCAGTGGGCGTGTGCAGGTGCAGGGCATCCCCCGCACGGAGGTCCCCGATGCTGTGAATGCACTTGTGGCGCAAGGTATTGGCATTTACGAGGTAACGCGTGAAGAGGCTCGCCTCGAAGACGTCTACTTTGCGCTGCAGGCGCAGGTTGCTGCGGCTGCGGGTGAAGAGCCGGTTGCGGCCGTGCAGATTGAGCCACACAGGGAGGTGATTGCATGACCGTGCAGCGAGAAGTCATCCGCGCCGTACCACCTGTCGAGGGCAAGGTGAACTGGCGGGCGGTGAACGGCATTATTCGCAAAGACCTGCGCATGGTCACGCAGAGCAAATCCGTCATGCTGCCTATGCTCATCATCCCGATGATCTTCGTCCTGCTGATTCCCGTGGGCATGATCATTGGCTTCAACTACTTCGC
>DIAV01000345.1:5905-6922 GCA_002415895.1 Anaerolineales bacterium UBA5069 | reverse complement strand
TCAATTATTAATTATCATTAACAATTGATCAGTGATCATTGATTATTGATGATTTGTTCATGGGAAAGCAGAGAACATGGCTTCAAACGGCTTCTTCCGCGGCGCAATTGAGATTGCCAGGGCAATGGGCGTTACGCTCACCGCGCTGACGCGCAAGCCTGTAACAATCCAGTATCCTTTTGAGCCGGTTTCCATCTATCCTCGTTTCCGCGGACGGCATGAACTACGGCGCTACGCGAGCGGGCTGGAGCGTTGCATTGGCTGCATGTTGTGCGAGGCCGCCTGCCCCACCGGCGCCATTTACGTGGAGGCCGAGGAGAATGACCCCGCCAACCGCCATTCGCCGGGCGAACGCTATGCGAAGGTTTATGAAGTGAACCTGCTGCGCTGCGTCTTTTGTGGCGATTGTGAAGAAGCCTGCCCCGTGGAGGCGATTGTGCTGGGCCATGAGTTCGCGCTGGCGGCCTACAGTCGCCGCGACCTGATTCTGGAGAAGGAAGCCCTGCTCAACCCAAGCGAGCCCATGGTGGTCATCCGGCCCGAGTAGGCAAGTGATCAAGGTACAGGGCAGCTTCAGCCGCCACTGCCAACGCATTCATTACGCAAAGAGGGACTCTCCTCATGTGGTTTTCGTATCTCTTCTTCATTCTGGTTGGGGCCATTTGCGTGGCCGCCGCCGTGGGTGTGGTGGCAAGCAACAAGCCGGTGCACAGCGCGCTCTTTCTGCTGGCGCAGTTCGCCATGCTGGCTGCACTCTATATCACCATGGACGCGCAATTCCTGGGTGCTGCGCAGATCATCATCTACGCAGGCGGCATTGTCATCCTTATTCTCTTCGTCATCATGTTGCTGGGCAGCGAAGCGATTGAGACACGTGCGGCGCACCGCATCTGGGTGCCCTGGGTGGCGCTTGGCCTGGGGCTGCTGCTGCTGATTGGTCTCAGCTTCAGCATGGCGCAGGCCTTTACGGGGACAAGCCCCAACCCTGCGGCCAATCTGGGCGGTGTGCCACCCGTC
>DIAV01000345.1:0-5766 GCA_002415895.1 Anaerolineales bacterium UBA5069 | reverse complement strand
TGATTGGTTGATTAGGTGATTGGTTGACTGATGACTCACCTCGTGCGCTGCGCATAACCAATAAACAAATCAACCACTAAACAAATCAACCAATTACGAATTACCACTTACCAATTACTTCTTACAGCTTTTCACACCCTGAAACCGAGCCGTAGATGATTCCAACAAGCTATTATCTGATTCTGGGCGCACTGATCTTTCTGATTGGTGCGGTGGGCGTCATCACACGACGCAGCGCGCTGATTGTCTTCATGTGCGTGGAAATGATGCTCAACAGCGTCAACCTCTCGCTGGTCGCGCTCAGCCGCCAGTGGGGCAATCTCAACGGCCAGATCTTCGTTTTCATGGTCATGGCCGTGGCCGCCGCCGAGGTGGCCGTGGGCCTTGCCATTCTGATTGCCCACAACCGCAACAGCAACACCACCAATATCGACGAAATCAACCTGCTCAAGTGGTAACGCTGCCCGGGCAATCGCCTAATCGCCTGGCAGCGCGCACGGCGCGCCACTCCATCTGTGCCCACAACCCACCCGCCGCAGTCGGCGCCTGCCCCCAACAGGGCGCACGCGTGCTGCGGCGCCAGAGGACGATGATCCTATGATCCAATTTGCGTGGCTTCTGCTTGCCTTTCCTGCAGCCGGAGCGCTGATCAATCTCTTCTTCGGCCGGCGGCTGAGCAAGAACGCCATTGGCGCGATTGCCTCGGGTGCTGTCATTGGCGCGTTTGCTGTCGCGGTCATGCTTCTCGTGGCGCTGTTGGGGCTCCCAGCCGAAGAGCGCGCCGTTACCGTGACACTCTGGCAGTGGATCACCGTGGGCACGCTCGACATCAAGGCGGCGCTGCTGATTGACCCGCTGAGCGTTGTGATGGCGCTGGTTGTCACGGGCGTTGGTGGGCTCATTCATGTCTACGCAATCTCCTACATGCACGATGACGCGATGTTCCAGCGCTTCTTCGTCTACTTGAACTTCTTCATTTTCTCCATGCTCATTCTCGTGCTCAGCGATTCGTTTGCGGGCATGTTTGTCGGCTGGGAGGGTGTGGGCCTTGCCTCGTACCTGCTGATTGGCTTTTGGTTTGATCGCAAAGACGATCTCTACGGCTGGTACGCCGACGCGGGCAAGAAGGCTTTCATTGTCAACCGCATTGGCGACTTCGGCATGCTGGTCGCGATGATGGCCATCTGGGCGGCGTTGGGCACGCTCACCTTCCATGATGTCTTTGCACAAGCCGAAGCCGGTATGCTGGCGGCAGGCACGGCCACGCTCATCTGCCTCATGCTGCTGCTGGGCGCCACAGGCAAGAGCGCACAGATTCCGCTCTTTGTGTGGCTGCCCGATGCGATGGCCGGCCCCACGCCTGTCTCGGCGCTCATCCATGCCGCGACCATGGTCACAGCCGGCATTTACATGATTGCGCGCACACAGCCGTTGTGGCACCTCGCGCCCGACGCCTCTACGGTGGCGGCGTGGATCGGCGCATTGACGGCGCTCATGGCCGCGTCCGTCGCCCTGGTGCAGACTGATCTCAAGAAGGTGCTCGCCTACTCCACAGTCTCGCAGCTGGGCTACATGATGCTGGGCGTGGGCGTGGCCGCCTACGGCGCTTCAATCTTCCACCTGCTTACGCATGCCGTCTTCAAGGCGCTGCTCTTCCTTGCCGCCGGTTCCGTCATGCACGGCCTGCACGGCGAGACCGATATGCGCAAGATGGGCGGCCTCAAAGCCAAAATGCCCGCCACCTACTGGACCTTTCTCGCGGGCACAATTGCGCTGGCAGGCATCCCGCTGACTTCAGGCTTCCTCTCCAAGGACGGCATTCTGCTGGGCGCACTTGTGCATAGCCCGGTGCTCTACGTGGTTGGCCTGTTTACGGCGCTGCTCACGGCGATCTACGCCTTCCGCATGTTCTTCCTTGTCTTCCACGGTGAGCCGCGCGACAAGAAGCTGATCGATCACGCGCATGAGAGCCCGCGCCTGATCACGTGGCCCCTGTGGATTCTGGCCGGCCTCTCGCTTGTCGACAGCCTGCTCAATCTGCCCTTCATCCTCACGTTGGAGAAGTTCCTCGAGCCGGCGCTGGGCGCGCATGAGGAGCCCGCGCTCACGCTCGAACTGCTGGCCCTGGCGCTGAGCGTGGTCATCTCGCTGCTGGGCCTGGCCATGGCCTATGGCCTTTACATGCGCCGCGACGGCTGGGCGCAGAACCTGAAGAAGAGCCTGTCCTTCATGCAGGGGCCGCTGGAGAACAAGTGGTATTTTGACGAGGTGTATAACACCGCAGTCGTCAATCCGCTCAAGGCCATTGGTGGCTGGTTTACCAGCTTCTTTGACCCCAGGGTGATTGACGGGGCGGTGAATGGTGTTGCGCACGGCACGTCACGCCTGGGCGAATATGCGCGCAGGCTCCAAAACGGGTATGTGCCCACCTATGCGTTGAGCATCCTCGTGGGTGTTGCAGCGGTGGTGGTCTACTTCCTGTTCATCTAGGCGAATTTGGCGCAAGCCAATTCGCTCGTAGCGGCAGCTTGAGCCGCCGTTCTCGAGGACACAGCGCTTGCTGCAACTACGGCGGCTGCAGTCGCCGCTACGTCAAGTTGCTGCACGCTCGAGGAATCGCACTTCAGGAAGCTGGTTTTTATGCAATTCTCGGTACCTTATTTGCTCAGCATCATTACATTCTTGCCGCTGCTGGGCGCGGCGGCTGTGCTGCTGCTCAAGGGCGACGGGCCGCGCCGCGCAATGGCACTGGGCGTCTCCACTGTCACATTCCTGCTGAGCCTGCTGCTGCTCGTTGGCTGGCAGGATGGCAATGCGGGCATGCAGTTTGAGGAAATGGCCCCGTGGCTGCCTGCGGTTGGCCTTACCTATCACCTGGGCGTGGACGGCATCAGCCTCTTCCTCGTGCTGCTGACGACGCTGCTTTCGCCCATTGCGATTGCCTTCAGCAACCGCTTTGTGCACAACAAGCTCGGCGCGTTCCTCGCGCTCATGCTCGTGCTCGAGACGGCCATGATCGGCACCTTCCTCGCGCTTGATCTGATTCTCTTCTTCGTCTTCTTCGAGTTCAGCCTCATCCCCATGTACTTCCTGATTGGCGAATGGGGCAGCCAGAACCGCGTCTACGCAGCGCTCAAGTTCTTCCTTTACACATTTGCCGGGTCGGCGGTCATGCTGATCGCCATCCTGGTTGTTTATGCCAATACAGGCACATTTGACCTGATGCAGATTCAGAATGTGCCGCTGAGTTCAAATGTGCAGATGTGGGCCTTCCTTGCCTTTACGCTGGCCTTTGCCATCAAAGTGCCGCTCTTCCCCTTCCACACGTGGTTGCCCGATGCGCACGTGCAGGCGCCCACGGCCGGCTCCATCATTCTGGCGGGCGTGCTCCTCAAGATGGGTTCCTACGGCTACCTGCGCTTCAACATTCCCCTCTTCCCCGAGGCGGCGGCCACCTTTGCCCCGTGGATAGCCACGCTGGCAGTCATCGGCATTATCTACGGTGCGCTGACGGCGCTCACACAGAAAGACATGAAGTCACTTGTGGCCTACTCGTCAGTGGCGCACATGGGCTTTGTGATGCTCGGCCTCGTGGCGCTCAACCAGCAGTCAGTGAGCGGCTCGGTGCTGCAAATGGTGAATCACGGCGTCAGCACGGGGGCGCTCTTCCTTATGGTGGGCCTGCTCTATGAGCGCCGCCACACACGCCTGCTGGAAGACTTTGGCGGCCTGTGGAAGAGCATTCCGGTCTACAGTTTCCTCTTCCTGGTGGTGGCCATGAGCAGCGCCGGGCTGCCCGGCCTCAATGGCTTTGTGGGCGAATTCGCCATCCTGCTGGGGGCCTACACATGGAACCCGCTCTTCGCAGTGATTGGCGCTGCGGGTGTGATTCTGGCGGCATGGTATTTGCTCACCGCCTTCCGCAAGATGGCGCAGGGCAAAATCACCAAGCCCGAAAACGAAGTGGGCAGAATTCAGGACATCCGCCCCGTCGAGTTCCTCATGGTGCTGCCACTGCTGCTGCTCTTCTTAATCATCGGCCTCTTCCCCAACCTTTTCTTTGACAAGATCAACCCGTCGGTGACGGCACTGCTCGAGAATCAACCCGCCGTTACCCGCTCGCTGGAGCCCGTGGCCCTGGATAGCATTGCCGGGGAGGACTTGTCCAAATGAACGATGCCATGGTCATGCTGAACCTGAACATGCAAGCCATTCTGCCGCAAACCGTGCTTATCCTCTTTGCGCTGCTGATTATGATGGTGGATGCCTTTGGCAGCGGCGCAACCGAAGAGCACGCGGGGGCCAAAGGCGCGCTGCCGTGGATTGCCATTGTGGGCATTCTGAGTGCAGGCGCAGCTACGGCGTGGGCCTGGGGCAAGACCCCCGTCTCTTTCCAGGGGCAGGCCATCAACGATCACTTCGCGCTCAGTATCAACCTGGTGGTGCTGCTGGCTGCGCTGCTGGCTGTGCTCTTCAGCACCAGTTACATTCAAAAGGTCAATCGCCAGATAGGTGAGTACTACGCACTCATTCTGCTCTGCACCGTGGGCATGATGCTCATGGGTGCGGCCACGGACTTGATTGTGCTCTTTGTGGCGCTGGAAATCTTCTCGCTGGCCCTCTACATCCTCACAGGGCTGCACCGCGCCAACCCGCGCAGCACCGAAGCGGCCATGAAGTACTTTTTGCTGGGCGCGTTTGCATCGGCCTTCTTTGTCTATGGCGCGGCGCTGCTCTATGGTGCAACGGGGGCCACGCAGTACGACGCCATCGCGTTCATTGTGAGCAACGGGCAGGCTGATCCCTACCTGCTCTACGCAGGCATTGGACTGCTGATTGTGGGTTTTGGCTTCAAGGTGAGCCTCGTCCCCTTCCACATGTGGACGCCCGACGTCTACCAGGGTGCGCCCACGCCGGTGACTGCCTTCATGAGCGCCGGCACCAAGGCCGCGGCCTTTGCCGGGCTGGCTCGCCTGCTTGTGCTGGCACTGCCTGCTGCACAGCCGCAGTGGGGCTGGATTCTGGCTATCTTCGCAACGCTGACGATGATTCTGGGCAACCTGGCGGCAGTGCGCCAGCAGAGCCTGAAGCGCATGCTTGCCTATTCGACGATTGCCCACGCCGGCTACATCCTGGCGGCGCTCGTCCCGGGCACCGTGGAGGGGGCTGACGCGGCGCTCTTCTATCTCTTCACCTACGCCTTCATGAACATGGGTGCGTTCGCCATCATCATGACGCTTGAGGAGAAGGTGGGCGAGGACGCCCTGCAGGAGAATGCGCGTGGCCTCAACCAGCGCGCGCCGCTGCTGGCCTTCCTGATGGCCGTTTTCATGTTCAGCCTCAGCGGTATGCCGCCGCTGGCCGGTTTCTTTGGCAAGTTCTTTGTCTTCCGCGCTGCCGTCAACGGCGGCTGGGCGTGGCTGGCTGTGGTGGGCATGATCACCAGTGCGATTGCGGCCTATTACTACCTGCGCGTGGTGGTGGCCATGTACTTCGAGAAACCCAGCGCCGAGCGCGAGGCCACTGTTCCGCACACCTGGCCCGCACTGCAGATTGGCCTGGCGATTGCCGCAGCCTTCACCATCGTCGTGGGCATCCTCCCCAGCTTCTGGGCCGGAATCATGCAGTCGGGCTTTGGCTGGTAACTGCGGAACTGCGACGCAAAGGCGCGAAGGCGCAGAGGAAACGCAAAGAAAAGCAACTGCAGGAAAAAGAACAGAGGGGCAGGAGCCGTATGGCCCTCTGCCCCTCTGTTTCTGTTCTTGC
>DIAV01000323.1 GCA_002415895.1 Anaerolineales bacterium UBA5069 | reverse complement strand
ATGGTGTCGATGGTGTCGATGGTGCGGTGGACTGTAGGGTGGGCGTGGCGGTTGGCTGGGAAGCGGTGGTCGCCGTGCTCTGTGGCGTTTTCTGGGGTGTACCGGCAAGCGGTGTCGGCGTGGGCGTCGCGGGCTGTGTCGCCTTTGCTGTGGCTGTTGGCGGCGGCACAAGCGTGGGCGTGGCGGGCAGTGGCTGCAGCACAACGTCCAGGTCGGCAATCAGTGGCGGCGCGCCGGCAACAGCCGATGCGCCCGCATAGTAGCTGGGCACTTCTACACGCACAAACCAGCAGCCCGGCGGCAGCTTCCAGCCAAACGCACCACTCGCATTTGTGCGCTGCGGGTTGATCGCAGGCTCCAACCCCTCGGCCTCCGGATAGGCGAAAATCGCCCCGCTCTCAGGCGCTGCGGCGCTCCACGCCGTGGCCGCACCCAGAGACGCGGCCGAAGCACATGTAAAGGGTTCGGCCTCCCCGGTGGCCACGCGTGCACGCTGGCCGGGCAGTTTGTAGAGCGTGACCGTTGCGCCCGCAATCGTCCCGCCCGCCTCACTGCGTACATGGCCGGTGGGCGTCATGACGGCTGTCTCCGCAAGCGCGCCCGCTGCCAGCACAATGTCTGCCATGGGTGCAGCCCCGCCGGACGCAGCCACGGCGGGCGTCTGCGCCAGAGATGCCACAGTAAAGGGCGCGCTCGTGGCCGGCGCAAAGCGTCCCGCCGGATCGCGCACAAAGAGCACATGATTCTCCACGCCCAACCCCGCCAGCAGATAGCGCCCCTCACTGTCTGTCATTGTCTGTGCCAGCCACTCGTTGCCGCGCAGATAGAGGCTGACCTCGGCCCCCTCCAGCGGCGACAGCGTCCCTGCCGCGCCCTGCGGCGCGAGCACGCGCCCCGCCACGCTCGCCCCCGCAGGTAGATAGCCGTCAATATTGGGATACGGCGCGCCGACCTCGACATCAAAGGCAGTTGCATCGCCCAGCGTGGGCAGGCTCGGGTGGTAGGTGGGCGCTAAGGTTCCCTGCGGGTCCATAAAGCCCACTGTGTAGGTGCCGGAGATCACCGTTTGGAAGGTGAAGCGCCCCAGCAGATCTGCCGCGCTGCGCGCATCGGTGCGCGTGCTGTGCAGCCAGCGCCACGCGCCATCTTGCAGGCGGTAGAGGCGAACATCCACATTGCCGAGGCGCGTGCCGTCAAGGGCGTGCGCCGTGCCGGCAATGTAACCCGCGCTGCGCAGCGTAATGTCTATCTGCGCGCGCGTCTCGCCCACGCCCAGCGTAATCAAGGTGGGGGGCAGGTTGCCTGTGGCGCCAGATGCCCCCGCCGCAGGATCGATGTAGGGCGCATCAAAGTAGGCGGGCGGCCAATCGAGATCAAAGAAGAAGACGTTGTAATCGCCTGGCTGCAAGCCATTGATTGCATAGCTGCCATCGGCAATAACCGACGCGTAGGCAATGCAGTCACCGGCATACCACAGGCCGCTGCGCGGTGGCGGTTCGCCATACTTGCGCGCACACGCAAAGATCTGGCCCGGCGCAGCGGGGTCAATGCCTGCAACCGTACCTGTGATGGTTGCGTTGCGCGCCAGAACGACGTTCAGGTTTTCGCGGTATTCACCCGGGCCGATGACAATATCCGCCGCTTCGGCCAATGTGCGCGCGGGGTTGGGAAAGAAGGCGGGCGCGTAGATCGACGTGGAAGCGTGGGCAAAGCCCACGCGGTAGGTGCCGGCACGCAGCGCGCCAACGTGGAAATAGCCATCTGTGTCGCTCTGGATGGGGATGTCCAGCGGCGGCCACTGCGCAGGGTTGAGCGTGTCGGGCGCGTAGAGAGTGACGTTAACAGAACCAAGCGCATCGCCGGCGGCATCGGTGACGCGCCCGCTAAGGCGCGCCGCGGACGTCAGGCGCACGGGATCCAGCACAATGGGGGTCCCGTCGAAGGGAATGGGGTCCCCCTCTGCTACGCTGGCTTTGTCGTTGTAGGCGGTGGGGAGGTGGATGCCTGTACCATCGTTAAAGAAAACGCGGTAGGTTACGCCGGCGGTGAGGCCGGTAAAGCTGTAGTAGCCGCTCTCTGCAAGCGAGAAGGCGGAGCGATTCAAGTATGCGGCGTTGTTGTCGTAAAGCAGCACCTCAATATTGCCCAGCGGGGCGCCGCCGGCGTTGGTCACTGTGCCGCTCAACTGCGGCGCATCATTGGCGCGCGCACCGCGCGCGCCGCCAAACGCGGCGGCAACCACGATGAGCAGGCAGGCAATGAGCAGGCAGGCCACCAGCAGGGGTGCGCGCAGGGCGCGCCGCCGCGCGGCAGTGGAACGGCCGGTACGGGGTTGCGCGTGAAGCGGGGAGAACGCAAACCGCATGATGGGTAAGCGGCGATGGTCGCAGCCGGAGAGTGTGGCGCGCATAGCGAGGGGAATTCCCTTGAGCGCACATGGAGTGTACGCCGCGCCGCCGGCATCGTCAAGTGTGAATGCGAAACAGAAACTGCGTCGGGTTGGAACGCGGGTCGGCGCGCCGCTCTGCCGCGATTTGCAAACAACGCAACAGATTCGACGCGCGTGTTGGCACAATTCGTGCTACAATGCCGCGTACAGCATGTGCAGATTTGCTGTAATTTGCGCGTGGCGCGTGCTGTTTCCATTCTGACTGCTTATCGTTTGACAATTCCCCCCCTGCGCTCCACCTGCCCCAGCCATGATTGCGCTTTTTGCGCTTTGCTGGCAATTGTCGCTCTGCTCTGTGCTTAATTGCAGGTTCTTCTCGCTTCTTCACGGTGGCGAGACCCCCCCTCCATTCTCCCCTCCCCAAGTGTAGTTGATGCGCGCAAGCCTTTCGCCGTCGGCGCGGATGCTGTTGGTCGTCTACATAAGCTGAAACGTGTTGCGCACCTGGTTTGCTTTGCGTGCTGACGCGCGCAATCCTGTACAGATCCCCCATTGCTGGTTGAAGAAAAGGCCCGCCGCTGCGCCCCTGGCACACAAATCGGCGAGGCGATTCAGCACCAGCACGCAAATGATGTGCCAGATAGCTGGCTAAGGATGGAGGAGAGGATGTCCCCCGCTCAACTTCGCACATGCATTGCAGTCGCGTGCGCGCTGCTTTTCGTTGTCAGTGCAGCGTTGCTGCCCTGGCCGGCACTCGCTGCGCAAACCCCTGCCTTCGCGGCCACGGATGTCAGCGTGGCGCAGGGCGGCGCGGTCACCTACGAGGCCAACAGCTCGCCCACCATGCTCTCAGTCTCGCCGCCCAGGAATGCCACGGGCGTGCAAGCTACAGCCACGGTTAACGCCCTTTTTGCAGAGGCGTTGGATGCGGCCACTGTAACGGGCGCGAACTTCACGCTGCGCGACGGCGCCAACCCGCCGGTGGCCGCCACCGTGAGTTACGATGCAGTGGCGCGCCGGGTGATTCTTGTCCCCGTGAACCCCCTCGCGGATGCAACCACATATACGGCACGCCTTGCCGCCGGCATAACCGACGCTTTGGGCAACCCCCTGGGCGCAGATTTCACCTGGTCTTTCACCACCGCAGCGCCGCTCGGCCCGCCCCCCACCCAGGGCCCCGGTGGCCCCATTCTGGTGATCAGCGACGCGGCCCGGCCCTTCTCCACCTACTATGCAGAGATTCTGCGCGCCGAGGGACTGAACCTCTTTGCCGTGCAGGAGATCAGCACTGTGGACGCCGGCCTGCTGGGCGCTTACCAGGTGGCGATTCTGGGCGAGGTGGACGTGTCGCCTGCGCAGGCTGCCATGTTGAGCGCATGGGTGAATGCAGGCGGTAACCTCATTGCCATGCGCCCCGACGCCGACCTGCTGCCGCTGCTGGGGCTCACTGCGGCGGGCGGCACGCTGGCCGAAGGCTACTTCCTGGTTGACACGGCCACCAGCCCCGGCGCGGGCATTGTGGGCGAGACGATGCAGTTTCACGGTACGGCCGACCGCTATGCGCTTAACGGCGCCGGCGCCGTTGCCATGCTCTATAGCGACACGACCACGCCGACGGTAAATCCGGCTGTTACGCTGCACAGTGTCGGCACAAACGGCGGGCAGGTCGCAGCTTTTGCTTTCGATCTTGCGCGCTCTGTGGTGCAGACGCGCCAGGGCAACCCCGCCTGGGCTGGGCAGGAGCGCGACGGCGCTGTGCCCAAGCGCTCGAACGATCTGTTCTTTGGCCCTGCAGTGGCTGATCCACGGCCTGATTGGGTCAACTTCGCCAGGATCGCGATTCCCCAGGCCGATGAGGCGCAGCGGCTGCTTGCCAACCTCATCACCAGCATGAACACCAACCAGATGCCGCTGCCGCGCTTCTGGTACTTCCCGCGCGGCGAGAAGGCGGTTGTCGTTATGACACACGATGACCACAGCGGCGGCGATATTGTGGGGCGGCTCACGAACCACAACGCCGCCAGCCAGCCCGGTTGCGTTGTGAATGACTGGGCGTGTGTGCGCAGCACCATCTACGCCTACGGCAATCCGGGCCTGGACGACGCGCAGCTTGCGGCTTTTCAGGCACAGGGGCACGAATTTGCCGTGCATGTGGATACAAGCTGTCTTGACTTCACACCTGGGCAACTGGCAACGGCGTACGCAGATGATATCGCAGCCTTTGCATGGTTGTATCCCAGCGCCGGTGTGCCTCAAACGCAGCGCACGCACTGCATTGCATTTAGCGATTGGGCCAGCCAGCCCCTTACCGAACTGGCCAACGGCATTCGTCTTGACACCAACTACTACTACTGGCCCGCTGCGTGGATTCTGGATCGCCCGGGGCTCTTCACCGGCTCGGGCATGCCCATGCGCTTTGCCAATGTAGACGGCGCGATGATTGATGTCTACCAGGCAGCCACGCAGATGAGCGACGAGGCGGGGCAATCGTATCCCGCAACCGTGAACACGCTGCTTGATCGTGCACTGGGCGCAGAGGGCTATTACGGGGCCTTTGTCTCCAATCAGCACACCGAAGGAGGCAGTTCCGGTGCGAATGTAACCGCCATTGTGGCTGCGGCGCAGGCGCGCGATGTGCCAATCATCAGCGCGCGCCAGTTGCTGACGTGGGTGGATGGGCGCAACGGTTCTTCCTTCGCCAACCTGAGCTACACCGGCAACATGTTGACCTTTGCGATCAACGTGGGCGACGGGGCCAATGGGCTTATGGCCATGCTGCCGGAACGCAACGGTACGCAGCTGTTGAGTGCGCTCACACGCGGCGGCGCGCCCGTGGACTATACGGTGAGTACGGTTAAGGGCGTGGCCTATGCCCAATTTGCGGCAGCCTCGGGCGCCTATGCGGCCACCTACGCTGATGACACAACTGCACCCACGGTAACGGCCTTTGCGCCTCCGCAGGGTGCAACGACTGTGTCCACCAATGCAATTGTCTCGGCAACCTTTAGCGAACCCATCAACGCGGCCACGCTGACGGAAGCCGCGTTTGCGCTGCGCGACGGCGCGAACAATGTGATTCCCGCGACCCTCGCCTACAACGTCGCCACGCGCACGGCCACACTCACGCCCAACGCAGCCCTGGCCGTTAACACAGCGTACACGGCAATGCTTACGACTGCGCTTGAGGATATTGCGGGCAACGCGCTTGCAGCAGATCAGGTATGGTCCTTCGCCACAACGGCTGTCACCTACAATTGCCCCTGCTCACTGTGGGGCAGCACGGGCGGCGCAGGAAGCTTTGTCGACACCAACGCCTATGACCTGGGCGTGCGCTTCAAGAGCGTTGTCGACGGCTCCATTACGGGCATCCGCTTCTACAGGGCCATTCTGGGGGGCGGCCCCTTTGTCGTGACGCTGTGGAGCAATGATGGCGTGCAGCTTGCATCGGCCACCCTCAACGCGGTGACAACAACCGGCTGGCAGGAGGTGCTCTTCCCCGCGCCGGTTGCAATTACTGCCGGCACACTTTACATGGCCTCGTACTACGCGCCGCAGGGTGGCTATTCATTCACTCCCAACGCCTTCGCTACGGATTTTGTCAACGGGCCGCTGGTTGCCGTTGCAACAGGCGCCCCCAATGGCCCCAACGGTGCGAATGCAATTGGGGGCGGCTTTCCCACCGCTGGGGGCGGCGGCAACTACTGGGTTGATGTGCTCTTTGCCACCGTACCTGTGGCCGACACCATCCCGCCCACCATCATCCAGCGCACGCCTGCCCCCGCCGCAAGTGGTGTGGCCGTGGATGACAACGTGATTGTGCGCTTCAGTGAGGACATGCAAGCAGCCACGCTGACGGCGGCAGCGTTTGTGCTGCGTGACAGCGCGAACAATGTGATTCCCGCGACCCTCACCTATGACAGTGGCACACAGACGGCCACACTCAACCCCACCAGCAATCTTGCCTACGAAAGCACCTATCAGGCAACAGTTGCCGGCAGCGTTACCGACCTGAGCGACAACGCGCTGGGTGCGCCCGTCACATGGAGCTTCACTACCATGCAAGCGCCGCCCCCGCCGCCACCCGGCGACGATACGCTGGCCGACTTCAGCGCGGGCGCTGCGGGTGCGTGCTATGTGGCGCAGGCCGCCAACGGTGAAATCATCCTTGCGCCCACGGTGGGCACAGAGTTCAGCGGCGCCACGCTGCCCGCCGGGTGGGACAGCTACGTGTGGCAGACGGGGGGCGCGGCCACCTTCAACGGTGCAGTTGCCCGTGTGGACGACGCCATCATCGCCACCCTTGAACCCTACTTTGGCCCCGGTCGCGCGATCGAATTCGTTGCCACCTTCGCCGCCGCCAACTCCCAGCATGTGGGTTTCGGCGTCGATGTATACAGCGTGCTCTACTGGGCCATGTTCAGCACAGGGGGTACGGGGCAGGGGCTCTATGCGCGCACCAACAACAACGGCGCCGAGGTTAACACCCTGCTCGGGAATGCGTATATCGGCGCGCCCCATCGCTATCGCATTGAATGGGGTGCGTCGGCGATCAGCTTTTACATTGATGGGGCGCTGGTGCATACGCAAAATGTCGCCATTACGCGCACCATGCGCCCACTCATCAGCGATTTCAACAGCAACGGCCCCGCGCTTGTGGTGGACTGGCTGCACATGTCACCCTACGGCTCACCGTGCACCTTCACTTCGCGCGTGATCGACGCCAACGCGAAGAAGGATTGGCTGCTGCTCTCCTCCACGGGTGATCGCCCTGTGGGCACGGGCGTGGCCTTCCTCACGCGCACGGGTGACAGCGCCGTGCCTGATGGCAGCTGGTCTGCATGGCAGGCCGTGGGTGGCGACGGTGCAGTGGCCAGCCCCGACGGCCGTTATATCCAGTACCAGGCGCAGCTTTCTACAACGAACCCCGACGTTACGCCCGAGGTTGCGAGCGTGGCGATTTCCAACGCACCCTCCGACCTGCCGCCGGTGGCGGATGATCTGACTATCACCACAGCCGAGGAGACACCCGCGGCTGTCACGCTCCACGCCGTTGATCCCGAGGCGGGCGCGCTCACCTATGCTTTTGCGCAGCCCAGCCACGGCACGCTCAGCGGCATCGCGCCGAACCTCACCTATACGCCCGATCTCAATTACAACGGCAGCGACAGCTTCACCTACACCGCCAACGACGGCAAGGCTAACAGCAACACGGCCACCGTCAACATCACTGTGACGCCGGTGAACGACGCGCCGGTGCTCGCGGCCATTGGCGGCAAGAGCATCAACGAAGAGGTGCAACTCGCCTTCACTGCTTCGGCAACCGATGTGGACCTGCCTGCCAACACCTTGGCCTTCAGCCTTGTGGGCGCGCCGGCGGGGGCAAACATCGACGCGCAGAGCGGCGCGTTTACCTGGACGCCGACAGAGGCCCAGGGGCCGGGCAGCTTCACCTTCAGCGTGCGCGTGGCCGACAACGGGAACCCGATCCTGACCGACGAAGAGTCCATCACCGTGGTTGTGGCGGAGGTCAATATCGCGCCGGTGGCCGACGCCGATAGCTACAGCACCCCCGAGGATACAGCGCTTGTTGTCACGGCCCCCGGCGTGCTGGATGGCGACAGTGATGTGGATGGCAATGCGTTGACCGCGCACGTTGTCACCGCCCCCGCACACGGCCAACTCGTGCTCAGCCCTGACGGTTCCTTCACCTACACACCTGCCGCCGAGTACAGCGGCAGCGACAGCTTCACCTACGTCGCGAGGGACGGCGCTGCCGACAGCAATGTCGCCACAGTCAGCATCACTGTGGTGTCCGTCAACGATGCGCCGGTGCTCGCGGCCATTGGCAACCAGGCGAGCGTCGAGGGGGCTACGATCAACCTTGCCACCAGCGCCTTCGATGCCGAAGCCAACACCCTCACCTTCAGCGCCACGGGGCTGCCGCCGTCACTAAGCATCAACAGCGCCAGCGGCGCGATCACGGGCGACGTGACCTTCGCCGCCGCAGCAAACAGCCCCTATGCCGTTACGGTGAGCGTGAGCGACGGCCAGGGCGGGACAGATAGCGAGAGCTTCAACTGGGCAATCACGGACTTCAACCGAGCGCCCGTTGCAACCAACCGCACCGCGACCACGATGGAGGACACACCGGTCGCGATTGTGCTTGTGGCCACCGACGCCGACGCCGATGACCTGACCTATACCGTGACGCCGCCCAGCCACGGCACGCTGAGCGGAAGCGGTGCGAATCGCACCTACGCACCCGCCGCCAACTACAGCGGCAATGACAGCTTTACATACGTAGCCAACGACGGCAAGGCTGACAGCAACACGGCCACCGTCAACATCACTGTGACGCCCGTGAACGATGCACCGGTGCTCGCACCGATTGGCGATCAGGCGAGCGTGGAAGGCGCAACTGTGTCGCTGCAACTGAGCGCCAGTGATGCCGACGGCAACCCGCTGACCTACAACGTTGTCGGCCTGCCCATAGGGTTGACCTACAGCACAAGCACCGGCGCGATTGGCGGCCAGATCAGCTACACCGCCGCCACCGGCAGCCCCTGGAACGTGGCCGTCACTGTGAGCGACGGCCAGGGAGGCACTGACAGCGAGAGCTTTACGTGGACAGTCACCGAGATTCTGCCGCCCCGCTTCGCGCTGCCCACGCTCAGCGGTGTCCACGGCAGCACCATCAACGTGCCGCTTGCCTTCACCGAAGCCACCGACTTTGGCGGTCTGCGCTTCGGCGTGCGCTATGACCCCGCAGTGCTCACACCTGTCGCAGTGACAAGCGCCGGCGCAGGCATGGGCTGGTCCATTACGCCCAACTTGACGGAATCGGGCGTTGTTACCGTCTCCATGGCCACGGTGAACGCCGTTGCGGGTGATGGTACGCTCGTCAATCTCTCGTTCACAGTTGTGGGTGGGCCGGGGGCCGGCAGCGCGCTTGCCTTTGGCCGGGTGACGGCGAATGGCGAAGACGTGCCCGCCGCGCGGTTGACCGACGGCAGCTTCTCCGTTCCGCTTGCCACGGTGGCGGGAGCCGTGCGCTTCTGGAGTGACAATGGCGCGGTGGCGGATGCAACGCTGACGCTGGCCGACAGCGATACGCGCACAACCGCCAGTGCAACCGACGGTGCCTTCAGCTTTGCCAATGTGGCGGGCGGCGCATGGACGCTGACACCGAGCAAGGCTGATGGCGCGCGCGGCATTAGCGCACTGGATGCCTCGCTCGTCCTGCAAAGTCGCGCAGGTCTGCGTACGCTGACGCCCGCCGAAGCGCTTGCCGCCGACATTAATGAGTCGGGCGCCGTGGATGAGAATGACGCAATCGCAGTTCTGCGTGTGGCCGTCAGGCTGGCCACACTGCCGCTAAGCCCCGGCGCGCACGTGTGGCGCTTCCTGCCCGCCGAGCGCACCTATGCGCCGCTGCTGGCCGACCAGGCGAACCAGGACTTCAGCGCGGTGCTGCTGGGTGATGTCTCGGGGAGCTGGACGCCGCCACCCCGCGTGGCCGCCGCGCCGGACAGCGCCGCCGACGCGACATTGGACACGGCGGCGGATGCCGGTGCAGTGGCCGATGCCGCCGCTGCCACACTCACCATTGACTCCGTTGCCGCCCCGGATGGCGACTCCGATCTGATCTTCACACTCAAGCCCGCAGCGACACCCGTGCATGCCGTCGATCTGCTGCTGCGCTATGACACAAGCCGGCTCGAGATCATCTCGGCGCAGGTGGCGCAGGAAGCGGGGCAAATGGCCGCGGTCAACCTCAGCCAGGCGGGCGTGGCACGCATAGGGCTGGCGTCGACAACGCCGTTGCCGGACGGCAGGCTCATCGCCACAGTGCGCGTGCGTGGCGCCGATCCACTCGCCGCCCTGCTCAAGGTCGAGGCCACCGGGGATGAGCGCCCCATTCAGGTTGTGTACTGGGCGCAGAGCCCGGTGCGCATTTATCTGCCAATGATTGACAAGTAGATTACAGAAGGCCGTGAACAGTTGTATACACCAGCGGCTTCAGCTTCCGCACGCTGAAGCCGCTGGGGCCATCGCTTCACGCTTGCGTCAAAACAGCGCTGTAACGGACACGCCAACCCCCTCCCTTGGCGCGTTCGGGCTCGATGCAGTTCTTGCAGTGACAAGCCATCTCACAACTCCCGGAGGGCAACACAGAATGGACATGCGATCCCCGCGTTTGTTTGTGCGTCCCACTTCCCTGATCCTGATCCTCATGCTGGCCGTCTCGCTGGCCCTGCCTGCAGGGCCGGTGCTGGCGCAAAGCGCCGCCACCCTTACGGTCGCATCCGGCCTGTTTGTGGCGCCGGATGCGACGGTGTCAATCCCCGTGACACTCGCGTCACCACTGCCCGCCGCCGTGATCTCCATTGAAGCCACTGTAACTTACGACAGCACGAAGCTGGAGCTTGTCTCAGCAGAGACCGGTGCAGCCACAGCCGGATGGTTGGGCATCATCAATGACGAAACGGTGGGCACCGTGTTGTTTGCCTTTGCGGTTGCAGATCCACCCATTGCCAGCGGCGAAGTCGCCGTGATTACTCTGAAGGCAAAAACAGGGACAACCGGCCTTGTTCCGATTGGAATATCAGGGATACTTATCAACGAGCAGTCCGCCACGGGTGTCGCGGGCAGCGTGCGCATCAACACCGCGCCGGTAGCGGCAGCGAATGCCTATACCATCAGCGAGAATGGCGTGCTCACGGTGAATGCGCCGGGTGTGCTCGGCAATGACAGTGACCTGCCCGACAACCAGGCACTCACGGCGCAGTTGGTCACCGGCGTTGCCCACGGCGCATTGACGCTCAACAGCAATGGCGGCTTCACCTATACACCGACGCCCACCTACTTCGGCCTCGACTCCTTCACCTACCGCGCGGTGGACCCGCATGGCGCGACTTCGGCCCCGGCCACTGTCTCAATTACTGTTGGTGCAGTTAATGACCCGCCCATTGCCAACGCCGGCGGCAACAGAAGCGTGGACGAAGGCGCATCCATCACCCTCAACGGCAGCGCAACCGACATTGACAATGTCCCCGGCGACCTGGTTTACACGTGGGACCTGGACAATAACGGTTCCTTCGAGACAAACGGCGCATCCGTCACCTTCAGCGCTGCCACGCGCGATGACCCCGACACACAAATTGTGGTGCTACGCGTCTCAGACGGCACAGATTTTGATACCGACAGCGCCACCATCACCATCAACAATGTGGCCCCCACCGCCAACGCGGGCGGCCCCTACTTTGTGGACGAGGGCAGTTCGATCACACTCGACGGCAGCGGCAGCAGTGATCCCGCCGGCCCGGTGCGCGATCCGCTCACCTACGCCTGGGACTACGGCGATGGCGGCTCAACCGCCGATGGCGCAGGCGTTGCGCCCACACTGACCGCAGCCGCGGGCAGCGGCCCCGCCAACCGCACAATCACCCTCTCTGTGAGTGATGGCGACGGTGGCTCCCACAGCGCCACGGCGGCGCTCACCGTGCGCGACGTTGTCGCCCTCGCCCTGCCCGTGCCCGCGCCGGAGGTGCAGTGGGCGAGTACTGTCGTCATCCCCGTCACCATGAGCGGGCTGAACAGCAACCTCCAGTCCATCAACCTTACCCTAAACTACCCGTCATCGCTGCTCGCCTTTGTGAGCGTGGCTGGGGCAGGCCTCACCACCGGCTGGACGGCCACGCCAACACCAGGCAGCGACAGTGTGCAGGTGCTCTTGACTGGATCGACGGTGCTTGGTGCATCCAGCGGCGAGGTCATGCGGCTGACATTCACGTCCACCAGCGCCGGCGGGCAGAGCGGGCCACTCACAATCAGCGCTGCCACAATCAACGGCGGCGCTGTCTCCAACACGCGTACAGCCGGCAGCATTCGCCTGCTCTCACGCTACAGCGTAAACGGTGCAGTGACCTACTGGAAGGATGCCAAGGCTGTCACTGGCGCAACGCTGACGCTGACCGGTCTCGATGCGGGCAGCACCAACAGCACAGCAGGCGGTGTGTATGGCTGGGCGCAAATCTATGAGGGCAGCCACACACTGACGCCCGCCAAGAGCGACCAGGTCAACGGCATTACCGCCTATGACGCCGCGCTGGCGCTGCGCGAAGCAGTGCAACTGGAGCCGCGGCTCACCGGCGATGCTCTTGTGGCGGCGGATGTCACCGGCGAGAACGGCGTCACATCGCACGACGCGGCGCTGATCTTGCAGAAGAGTGTGCGCCTGATCAACATGGGCCCCTTCCCGGCCACAGGGAGTATCTGGCGCTTCACCCCGTCATCTGCCACCTTCGCGCTGGCAAGCAACAAGACGCAGAACTTTACGACGCTGCTCATGGGCGACATTTCGGGCAACTGGAATCCGGCTGGGGCGACAGTGGCGGCGTGGCCGGCATCGGCGGACGCCGCCGCCGGCGAGGCGCCTCCCCTCCACCGGGCCCTCGCGCGGCCCAC
>DIAV01000390.1 GCA_002415895.1 Anaerolineales bacterium UBA5069 | reverse complement strand
GCATGCGCGAATCCCTGACTTTTGTGACGCCCTGGCAGGCCGCACACTCTCCATTGACACCCCTGCAAGGCGTGCTATACTCATGTTGCGCGATTAATCCCTTTGGAAAAGTAATGCGGCTGCGCACACGAAACAGCGGATTACATGACTACCCCATTTCACTCCGGTCGCAATGCATTGACTGTTAAAGCGCACAATGTGCGCACGCTGCTGCTGGCGCTGCTGCGCCAGCAGCCCATTTCGCGCGTGCGCCTGGCGCGCCAAACCCACCTCTCCACCACCACCGTTACCAACCTAATCGCTGAATTGATTGACATGGGCCTCGTTGTGGAGTCGGGGACGGATTTGGCGGCGGCGCGTGCCGGTGCAGGACGGCCGCCGCAGGCGCTGCGGCTGCGCCCTGGGAGTCGCTGCGCCCTTGGTGTTTACGTGGGTGTCGACCAGATTCGCGTGGCCAAAGTGGACATGCAGGCCAATGTGCGGGGCGAGCGCGTTTTTGACATTGAGCCGAACGAATCCGCCGAGCACGCCATGCAGCGCACAGCGGCCATGTGCCATGTGCTCATTGAGGAGCACGCGGGCGCGCAGGCTGTGCGGCCAGATTGGCCCCATGAGGCGCAGGATGCGCGCCAGGGCGGGGGGCAAATTGTGGGCATCGGCGTGGGGGCGTCCGGCCTTGTGCAGAGCCGGACAGGTGTCAATGTCTTTGCACCCAACCTGGGCTGGCAGCATGCACCGCTTGGGGCGCTGCTGAGCGCGCAGGTGGGGCTGCCTGTGGTTGTAGACAACAATGTGCGCTGTATGGCGCTGGCCGAAAGTCTCTACGGTGTGGGGCGCAATGTGCGCGCGCTGGCTTTTGTGTATGCACGTGTGGGCGTGGGTGCGGGGCTGGTGGTGGATGGCGCGCTCTACCACGGGGCCGATTCGGGCGCAGGCGAAATTGGCCACTGGGTTATGCGCCCGGAGGGGGGCGCGCTCTGTCGCTGCGGCAATTATGGCTGCCTTGAGACCGAAATCTCCGAGACTGTGCTGCTGGCGCGCGCCGAGTCGATTCAGCCGGGGCTGACGCAATTGCGCGCTGATCCAATGGCCGTGATCTGCGATGCCGCGCGCGATGGTCACCTTGCGCTTGTGGAGATGCTGGAAGAACGCGCCCACTTCCTTGGCCTGGCGCTGGCCAATGTAGTTAATGTGCTTAACCCCGAGATGATCATGCTGGGGGGCTGGTTGGCCGAGGCGTTTGACCTGATTGCGCCCGTGGCCGAAAGCACCATGCGGCGGCATGCATTCGGCGGCATTGCCGATGGGGTTGACCTGCTCCCCACTACCTTTGGCGGGCAGAGCGGCGTTGTAGGCGCAGGTGTGCTGGCGCTCGATGCTTTTGTCTTCACGCCGCAAAGCGCATCGCTTGCACCCGTTTTGACGCAAGCCAATCAGCGCGCGCAGATGACTTTGTCGTAGCGGCGGATGGGGCGCGCAGTCTGCACCCGATTTGTCTTTTTTTGAGCAGGAGTACTTTCCATGGATTTTGATGCACCTGTGCAGGCTGCCGCAAATGCTGCGCCTGCCATCCCCTATACTGGCTTTCGCCCGCCCATTGTTTTTCACACCAACATCCTCACCCTCTTTGGCGCTTTCCAGCCCTGGAGCCTGCCCAAGATGGCAGCGTGGGCCATGGAGAATGGCTTTGCCGGGCTTGAGGTGGGCCCTGCAGTGCCGCTGGAGAGCGCGGCTTTTGCCGCGGCGCGCAGCACCGGCGCGCAAATTGTCTCGCTCACCTATGGGCGCAACGTGCTTGCCGCCGACGCAGCCGAGCGCGCCATGCACCGCCGCAACGTGATCGACCGGCTGCGCTTTGCCGGCGAGCACGCGATTCCGCTTGTGGTGCTGGCAACGGGGCGCTTGCCCGGGCGCAGCCTGCGCGCCAACCTGCCCGACGTGATTGAGTGGCTGGGCGAGACGGTGCTGCCCCTTGCGCGGGAGGGCGGCGTGACCGTGGCCATTGAGAATTGCCCGGCGGTGGGCAATATTGCCACCGGCCCGGCGCTTTGGCATGAACTATTTGATGTCGCCTTGCCCGAATTGACCCTTGGCTTTGACCCCAGCCATCTCGTTTGGCAGATGGTGGACGCCTATGCTGCGCTGCGCGATTACGCGCCCCGAGTGGCCCACGTGCATGTGAAGGACACGGTTATCGACCGCGCGCGCCTTGCGCGTGAGGGCATTGACGGCGACGGCTGGTGGCGCTATGTGCTGCCCGGCTGGGGCGAATTGAACTGGACGCTCATTTTGGCGGCGTTGCGCCACGCGCGCTATGGCGGCAGCCTGAGCATTGAGCACGAAGACGCCGCCTGGGATCGCAGCGAGGGCGAAGTGCTCCAGTCGCTGATCTGGTCGCGTCGCTATTTGGAGAACCTGATGGGCGAGCCGGTGATTGTGCCGCCGGTTGAGGCCGCCGCGCCCGTGCGCTCTGCAGGCGTTGTGGCGATGTAGAGGCTACCGGCAATCGCTAGCGTTTGACTGTCTGACTGATTGCAAGGCAGTGCGTTGATTCCCCATACGAAAGGAGCCAGCCATGGCATTGCGCATTGGCTTTGTTGGGGCAGGCCGCATGGCGCATTTGCACGCGACCTATCTGCATGAGGAGCCCGGCGTTGCGGTGGCCGCCGCCAGTGATCATGGCAGCGGCCGCGCACATGACTTTGCACGTGACTACGGTGCAGCAGCCTACTCTGACTATAGCAAAATGCTTGACGAGCAGACGCTCGATGCAGTCTACATTTGCACGCCCACGGCCACGCACGCCGCGATTGCAAACCAGTGCGTGGAGCGCGGGCTGCCCATCTTTGTTGAAAAGCCCCTTGATCTGGACCTGTATGCCGGCGCGCGCCTTGTGCGCGCCGCAGCGGGGCGGCGCGTGCCGGCAATTACTGCGCTGCAGTGGCGCTACAGCCCCGCCTTCCGCCGCGCCCAGGAGTTGATTGGCGACGAACCGGTTGCGCTCGTCAACCTGCGTTGGTACTGGACGCGGCCACCCATTCGCTGGATGTGGGATCGCGCCAACGCGGGCGGCCAGATCGTAGATCAAAATATCCACCTCATTGACTTGAGCCGGGCGCTGGCCGGTGAAGTCACCTCGGTCTATGCGGCCTACAACCAGCGCCAGACGAACTTCGAGACCGAATTTGTCAACTGGGATGGCTACGCCCTAACCTTGCGCTATGCAAATGGCGCGGTGGGCGCGTGCGCAGGCACCTATGCGCTCTTCCCCGAGATTCAGGAGCGCCCCACGGCCGACTTCTGCCTGCGCGACCGCATGGTGCGCGTGACGGATCGTGAAGTCGCGCTCTACACGCCTGATGGCGTGCAATCGTGGCAAAACGAAGAGCCGCTGCACAAAGGCATCAACCGGGCGTTTGTGGCGGCATTGCGCAGCGGAGATACCGGTGGCCTGATTACGCCGCTGCATGAGGGACTGCGCAGCACAGCCGTCACGCTTGCCGCCAGCCGCTCGGCGGAGACGGGTCACGCCATCAACATGGACGAGTTCATGCGCGAGTATGAAGATGAGGATGTGGCCGGCCCATGAGCCTTGTGGATGACCTGATTGCGCAACCCGACTTCTTTGCCGACCCGTACCCTGCCTATTCCATCCTGCGCGACGAAGCACCGGTAATCTGGAGCGACACGTGGGGCGGCTGGGTGATTACGCGCTATGAGGATGTAGCTGCGCTCCTGCGCGACTACAGGCGCTTCTCCAGCGCCGGGCGGATCCAGTACATTCTGGACAGATTGCCCGACGAGGCCCGCAGCCGTACGGCGCTGCTCGAGGCACACTACCGCGTGGGGATCGCGCACATGGACCCGCCGGACCACACGCGTTTGCGCGCGCTGCTCGCGCCCTGGTTTACGCCGCGCCACATGGAGTCGCTGCGCCCGCGCATTCATGCCCTGGCAGCGCAACTTGTGGACGACGCGCTGCTGCGCGCGCAGGCACAGGGCGGGCGCGCCGACCTGATGCGCGACCTCGCCTATCCCCTGCCTGCGATTGTGGTGCTGGAGATGCTGGGCGCCCCTGCCGCAGATGCAACGCAACTGCGCGCGTGGGCGCTCGATATCAATCTGCTCTTCAGCGGCGGCGGGCGCGCACCAGTGGCGCGTGTGGAGCAGGCGCAGGCGGGTCTTGCCGCCATGCGTGGCTACATTGGCGATTTGGTGGCGCAGCGACGCAGCCAGCCGAGCGATGATCTGATTGGCCGTCTGGTTGCGGCCGAGGGTGCGCGACTGGATGACAGCGAACTGATCTCCACCTGCGTGACGCTCTTCGTGGCGGGCCACGAGACGACAACCAACCTTTTGGGCAATGGCCTGGTCGCGCTGCTGCGCCACCCTGGCGAAATGGCGCGCCTGCGTGTACAGCCGGCGCTCATGGAGAGCGCCATTGAGGAGATGCTGCGCTATGACGCGCCGGTGCATCGATCGTGGCGCATTGCAACGGAAGATGTGCTTCTGCGCGGCCAGACGATTCGCGCCGGCGAAATGGTGCTGTTGATGATTGGCGCGGCCCACCGTGACGAAGCGGCCTTTGCCGAAGCCGAGCGCTTTGACATTGCGCGCAGCGAGAACAAGCACATGGGCTTTGGCCTTGGCATTCACTTTTGCCTGGGCGCACCGCTGGCGCGCATTGAGCTGCCCGAGGCGCTGCACGCGCTGCTTGCGCGCACGGCCGATTTCACATTGATTGAGGAGCCGCCCCTCCGCTGGCGGCACGACATTGCCCTGCGCGGTGTTGAGGAACTACCGGTTGAGGTGCGCCTGTGAGTGACGCTTTGCGGATTGCGCTTGTGGCAATTGCCCGCCCGACGTTTGATGTGCCACTGGCGCAGCAGGTGGCGCAGACCGTGGTAACGCGCCTGGAGGCGGCGGGCATGGAACTCTGCGCCACGCGCGATCGGCTGATCATGGACGCGGCGGCGGCGGCCGAAGTTGCCGCGACTTTGGCGGCGCAGACCTTCGATCTGCTGCTCCTGCTGCAGGCCAGCTTTGCCGACAGCACCATGGCGGTTGAACTGGCGCGCATTGCCGCGGCGCAGCAACTGCCCGTGTTGTTGTGGGCGCTACCCGAGGTGCGCGACGGTGGACGTTTGCGCCTGAATAGTTTGTGTGGTATCAATCTGGCAGGCCACGCATTCTCCTTGAATAAGCTCCACTTCGACTTTTTACTGGAAGAGCCGGAAAGTGACGTTGCCATTCGCAATATTGAGATGTGGGCGCGTGCGGGCCATGCGCGGCGGCTGCTCTACGGCGCGAAGATTGGTTTGGTTGGGCAGCATCCAGCCGGTTTTGAGACGTGCGCCTACGATGAAGCGGACCTGAGTGCGCTGCTGGGTGTTGCGGTGGAAGCGCTCTCGCTGACAGATATGCTGCACGCCGCGGCTGCCGCCAGCGACGATGCACGCAGGCCGTTCCTGGAGCGGGCTGCGGCGCTTGCCCCCAACCTGGGCGAGATGGATGGCGCGGCCGTGCGCGGCACGGCGGGCGTGCACGCAGCACTGCGCGCCGCCGCCGATGCACGACAATTGCGCGGCATGGCCGTGCGCTGCTGGCCCGAGTTCTTTACGGAACTGGGCTGCGCTGCCTGCGGGGCCATGAGTGTGCTGAGCGAAGATGGCTGCCCGGCCAGTTGCGAGGCTGACGTGAACGGCACTGTCACGCTGGCGCTGCTCAAGGCGCTAACGGGCGAAGCGCCCTTCATTGCGGACCTGGTTTCCATTGACGCTGCAAGCGACAGCGGCGTGCTGTGGCACTGCGGCCTTGCCCCGGCAAGCATGGCGGATACAGCAGAGGGCCCCATTCGCGCGACGGTGCACAGCAACCGCAGGCTGCCGCTGCTCTTCGAGTTTGCGCTCAAGCCTGGCCGTGTGACGCTGGCGCGGCTGCACCGCACAACGCTGGAAAACGGCGTCGAGGGGTACTCTCTGGTGGTGGGTGGCGGCACGATGGTGCAGGCGCCCCCCTCCTTCAGCGGCACCAGCGGTGTGATTCAGTTTGACAGCCCGGCGCGTGCCGTTTTCGAGCGCATGATGCGCAACGGGCTGGAACACCACCTTTGCCTCACCTATGGTGACTGCCGCGCTGAACTGCGCGCCTTTGCCACGCTGGTTGGACTACCCCTTATCGAACTCACCTGAACCGGCGCTTTGGGGCCGGCTAGGAAGCCGGTACATTGAGCGACAACCCACTGCTGCATCAACTTGGTTATCCCGCCGACGCACGTCTTGTGGTCATTCATGCTGATGACCTGGGGATGCTGCACAGCGCCAATCAGGCGTTTCTGGATTTACATGCAGCCGGCATTGTGCGCACCGGCTCTGTCATGATCCCCTGTCCCTGGTCCGAGGAGATTGTGCGCCTGGCTGTGGCCAACCCCGCGCTCGACCTCGGCATCCACCTTACCCTCAACAGCGAACGCAAAGGCATTCGCTGGCGGCCGCTGACAACGTGCGACCCGGCCAGCGGGATTATCGATTGCGATGGCTGGTTCTGGCCGCGCCCCGAGGCGACAATCAAGCACATGGATGTGGCTGCGGCCGTCGCCGAGATGCGCGCGCAGGTGGCCTGGGCGCACCGCAACGGCCTGGACTTCACGCACATTGACGCCCACATGGGCACAGCGGTTACGGGGCCGCTCTTCGAGCATTACGTGCAACTCGGCTTCGAGTACAACGTGCCGCTGCTCTTTCCGCGTGCTGTGGACGACTACACACGGGGTTTGCTGCTGGGTGGGGTTGACGACGACACGTGGCGGGAAGCGGCGCATGCGGTTGAGGCGCGCGGCATGCCGCTTGTAGACACCTTTCGCATTACGCCCGGCTATGACAAAATGGGTTCGCGCGGTGGTGTGATTGATGAGTACGAGCAGGTGCTGCACGCGCTGCCCAGTGGCATTACCTACTTTGCTATTCACCCCAACGCACCGAGCGCCGAGCTTGAAGCGGCAGATCCTGACCATTCTCACTGGCATACAGTGGAGTATGACTACTTCCAGTCGGCGCGGGCGCGCGACTTTCTGGCAGCCGAGGGGATTATCTCCATAGGTATGCGCGAGATTCGCGCCGTTATGCGCGGCTGACGACAACTGCATCAACGCGACGGCGCAAATTGCACGTCGCGTTGCACCACTCATTGCCAATCCCTCCGGCCCGCAATGGCGCGGGCTGCCTACGCACAGTTCGACACACTATTGCCCGGTTCCATCCATCGCAATCTCAAGATCAGCAGGAGGAGACCATGAACGAAATCAGCAACCCGAACAAGGGCGTCTACTCACGTCGCACCTTCCTCAAGTTTGCCGGCACCGGCGCCGCGGCGTTGGCGCTGGCCGCCTGTGCAGTACCGGCAGCGCCCGCTGCGCCCAGCACGGCGGGCGCTGCCGGCAGCGCTGCCCCCGCTGCAGAGGCTGTTAAACTCGCCGTGATGGCCTTTGGCCAGATCGACCAGCCCGCCTACCAGGCGCTGGCCGACGCCTACATGGCGCAGAACTCCAACGTGACGATGGAAGCCGTTTTCCTGCCCAATGATGAGAATTACTACGCTGCACTCCAGGCGCAGTTTGCAGGCGGCAGCAACCCCGACATGGCTTCCATGCAGGGCTGGGGCTTCCAGATCTTTGCCGACAACGGCGCGATTGTGGGCGTGAACAGCCTGCGCGAGCGCGACGGCTTCGATTATGCATGGGCGGATAACCAGGCCATTCGCGACTACACCGAGCGCGGTGGCGACACCTATCTCATTCCCATGCAGGTTGCCACAATGCTCATGTTCTATGCCAAGAAGCTCTTTGATGAGGCAGGCGTGGCGTATCCCACTGACGATTGGACCTACGATCAGTTTGTGGAGACGGCGCAGAAGCTCACCAAGGAAGTGGACGGCAAGAAGCAGTGGGGCTATCAGGCCAACGGCAACTGGTTCCGCGACATCCACTGGATCCGCGGCACGGGCAAGCAGGAGTTTGACTCGTTGATTGACCCCAAGACCTCGGCTTTTGCCCAGCCTGAGATCGTTGACATTGTGCAGCAGATCGCCAGCGACTTCTATCACACACTGGCGATCAGCCCCAAGCCGGCCGATCTGGACTCGGGCGCCGGCGGCATCAACGCAGGCCAGTCGGCCATGAAGTACGAGGGGCCGTGGTGGTTCCCGCAGATGGTAACGGAGAAGATGCGTGAAGAGGGCACCGCGATTGACTTTGATGTGGTGCTCATGCCGCAGCAGCAGGATGCGAATCGTCCGCACCGCGGCTGGGCCGAGGGGTTGGTGATCTTCAATACGGCGCCGGTTGACGCCGCGTGGGAGTCCGTCAAGTTCATGTCCGGCGAAGAGGGACAGAAGATCTTCTCCACAGTCACAGGGCGCATCCCCAACAATGTTGCGCTGGTCGAGAGCTTCTGGGCACCCATGGTGCAGGAGCAGTACGGCCTGACCAACACAGGTGCATTCCTCAAGGCCTTTGACAAGGGTGAGATTGACATTGTAAGCGGCCTGCCGCGCACGCAGTACTGGAACGAAGTCATTAAGCCTGTGGGCTGGGACCCGCTGATTGCCGGAACCACCACAGCCGCCGACGTGATGCCGCAGGTGGATGCCGGCGTGCAGAAGCTCTTTGACGACTTCTGGGCGTCGCAGGGTTAGGCAAAGGATGGTTGATTGGTTGATTGGTTGATTGGGTGATTGGTAAGTGGTAATTGGCAATTGGTAACTGGCGTCGGGTGCCGGAGTCATACCAATCACTAATTACCAATCAACCAATCACCAATCAACCAATTATCAATCAACCAATAAGCCAGCTATCCAGTCTACGATTCGCCTCCCGATCCCTTCCCTCGTAAACGCCTGCCTCGAGGTGTGCCCATGGCGGTTGTCTCCACCAGCGCTACCGGCCGACGCCGGCGCTCGCCCTTCAGCCGCCGTGCGGCGATTGAGGGTTATCTCTTCGCGTCACCGTTTATCATTGGCTTTGTCGCCTTCATCCTCATTCCCATGGTCTGGTCATTCATTCTGATCTTTCAGGAATGGAACCTGCTGGGGACGGCGCGCTGGGTGGGCATGAAGAACCTTGAAGCGTTGATGAGTGACCCCAAGGTGCCGCAGTCACTCTGGAATACGGCGTATTTTGCGTTTATCAGTGTGCCGCTGCAACTGGCGCTGGCTTTCTTCTGCGCCATCCTCCTGAACCAGAACATCCGCGGCCGCAATTTTTACCGAACGGCGCTCTACCTGCCGGTGGTGGTGCCTGTGGTTGTGAGCGCGTTCATCTGGCAGCGCGCGTACCACCCTGATTTCGGCATCATCAACGCTGCGCTGGGCTGGTTTGGCATTCCGCCGCAGGCGTGGCTCTTTGAGCCGGCGCTGGCCAAACCTGCCTTCATCTTCATGCGTATCTGGGTGATGGGCACACAAATGGTCATCTTCCTGGCCGGGCTGCAAAGTGTGCCGCTGTCGCTGCTTGAAGCTGCCGAGCTGGACGGCGCAGGGACGTGGAAGCGCTTCTGGAATGTGACATTCCCCATGATGACGCCGGTGATCTTCTTCAACCTGGTGGTCGGCCTGATTGGCAACTTCCAGGTCTTCGCCCCGGCCCTGGTGATGACCAAGGGCGGCCCCGCCGACGCGACACTCTTCATGGTGCTCTACATTTACAGGCAGGGCTTCGAATACAGCAAGCTGGGCTATGCGGCCACGCTCTCCTGGCTTTTCTTCCTGATTATCATCATTTTCACATTTATTCAATTCCGTTTGCAGGGGCGCTGGGTTTATTACGAAAACGAGTAATTTGACTGCGCCGCCCCGTCCGGCTTCCGCGCCAGGCGCGCAGATGCCGGCCCCTGAAGGCTGGCGCAATCCAGTGCACGCCAGGAGTCGATTGCATGCAAAGCACCTTCCAGCCGCGCACGGACGCTGAGGTAGATGCCTACGCAGAGACCATGCGCAGGCATCGGCAGGGGCGCGACCTTACCACACGCATCATTGCCCACGTCACGCTGATTCTGCTGGCGGTGATGGCGCTTGTGCCCGTGCTGTGGATGATCTCCTCGTCGCTCAAGGCGCCCACCGAAATATTCGTCACACCCATTCAGTGGATACCGTCGACACCCCGCTGGAGCAACTATGTTGACGCCTTTGCCAAGGCGCCACTGTGGCTCTACTTCTGGAATACGATGATTCTCTGCGTATTCACGGTCGTCGGCACGGTGATTTCGTCCTCGCTTGTGGCCTTCAGTTTCGCGCGCCTGCGCTGGCCGGGGCGCGACTTCTTCTTTGCCCTCCTGCTGATCACCATGATGCTGCCTGTGGTGGTGCTGATTGTGCCGCGCTTCCTCATGTTCAGCTACTGGTATCGCTGGCCCTTCCGCTGGATTGGCACCTTTTTACCGCTGATTGTGCCCGCTTGGTTTGCCGTGAATGGCTTGTATGTCTTCCTCATGCGCCAATTCTTTATGGGAATTCCCGTGGAGCTGGAAGACGCCGCGCGCATTGATGGCGCGAGCACGCTGCGCATCCTCTGGCAGATCTTCATTCCGCTCAGCCAGCCGGTAGTGATTACAGTGGTGATTTTGACCTTCATCCAGTACTACAATGAGTTCCTCGAGGCGCTGATTTATCTCAAGCCTGCCACGTGGACGCTGGCCGTGGGTATTCGCGCCATGAATGATCAGTTCTATGCCACCAGTTGGGAGACTGTGTTTGCCACGGGCACCTTTATGCTGGCACCGCTGGTTATCCTCTTCTTTGCCGCGCAGCGCTACTTCATAGAGGGCGTGGCCTTGAGCGGCTTTGGCGGCAGGTAACTGAGATACGACGCAAAGCTACGACGCACAGGCGCGCAGACGCAGAGAAAGCGCAAAGACAGCAACTGCACGAAGTAAAGAGGTCGGCGGCCATGACTTGGAGTGAAAATGCATACGGTGCGGTGGAGGGTGGACAGGTTGCGGACGCGGCGTAACGTATTCGACTTCGTTGTTATTGATCCTTGGGCTTTTTTTGTCTCTTTGCGCATTTGCGTCAAGGCCATTGCGTAGTGGCCCCACACATTGTTGTGATTGGCGCGGGGAGCGCAATCTTCGGCACGGGGGCGCTGGCGACACTGTTGCGCTCGCCGCTGCTGCGCGGGGCCACGCTGGGCCTTTGCGACGTGAACGCCGCCACGCTGGAAACGATGCACCGCCTGGCCGAGCGCATGAATGCAGAGTGGGGCGCGGGCTTCAGTGTGCGCGCGTCCACGCAGCGGCGCGACCTGCTGCCCGGCGCCGATTTCGTCATTGTTTGCATTCAGGTGGGCCCGCGTGAGGTGGTTTGGCGGCAGGACTGGGAGATTCCGCTGCGCCACGGCGTGCGTCAGCCGTATGCCGAGAACAGCGGCCCCGGCGGCTTTGCGCACACCTGCCGCAACCTGCCCGAAATGCTGGGCATTGCGCGTGACATGGAGGCGCTATGTCCCCAGGCGTGGCTCCTCAACTTCACCAATCCGTTAAGCCGCCTGGGGCTGGGCATTAACCGCTACACGTCGATCCGCTGCGTGGGTCTCTGCCACCAATACCTGTGGGGCTATGCCCTTGCGGCAGCGGTGCTGGCGGATGAATACGCCATTGACGTGCCCAATGGCAGCGCCTTCCACGTCCACACCGACGCGCCCAACGTGCCCGCCATCTACCAGATGATTGATGCGGGCCTGGATCGCTTTGTGATTCGCTCGGCAGGCATCAACCACTTTGCGTGGATGCAGAGCATTACCGACAAGCGCACTGGTGACGACCTCTACCCGCACTTTCGCGCACGCTATCTGCAGCAGATGCGGCGCGACTTTGAGCCGATGACGCGCGAGCTGTTCGCCATCTTTGGCCTTTGTCCCACAGCCGGCGACACGCACATGGTGGAGTACCTCGCCTGGTCGCACGATCCCATTGCCAAACCGTGGGAGAAGTACGACCTGAAGCTGCAAAGCTGGACGGGCAACATTGCGCGCAGGCAGGCCGTGCGTGCGCGTGCCGAGCGGCTGGCGGCTGGTGATGAGCCGCTGGCGCCGTTGCGCGCCGTGCGCAGCGAAGGCGCGGCGGAGTTCATTGAAGCGTGGTTGGGCGATACGCACGCGTGGCAGCCGGCGCTCAATGTGCCCAATGCCGGTGGTGCGCTGCCCGGGTTGCCCCCGTGGGCCATTGTGGAAGTGCCCGCCGTGGTGGATCGCGCCGGCGTGCATGCGCTGCCCGTACCTGCCCTGCCGCACGCGCTCACAGAGTTGTGCCGCCGCGAGGCGGAACTCGCCGCGCTGGTGGTGGAAGCCGCCGCCACGGGTGATCGCGAACTGGCGCTGCAGGCTCTGCTCATGGACCCCATGGCCAATGACATTGACCGCTGCCGCGCCATTCTCGACGACTTTCTGACCTCATTTCGTGAATGGCTGCCGCAGTTTCACGCATAAACGGGCTCTGCAGGATTGAGGTTTTCCAATGGATGCGCTCCCCTTCTTTGCAATTCCAGCCGAAGCGTTGCCTGCGCACAGCCCCGTGCCGATTACGCTGCTGCCCAACGTGGATGCGCTGCACGCCCACTTTGCGCGCGCCATTGCCGATGAAATCAAGGCAAACAACGCTGGCGGGCGGCCCACGCGCCTCATTCTGCCGGTGGGGCCGGTGGGGCAATACCCGCTGCTGGCCGCCATCTGCAACCGCGAGCGCATTGGCTGGACGACGTGCCACATCTTCTTTATGGACGAATATTGTGACTGGCAGGGGCGCTGGGTGGACGCTGCGCACCCGCTCAGTTTTCGCGGTACGGCGCAGCGCATGCTCTTTGCTGCGCTGGATGCGGAACTCGCGCTGCCCGTCGCGCAATGCCACTTTCCCGACCCGCGCGCGCTGGATGCCATCGGTGACGCCATGGCCGCCGTGGGGGGCGTGGACACCTGCTACGGCGGCATTGGCATTCACGGCCATGTCGCATTCAACGAGGCGCCCATCTCGCGCTGGTACAACGTGGGGCCGGCGGAATTCAAGGCCAGCCGCACGCGCCTGCTTGCGCTTGCCGAAGAGACGATGGTCATGAACGCGTCGCGCGCTGCCGGTGGCTATTTCCCGGCGCTGCCCCCCATGGCCGTGACGCTTGGCATGGCCGAGATTCTGGCTGCGCGCCGCATTCGCCTCTACTGCAACGGCGGCGTTTGGCAGCGCGCCATCCTGCGCATTGCCCTCTTTGGCAGCCCCACAGCCGGCGCCCATGGCGACAGCGCAGGCGAAGACGCAGCCTGGCCGGTGACGCTGCTCCGCCATCACCCCGATTTCGCGCTGGTGGCCGACGCAGAGAGCGCAGCGCCGCCATTGGGCTGAGACCGCAAAGGCGCCGGGGCGCGATGCGGGCAAAGGCGCGAGGAGCAACAATACGAAGAATCACGACAGTGAGGTGTTTGCATGAGTGAAGTCCCAGACGTGGTTTTGACAAATATCTGGCTTGAAGCGCCGCTGCTGCCGGAGGTGCTGGCGCTGCTGCCGCCAGACTTTGCGGTGATTGCCGCCGCGCCCCCGCCCGGCGCGCCGTGGTCGAGTGCTGCCGGCGCGCAGGCAATTGTCGCATCGTCGCTCGTGCGCTACACGGGCGACCTCATGGATGCCTGCCCCGCGCTGCGGCTGATTGCGCGCACAGGCATTGGCGTGGATAACGTGGACCTGGCCGCGGCTACAGCGCGTGGCATTGTCGTTACCAACACGCCCGATGGCCCTACCGAAAGCACGGCCGAGCATACGGTGGCTATGCTGCTTGCGCTGGCCAAGCGTTTGAAGCAGGGGAGTGACAACCTCGCGGCGGGGCAGTGGGGGCCGCGCAGTGGCCCGCTCATGGGAATTGAAGTGCGCGGCAAGACGCTGGGGCTGGTGGGGTTGGGGCGCATTGGGCGGCGCGTGGCGGAAATCTGCCGCGCAGGTTTTGGTATGCGCGTGGTCGGCTGCGATCCCTTTGTCACTGCGGAGCAGGCGGGTGCGTGGGGCGTTGAACTGGCCGACACGGAGAGCGTGATTGCACAGGCCGACTTCCTGAGCCTGCACGCACCCGCCACGCCCGAGACGCGCAAGCTGATGAATCGCGAGCGCATTGCCACAATGAAGCGCGGCGCGTTCTTGCTTAACATGGCGCGGGGCGTGCTTGTGGACGAAGAGGCGCTGCTGGCCGCGCTGGATGCAGGACAGCTCGCAGGTGCGGGTCTGGATGTCTTTGACCCCGAGCCGCCTGGGCCCGCTTCGGCGCTGCGCACGCACCCCAATGTCATTGCCACGCCCCACGTTGCCTCTCTCACGAACGAGGGGCGCGAGCGCATGGAGCGTATGGCGATTGAGCGGTTGCTCGACTTTTTTGCCGGCCGCCGTCCCGAGAATGTGGTCAACCCAGCCGCCTATGCAACGGCGCACGCGGAGGAACTACCATGAACGCACGCATTCAGCATGTAAGCCTGCCCCGCCCGCCCGGCACGGAAGTTGAGACGCGTGCCTTTTATGGCGAATTGCTCGGGCTCGAGGAAATGAATCCCCCCCATTCGCTGCACGCACTGGACCTGATCTGGTTCAAGCTGGGCGAGACGGAGTTGCATCTCTTTGCCGAGGGCCCCACCGGCCAGGATCACTCGGGCCGCCATGTCTGCCTTGCGGTGGATGACGTGGAAGCGCTGCGTGAACGGATGGAAGCTGCGGGGCTTTCCGTGGTGGGCACAATTCCCATTCCGGGCCGCCCGCGCTATTTTGTGCGCGACCCTTTTGGCAACCTGTTGGAAATTACGACGATAGAGGCCGACTTCAGGAGTATCGAATCCTGAAGTTATCGCGGCATGAAAGCAACACTTCCAACGCAATGACCCAAAGGTGCGCAAAGCAAAAGCAACGGCGCGCCAATCAATGTAACGCTTGTTGACCTCGCCGCATTTGCGAGGCTCCGGAAAGGACCTGACGTGCAAACCAAATCGACACTCACGCACCTTGAGTGTGGCAAATGCGGAGCAATCTACCCAGCCGACCAACTAATGAACCTCTGCACGGCGTGCAATCGCCCCTTGCTGGCCCGCTATGACCTGGCACGGGCGGCGCAAACGCTCACACGTGCAGCACTGGCAGGGCGCGCCGAAACTCTCTGGCGTTACGAAGAGGTGCTGCCCGTACAGCGGCGCGAGGCGATGATCCAACTGGGCGAAGGGTGGACGCCGCTTATCCACGCACAGCGCCTTGGCGAGGCCATCGGTTGCCCCGACACGTGGATCAAGGATGAGTCGGTCAATTCCACGGGCAGCTTCAAGGCGCGCGGGCTCTGCATGGGCGTCAGCCGCGCGTATGAACTGGGCGCAAAGGAGCTTGCTATCCCCAGCGCAGGCAACGCCGCAGGGGCGATGAGCGCGTATGCGGCTGCGGTCGCGCTCCCTGCGTACGTGTATATGCCACGTGATGTGCCGTCGCTCTTTCAGGTGGAATGCCGCGTGCTGGGCGCGCAGGTTACGCTCATCGATGGCCTCATCAACGACTGTGGCGCGCGTGTGCGCGAGGGTGTGCTTGCGCATGGCTGGTTTGACATGAGCACGCTCAAGGAGCCTTATCGCGTTGAGGGCAAGAAGACGATGGGTTATGAGGTGGCCGAGCAGATGGGCTGGGAGCTGCCCGATGTGATCATCTACCCAACGGGTGGTGGCACGGGCATGGTGGGCATGTGGAAGGCCTTTGATGAAATGGAACAGATGGGGCTGATTGGCTCCAAGCGGCCGCGCATGGTAACAGTGCAGGCCGAGCATTGCGCGCCGATTGTGCGCGCGTTTAACGAGGGAACCGAACACGCCGCGCTCTGGGAGGGCGCGCGCACGGTGGCCGACGGCCTGCGCGTGCCGGTGGCTGTGGGCGACTTTCTGGTTTTGCGCGCAATTCGCGAAAGCGGCGGCACTGCTGTGGCGGTCTCCGACGCGGCCATGCTGGCCGATGCGCTGGAAATTGGCCGCCACACGGGCATCTTCCCCGCGCCTGAGGGCGCGGCCTGCCTTGCAGCGCAGCGCATGCTGCTGGAGCAGGGCTGGATTCGGCCCGACGAGCGCGTTGTCCTCTTCAACACGGGCACGGGGCTCAAGTACGCGCACCTTTGGGCGTAAGTCTCGCCAGTTGATCCAGGCAAACCAACCACAACCACAAAACGGCCAGTCCACCAGTCCACCAATCACCCGTGCTCCTATTCGCGATTGCTCCCCAATGACCTCTCTCATCGTCCAGTGTGGTGGCCCAACACCCGTCATGAACGCCTCGCTAGCGGGCGCGCTGGAGACGCTGCTTGCCGGCGCGCAGGGCTGTTATGGCGCGCGCTTTGGCCTTGAGGGGCTGTTGCATGGAGACTGGGCCGACCTTTCGACGACGACACCTGCGCAACTGGCGCGGCTCAAGCGGCAGCCAGGCGCAGCGCTGGGGGGCGGGCGCTATGCCTTTCGCGATGGCGATCTGGAGGATGTCGTGCAGCGGCTGCGCGACCGCGCTGTTGGCAATCTGCTGTTGATTGGCGGCAACGGCACCATGGCCGCTGCCCATCGCCTGGCCCGGGCCGCGCCTGAACTGCATGTTGTGGGGGTGCCCAAGACGGTTGACAACGACCTGGCGGGCACATACGTTGCGCCCGGCTACGCCAGCGCCGCGCGCTACGTGGCGGAGAGTGTGCGCGATGCCGGTCTCGATTTGCGCGCCATGGCCACCTTTGAAGACGTGGTGATTATTGAATTGATGGGCCGCCACGCGGGGTGGCTGGGCGCGTCGGCAGCGCTGGCGCGCGTCAACCCCGGCGACCCGCCGCATCTGATTCTCCTGCCCG
>DIAV01000408.1:2137-5007 GCA_002415895.1 Anaerolineales bacterium UBA5069 | reverse complement strand
TAGTATAGCAGAAGTAGTATAGCAGGAATTGTGCAGATGGATGGCAATCAGGTCTAGACAATTTGCGTTCGCGCAGAAACGCACCTCATGAAGTGGTAAGTGCGCGCACATGCATTCACGGGCAAGGTGCACCTATTTTGACATGGCTTTGGGCGGCGACCTATAATGGACGGGTTGGGCAGATTTCGCTTGCCTTTCCCACCCGAATGCTGCCCCGGTTTGCCACCGCTGGATCGAGGAATAATCATCTCTATGAACAAACAACGCAACACCATCACCCTGATCCTGATTGGGATTCTGGTGGCGCTGGCGCTTTATGTCGCGCTGCCGCTGAACCAATCAAGCTCAATTGTCCGCTCGCGCACTAATGACCCCAGCGCCGGCAGCACACCGCTTGACTTGCGTCTTGGACTTGACCTGCGCGGCGGCACCCAGGTGCTGCTTCAGGCTGATGTGCCGGAAGGCACAAGCCTTGCAGAGGGCGCAATGGACACAGCCAAGCAAATTATTGACAACCGTGTCAATGGCCTGGGCGTGGCGGAAGCCAACGTCCAGCGTCAGGGTGTGGATCGCGTCATCGTCGAATTGCCGGGCATCAACAACCCCGATCAGGCAATTGAGACAGTGCGCTCCACGGGACAACTTGAGTTTGTCAGCCCGGGCAATTCGCAACTGAGCCAGGGCATGATCATCAACACCACGCATAAGCCCACCGCGGTGGCCGATGCGCTGGCCGGTGAAAACAGCACCTTGGAAGCCTCGCAGATCACACCCTATCCCGACCAGATTTTTGAGACGGCGATGACGGGTGATGTACTCAAAAGCGCCATTGCCTACCAGGACCAACTGGGCCAGTGGCAAATCAGCTTTGAGACAACACCAGACGGTGCTGACCAATTCCTTGCCTACACAAGCGCAAACATCGGTCAGCCCATGGCCATTGTGCTGGACGGTCTCGTACTCTCCGCTCCCACCATTCAGGGGCAGATTAGCACGCAAGGGCAGATTACGGGGCAGTTTACACAGGAAGAAGCTGAAAGCCTGGCTGTGCAGATGCGCTACGGCGCTTTGCCCGTGCCGCTCAAGGTGGTTGACGTGCGCACGATTGGTGCCAGCCTGGGCCAGGATTCTGTTGCGCGCAGCATGCGCGCCGGTGTGCTTGGCCTGATTGCCGTCTTCCTCTTCCTGCTTATTCTCTATCAATCGGCTGGTGTCGTTGCGGCGATAGCACTACTCTGCTACATCATCCTCACGCTCGCGGTTTACAAGCTCATCCCCGTCACACTCACGTTGCCGGGTATCGCAGGCTTCTTCCTGAGCGTGGGCATGGCGGTTGACGCCAACATCCTCATCTTTGAGCGCATGAAGGATGAACTGCGCAACGGCCGCAATTCGCGCATGGCAATTGAGTCCGGCTTTACGCGTGCCTTCCCTGCCATTCTGGACAGCAACCTCTCCACGCTCATTTCAAGCGCGGTGCTCTTCTGGTTTGGCAGCACCTTTGGCGCCAGTCCGGTGCGTGGCTTTGCCATCAACCTGGCGATTGGTGTGGGGCTGTCGCTCTTCTCGTCGGTCTTTATTACACGCACAATTATGCGGGCGCTTCCGGCCGACTTTGTTACGTCATCCTTCATGAAGCGGCTGAATAAGCAGCGGCATCAGCCTCAGCAGCAGCAGCCTGCTTGAAAGTGAGAATTACCCATGCGCATCATTGAACGACGTGGTTTGTACTTTACGATTTCGCTGATTCTCATGATCCCCGGCATCCTGTACATGGTCTGGTCGCTGGCGGCGCGCGGCACACTGCTGCCGTTGAGCATTGACTACAAGGGCGGCCTGAACTGGGAAATGCGCTTCCCGCAGGAGGTGCAGCCGGGTGATGTTCGCCAGGTGTTTGTCGACAATGGCTTCGATGACACAAGCGTTGTCACCGTGGGCAATGCCAACACCGTGCAGGTGAAGACGCAGGAGATCACCCCTGAAGAGAAGGCTGTATTGGTGGACGCGCTCAACGCAAAGTTCACCTCTTTCGAAGAGCTGAGTTATCGCAATATTGGTCCGGCAATCGGCAGCGAGGTGAGCCGCGCGGCGATTTTCGCTGTAGCGCTGGCATCGCTCCTGATCCTCTTCTACCTTGCCTATAGTTTCCGATCGGTGCCGCATCCACTACGCTACGGCACCTGCGCCGTGACGGCGCTGATTCATGATGTGCTGGTGACGATTTCGTTCATTGCCATCATGAATATCTTCTTTGGCTGGGAGGTGGACGCACTCTTCCTCACGGCAATCCTCACGGTCATTGGCTACAGCGTGAGCGACTCGATTGTTGTCTTTGACCGCATTCGCGAGAACCTCAAGCGCCACCGCAACGAGAGCTTCAACACGGTGACAAACCGCAGCATTATTGAGACAGCCTCGCGCTCGCTTGGTACGCAGATTGCCACGCTGTTGACGCTCGTCAGTATTCTGATGCTGGGCGGCCCCACGCTGCAGAAGTTTGTGGCCGTGATGATTGTGGGCATCCTGAGCGGAACCTACTCGTCCATCTTCAATGCTGCTGCGCTGCTCGTGGCATGGGAAGAGAAGAGCTGGCTGCACCGCGAGGATAAGAACGGCGTTGTGGGCAAGCCTGCCGCGGCGTAAGCAGTAGAGCGCAAGGGTGCCAAAGCGCAACAAAGCAGAGCATAAAAGGGGGGAGGGCCAATCGGCCCTCCCCCTTTTGCTATACCTAAAATGATACCGCAGTGAAACCCACAGCCAAATTTCAACGCATAGGCGCGAAGAAGCGCACAGGAAGGCCACAACCATGAACACAGATAACGGCGGAACAAGCATAGATACACACAGATATCCGCAGTGATCCCTGCAGT
>DIAV01000408.1:0-2118 GCA_002415895.1 Anaerolineales bacterium UBA5069 | reverse complement strand
ATGTTGTTTTCATGCCGGTATCACTGTAGATATGACGTTCGCTGTGGGTTTCGCATGTGCGCGCTGGGTTGCGCAGCGGCAGTTAAGCCGCGTAGACGCCCTGGGTGACTGTCGCGGGGTCGGGCAGGGGCGCGGATTCGGCGAAGGCAATGGCTGCGGCAATCTCCACGGCGCAGCGCTGACCAATTTCTTCAAGTTCGACCGTATCAGTGACGCCAGCTTCCAGCAAACGCTCGCCATAGGTGAGCACGGGGTCGCGCGCCTCCCACGCAGCGAGGAGATCGGCAGGCACATACTCGGCGCCGTCGTGGATGGCGTGGCCGCGCATGCGCATGGTCTTTGCCTCAATCAGCGTGGGACCGCCACCTGCGCGCGCACGGGCAACGGCTTCCTGCGTAACGGCGTAGACAGCATCGACGTCGTTGCCATCAACCACCACGCCTGGCATGCCATACGCGGCGGCGCGCGCAGCAATGTTGGGGTTGCGCATTTGCTGGGCAAGTGGCGTGGAATAGGCGTACTGATTATTCTCCACGATGACGATGACGGGGGCGTTCTCCAATGCAGCAAGGTTGAGCGCTTCGTGGAACATACCGCTGCTGGAGGCGCCGTCGCCCGTGTAGGTGAGCGCCACATAGGTTTGGCGGCGCAACGTGAAGGCCATGGCGGCCCCCACGGCAACGCCCAATGATTGGGGCAGATGGCTGACAAAACCCGCGATGCCCAGATTGAGGTCACCCATGCCGTGCAGGTTCGCGTCGCGCCCGGCCGAGACGCCGACTGCGCGCCCAAGCAAGTTGCCGAAGATTCGGCCCGGTTCCATGCCGCGTACAAGATAGGCCCCCAGGTCACGGTGCATGGGCGCGATGAAATCGCCGGCTGCGAGGGCATAGGCGCTGCCCACGCTAATGGCCTCGTGGCCGCGCTGGCTGAAGGTGCCGCCGACGCCGCGACCCTGCTTCCAGTAGTCGACCATGGCATCGTCGAAGGTGCGCGTCAGGCGCATCCAGTAATAGAGTTCGAGGCGCTGCGCAGCGGTGAGCAGTGGCATAGTGAACTCGGTCGTCAGTGGTTTGGATTTGTGCGTTGGATAAGTAACGGCAAAGCGTGGTTATCAGGTTCCTGCAGCGTAAACCAGTGTGAGAATTCTGGCAACCACTGCTTCGGGGGAGAGGCCGGTCGTGTCAATGTGGATTGCGTCGGCGGCAGGGCGCAGGGGTGCAACGGCGCGACTGGAATCGTAGGCATCGCGCGCAAGAATGTCGGCGTGAATATGCTCTATGGAGACGTCGCGTCCACGTGCAGCTAGCTCGGCGTGGCGTCGGCGCGCCCGCTCCATTGGTGATGCGTCGAGATAGATTTTCAAGGGTGCTTCGGGCAGCACCGCGGTGCCAATATCGCGGCCGACCATGACAATGCCCGGTCGCTCGGCGCTGCCGGCGCTGTTGCGCAGCCCAATCTGTCGCTGCTGCTGCGTGAGCGCCGCGCGTACATCCGCATGTGCACTGACAGCACTCACATGCTGCTCCACTGCGGATGAACGCAGTTCCCAGGTTACGTCCACGCCATCCACCAGCACGGTTGAGTGGCGGCCATCGGTCGCATTGCCCGGTGGCAGGATATCGATGTCAAGCGTCTTGGCGAGTGCGCCGGCGCCAGCGGCGTCGCGCACGTCAATGCCACGTGCAACTGCGGCCCACGTGACAGCACGGTACATGATGCCTGTGTCAAAGAAGAGATAACCGAGGCGCTGCGCGAGAGCAAGGCCGATGGTGCTCTTGCCGGAGGCAGCGGGGCCATCCATTGCGATGATGGTGGGTTGAGCGTTTGTATTCAAAGTTGCGGATTTCCGCCCGCAGTCAGCGCGCGGGCTTTTGCAAAGTGTGTTGAGGGGCAAGAAGTGCACTTCCTGCCCCTCAATATCACTGGATTTGTATCCACATTCAGGCACAAACGAACAGGCTGCGCGCGCTACTCGTCGCTCTCCTCACGTTTGGAGGAACTGGCGCTCGGTCTGCCGCTGCTCCCGCTGCTACGCGGCGTGTAGGGGCGGCCACCGCCCGTTGGGCGACTACCACCAGTGGGTCGGCTGCCCGAAGGTCGGCCACCGCTGCTGCT
>DIAV01000308.1:18020-33392 GCA_002415895.1 Anaerolineales bacterium UBA5069 | reverse complement strand
CCCCGGTCGGGTGGATCTCATGGGCAGCCACACGGACTACAACCTTGGCTTTGTCATGACAATGACCGTGGACCGCGACATCTGGATTGCGCTGGCCCCGCGCGCCGATGGCTACGTGCGCGTGGCCTCCCTCAACCTGCCCGGCGAAAGCACCTTTGGGCTCGACTCAATTGCACACGACGTTGACACCCCGTGGACGAATTACGTGCGCGGCGTGGCCGTGGAGCTTGTTCAGGCGGGCTATTCCCTGCACGGCTTCGATGCGCTCATCCACAGCACGGTGCCCACGGGCAGCGGCCTCAGTTCATCGGCCGCGCTGGAGATGGCGACAGCGACCGCCTTCCAGGTGATGGGCGGCTTCACGCTGGACCCCGTGGAGATGGCGCGGCTGGGGCAGCGCGCCGAAAACCGCTTTGTGGGCGTCAACTGCGGCATTCTCGACCAGTTCAGTTCGGCCATGGGGCGCGCCGGTGCGGCCTTGCTGCTCGACTGCCGCACAGTGTCGGGCGGCAGCGTGCCCATTGCGCCAGGGATTGCCGTGGTGATCTGCGACACCAAAGCCGAGCGCCATCTCAAGGGCACGGAGTACAGCGAGCGGCGCGTCCAATGCGAAGAGGGCGTCGCGCGTTTGCAGGCGTGGCTACCCGACATTCAGGCGCTGCGCGATGTGCCGCTCGACGAGTTTGCAGCACTTGAGAACGCCTTGCCCAGCGTCGTGGCACGCCGCTGCCGTTTCATCATTGAGGAAAACGCGCGCGTGCTGGCACTGGCCGAGGCTCTGCCCGCGGGCAATCGCACGCGTCTGAGAGCGCTCTTTGCGGCTTCGTGGGCAGGGGCGCGCGACCAGTACGAAATTCTGGCCCCGGCCATGGAAGCCATGCAAGCGGCCGCGCTGCCATGTCCCGGGCTGATTGGCATTCGCCAGGCGGGCGGCGGCTTTGGCGGCTGCCTGGTGGCACTGGTGGAGGAGCCACAAGCGGCCGCGTTTGCCGCTGCCACAGCAACAGCCTATGCAGTGGCCACGGGCATGACACCGGCAATCTTCAGCGTGGCCGCCACCGCAGGCGCAGGCCTGCTGGCAGAGGAAGTTTGACCACGGGAACAAGCGCGGCCTACGAACCGATGACGCCCGCAGTGCAACAGCGCCTGCTGACGCTCATTCGTGACTTCTATGCAACCGTGGCCGCCGACTTTGACACTACGCGCCACGGCGTGCCCGCGGGCATGATCCAGTCGCTTGCCGCCGCGCCGGCGCTGCCGCCCCATGCGCCTTTGCGCGTGCTGGATGCAGGCTGCGGCAACGCCCGTCTCTTGCAGGCGCTCGCCCGCGCTTTCGCGCCGAAACAGCCAATTGTATACTGGGGTGTTGAGAGCGATCCCACCCTGCTGGCGCGGGCGCAGGCGGCGTGCGCCGCATTTGATCGGGGCGCGGCGCAGGCTCTGCCGGGCGACATTCTGGATGCACACCTGGGCCTGTCGCCTGCCGCCGCAAGTGCGCTGCCCGCGCACTTTGATGTCGTCACCTGCTACGCTGTGTTGCACCACATGCCCGGCGCGGCCTTGCGTGCAGAGGTGCTGCGCACCCTCGCGCGCTACCTCGCCTCGCAGGGCCGGCTGCTGCTGAGCACCTGGCAATTTGAGCACAGCGCGCGTTTGCGCAGCCGCATGGCTCCCTGGGAGAGTATTGGCCTGCGCGCTGCCGACGTGGAGCCGGGCGACGCACTGTTGCCCTGGGATCAGGGTGTGCACGCGCTGCGCTATGCACATAATATTGGCATTGAAGAACTGACCGGCCTGGCCACCGAAGCCGGGCTGATCATTGAATCAACTTTTTTCGCCGACGGCCACGAGGGCAATCTCAACCTCTACGCCGCCCTCGCCCGCAAGGAGCAAGAATCACTGTGAGCACCGAACTTGACCCTACGCAGGAAACATCCCGCAGCGACGACCTTGTCGCTGCGTTTCGTGCGCACTTTGGCGATGACCCCATTCTTGTGAGCGTAGGCCCTGGCCGCGTCAACCTGATTGGCGAACACACCGACTACAACGGCGGCTTCGTGCTGCCGATCGCACTCAAGCGCGACGTGCGCATGGCTGTGCGGCCGCGCCAGGACCGCAGGGTGCGCCTGCTCTCTGTAGAATACAACGCCGCGTTTGATTTTGACCTCGACAATCTCGTCAACAACCCCAGCGCGCAGTGGGCAAACTATGTCATGGGGGTGGCGTGGGCGCTGGCCGAACGGGGCATTGCGCTGGTGGGCATGGACGTCGCGATTAGCGGCAACGTGCCGCGCGCCAGCGGTCTCAGCAGCTCGGCGGCGATTGAGGTGGCAGCGGCCATGGCCTTTCTCGAAGCGGCAGGGCAAACGGGCGCGCTGACCGGCCCGGAGATTGCACTGGTGGCGCAGCGCGCCGAAAACGCCTTTGTGGGCGTCAACTGCGGCATTATGGATCAATTTATCAGCGTGCTGGGGAGCGAGAACCACGCGCTGCTGATCGACTGCCGCAGCCTGGATTATCGCCTTGTCCCCTTCCCCGAAAATGCCGGGCTTGTGATTGGCAACACCAAGGCCAGCCGCTCGCTTGCGGGCAGCGCCTATAACGAACGGCGCGCCCAGTGCGAAGAAGGCGTGCGCCTGCTTCAGGCCGCGCTGCCGGAGATTACACAGCTGCGCGATGTGTCGGTTGAACAGTTGGAAGCCAACAAGCAGCTGCTGTCGCCTACGGTCTATCGCCGCTGCCGCCACATTGTGCACGAGAACCAGCGCGTGCTCGACACCGTGGCGGCGCTGGAGCAGGGCGATCTCGCGCGCGTCGGCCAGTTGATGGATGCCAGCCACGCCAGCCTGCGCGACGACTACGAAGTGAGCAGCCCTGCGCTCGACGCCATGGTCAACGCCATGCGCAGCGCGCCCAATTGCCTGGGCGCGCGCCTCACGGGGGCGGGCTTTGGCGGCTGCGCCATCGCGCTTGTGCCCGCAGGGGGCGAGCAGAGTGTGGCCGACGCGATCTTCGAGCGCTATCCCAAGACGACCAACATCTGGCCCGAAGTCTATACGACGCGCGCCGCAGGTGGTGCGCGCGTGGAGAAGATCGGGGCGTAAAGTCCTACAACCACAATTCGACGCAAAGGCGCAAAGGCGCAAAGAAAACGCAAAGGACTGCAACTGCGGAACACAGATAACGGCGGAACAAGCAGGGATACACACGGGTAGCCGCAGTGATCCTTGCAGTTTCCGCAGTTATCTGTGTTCCGCAGTTGCAGTCCTTTGCGTTTTCTTTGCGCCTTCGCGCCTTTGCGTCGAATTGTGGCTGTGCGCGCCGATATGCTAGAACCTGGCAATTCCCAACAAATAGAGCAGCGCAAAGAGCACCGGCTGGTGCAGCAGGTAGATGGGCAGCGAATGGCGCCCCAGAAAGCGCACGCCGCGCACAGGCGCAGCATTGGACCAGTCGGGCAGCAGAAAGGCGCGCCGCCCCGCCGGGTAGAGCAGATTGCCAAAGAAGACACCCAGCAGCACCACGCCAAACCACGGGATGAGGGGGAAATAATCTGCCGCAGAGTAGAACATGGGGTAGAAACCCAGCCACACAAGCCACAACGTGCCTACGTAGATTTGCTGGCGCAGGATCACGCCACCCAGCACAAAGAGAAGGACCCACAGCGCCAGGTTAAGCCACTTGAAGCGCAGAAAGGGAAACGCGGCAATGATGGAAAAGCCAATCAGATGCAGCACGCCAAAATGCACCACACCCACGCCCGTTACCCGCATAATCAGCGAAATCACCATACCCCACATAAAGACCCACAACCCCTGCCGCAGGAATGAGACAAATTGCTTGCTTGCGGGCACTTGCTTGCGTTCGAGAGCCGCGCGTTTGAGCGTGAGTGACAGCCCCGCCAGCAGCACAAAACTGATCGCCGTATAGCGCTGGATGATGAACCAGATGCCGTGGAAGGGATCCAGCCCTTCCACCGCGCCGAAGAAGTAGAGATCCCAGCCCAGGTGGTAGATGATCATGGTGATCACAGCCATGCCGCGCAGGGTGTCAATTTCCCACAGGCGCTGGCTGCTCGCTCGGGGGGGTGCGGCAGGGCTGCCCTTCTTGCTTTTGCTCTGTGGCTGGGTCGAGATTGTCATGCAAAGCACCTCATCCATTGGGGTATGTACACGCTATTGCGCACGCTGCGGCTGCGCATGAGTCTAACATGGCTCGGCCCACGGTTGCCATTGGCGCGCGGCGTGCTTGACAGTCACGTTGCTGCATGGTAAACATGCGGCTCCTCCACGCGTCAACAGTATCCCCACGAACGCGCCCCGCTTTCCTCTGGCTGTTCCTGCCTGCGTTGTGTTCTACCGCGCACTTCCTCCGTGTCGTGCTTGGTTGGTGGCCCATCATTTCTGCGTAGGATAGAGACACCCCCAAAACCCGTATCCGAACCCCCACACGAACGCCGGATGTTACGCTCTTTCTGTTCACAAGGAGGTTCAATATGTTGCATAGCCATGAGCCTGCGACGCCAAAGCGCGGGAGACGCAGCCTTGCTGCGCGCATCGCGCATGTGCTGCTGCCGGCGCTTCTGATCATGGGGCTGGCGCTGCCTGCACGCACGCTGTATGCGCAGGAGACGCCGCCCGTTGCACCGGCAGCCGTGAACGACATACCCATCCCCGTGGTCACAGAACAGTTCAGCGCCTATTATCTCGCTGCCGGATCACTCTACTACGCAGACTTCTGCAGCGCCGGGCCAATTGCCGCAGCCACCGGCGCCGCCGCGCTGGATGATCGCCCACCGGCGGCCCCACTCCAGCCCGCTGCCACGGATGCGCCCTTTGTGGCCTTCCTCAAGCGCATTCCCGTGAACGGTGGATTCGCCAGCACCGTGGCCACGGAAACGGGCGATGCCCCCACCTGCTATCGCTACAAACTGCTCACAGCCGACGCCGACGGTGTCTTCTATGATGTGCGCACGGGCGATGGCTTCAACGAGCAGCCGTTGCGCGTGGAGTTCCGCCCCGGCGGCGCAAGTGGCGCACCGGTTGTCATTGCCAACACCACGAATGCAACCTATGCGATTGGACAACGCATGGCCTCCGATGCCATCTACATCTACTGGGCCACCTCCACAGGTGTCGTGCGTGCGCGCAAGGATGGCACATCACCCGCACCCGAAATCGTGGCGGACGGCATCGCTTTCCCCACAGACATTCTGGTGGTGGGCACAACGCTGTACATTGCCGACGAAACCGGCATCTTCCGCATTCCCACCAGTGGCACGGGCGCATGCCCCCAGCCTGCGGGCCCTTGCGCCGAGACAACCTTCTCCAACACGGGCGGCACGAATCTCACCTATCATCTCTTCACCGGCTTGACTGTCGTCCAGCGCGCCGACCAGATCTACTGGACGGCAGGTACAGAGACGACGCGGCGCATTCGGCGTGTAAGCTGCAATCAGTTCGTGGCGGGCTGCACCGAGGGTGATGTGTACAACGCGCCCAATGACGGGCAAAACTGGTACATTGGCCGCACCGCCTTCTATGGCAACAACATGTTCTGGCAGGATTCAAGCTACAACATGGGCAGCGCCACCTCGCAGGGCTTCCTGCGGCGCATGACGCTGGGCAGCACGGCGCAAACGCTCGCCTCGCCCATCAGCACCAACGCTGATCCTGTCTTTGTGGACGGCACAAATGTCTACTTCAGAGCATCAAACTGGCCCGCTTACTCCATCGACAAGCTCTCCGTTCTCGCTGCACCTCTCTCATGGGACCTGCGCGCCGATGCACTGGAGGTGACGCAAGGCATTCAGAACACGGCCAATCAGACCCCGCTGATCGCCAGGAAGACAACCTTTGTGCGCGCCTATGCGGCCAGCAATGCAGGCACGCGCGCCAACAACGTCACAGCGTGGCTCTATGGCACGCGCGGCGGCAGCCCACTGCCCGGCTCGCCGCTCAAGCCCATTAACAATCCCCTCTCGCTGGCGGTGGGTGGCAGCTATGATCGCGTGCGCCTCAACGATGGCTGGCTCTACCAATTGCCCGCAAGCTGGATCAGCGCCGGGCAAACCAGCTTCCGCCTCGTCGTCGACCCGGCGCACGTCTACACTGACCCTGCGCCGGCAAATAACGAACTGACGCAGGCGCTCACCTTTCTGAATGAAGCACCCGCCTGCGCCATCTATGTGCCCGTGCGGACGAACAATCCGCGCACATCCACCAATATGCCCAACTTCTGGGACATGGTGGGGCGCTTCCAGCGTTTGTGGCCCGTGCCCAACATGCTCAATTTCACCACAGGCTGGCAGGCCGAGGAGATTCAGGTCTGTTGGTGGGGGCCCTTCCCCCATCCCTGCGGCGGCCCCTTCGAGCTTGACGAGGGCGCGAGTCTTTCGGACTGGATTCCCGACAAGGATGAGGTGATTGCCCAGTTGTGGGCATTCAACGTCGTCAATGATGCGCCCGCGTGTGATGCCGCCGGCGGCTATACACACATTATGGGCATGGTGCACCCACAGGCACCCACGGGCAATGTTGCCGGCTACGCCAGCACAATCTCGGCGGAATCATGGGTGAAACTGCCACCTGCTGCGCCCAACCCCTTCCCCAACACGTGGAACGGCATGTTCGAGAGTGCCGTCATGGCACAGGAACTGGCGCACAACTACGGCCGCAAGCACGTCAACTGCGGCAACCCGGGTGGCATCGACGGCAGCTATCCCTATCCACCCTGCCAGATTGCCAACGTAGGGCCCACTTCTTACTATGGCTTTGACTTCAAGACGAAGACGCCCATTGCACCCAACGGCGCCACGGACTTCATGTCCTACGGTGGCAACAACTGGGTGAGCGACTATACGTGGCGCGCCATACGCACCAGCAACGTTGCTGCCCAGGCAGCCGCCACAGCCAGCCCCGACGCCGGGCTCATCATCTCGGCCGACGGCACGGTCTTCGCCTCGGGGCATGTGGATACAGCGCTGCATCTGGGCCAGCTTGGCGACACGCGCCTTCTGCCCGCCGGCTCCATGAGCAGCAGCATGACGCAAAAGTTGCTCAGCGCGTATGTGGCCGATTACGCACCTGAGGCGCAGGCGGCCTCACCCGATCATGGCGCAGAGCCTGATCTCGACGCCTATCACATTCGCCTGCTGGGCGCAGGCAACACCGTCCTCGCCGATAAAGCCGTGACGCTGCTGCCGATTGATGATCACGATCCTGCGCGCAGCGCGCAGGTCTTCGTGGCCAGCTTCCCCGCGCCTGCGGGCAAGGTGCTGCGCGTGGAACTGCTGGAAAACGCGACCGTGCTCGACTTCGATGCGCCCGGCCCGGGCGCGCCCGTTGTCTCGCTCGCGCAGCCTGCGGGCGGTACAGTGGGTGACAGCATGGCCGTGGTCTGGACGGCCAGCGATCCCGACGACGACGCGCTGATCTTCACGCTGCAGTACAGCTATGACGGCGGCACAACGTGGCAGGCACTGGCCAACGACGTGCCCAGCACACCCGATCCCCACTATCAACTTACCTTCAACGACCTCAGCGCGCTACACGGCAGCGCCCCCAGCGCCGGGCGTGTGCGCATAATCGCCACGGATGGCTACAATACAACCATTGCGACATCGCAGCCCTTTACGCTGAGCAACCGCAAGCCCACGCCCTTCATCACCGATCCCAATGGCCAGACCTATGATCCGCAATCGGCGGTGATGATGCAGGGCGGCGCAAGCGATGCTGAAGATGGCGTGCTCGAAGGTGCGGCGCTGCGCTGGAAGATTGACGCGACGGCTGTAGGCACAGGCGCCGACGTGGCGCTCATGGGCCTGGCCCCCGGCGAATACACGGCCACGCTGGAAGCAAAGGATGCCAACAACAACGGCGCCACGGCCAGCGTGCCGCTGCGCGTGGCCCCGTTGAGCATTCCCCTGGGCAGCGCCGCGACGATGGATGGCGTCTGCAATGACCTCACCTATGCCGCAGCCGGCCATGTGGTGCTCAGCCCCTACAACGATGCCGACAAGTCACAGGCCTCGCTACGGCTGGTGCGCGATGCCAACTACCTCTACGCCTGCTTCAGCGGTCTCAAGGTGGGCGCATCCTCACCCGGTGCGTTTGCGGGCCTGCGCTTCGACGTGAACAACAGCCGCAATGCACTGGCCCAAAGTGACGACTACGGTTTCTTTGTGGGCGAGAATGGCAGCTTCTTCACCTATGCGGGCAATGGCGCGGGCGACTTTGCCCAACCCGGCCCCGGCGGCCTGCAGGCGCAGATTACCACCGACCCCAACGGCACAACCTGGAACGCCGAACTGCGCATTAGCCAAAGCAAGCTTGGCGGCTGGAACCACCTTGTGGGCATGAAGGCGGGCCATTACTGGGTGGGCGCACAGGGCGACGACTATGGCTGGCCTTATGCCGCACCAACCGTTGCCCTCTATAACGCACCCAACACATGGGCGCGCGCGGCGCTGGGATTGCTCCCGGTCATCAACGCACTGACGCCGCTCAGCATGACTGCGGGCAGCGCCACCGTCCTGGTTACAGTCGAGGGCGAGAACTTTGACCCCGGAGCGGTGGTCGTGTGGAACGGCACGCCGCTGGCCACCGTGGCGGCGGCAAGCACAGCCGCACCGGTTACGCCCGCATCACCCGACGCACCGTTGACGGCAGACGAAGACGCCGCCCTCGCGCAGCGCATTGAAGCGGCGGCAGCGGAAGGCGTTGAGCCAGCGTCCGTGGCCGAGGCCGACAGTGTGCAGGCCGTAGCGGCCACAACGGTCATCACCGTCGAGGCGCCGGCAGCGCTGCTGGCGGCGGCGGGCAGCAGTCAACTGCTCGTGCGCAACCCCGGCCCGCTGGATTCCACGCCGGTCACGTTCGCCATCAACAACGCCACCCCCGTCATCACCACACTGGGGCCGGCGCAGATTAAGGCAGGCAGCGCGGCCTTTGTACTCACCGTCAACGGCAGCAACTTTGTCAGCGGCGCCAAGGTCTATTGGAACGGGGTGGAATTGCCCACGAGCTTCGACAACGGCGGCAAGTTGACGGCGCAGGTGGCGGGTGGCCTGGTGGCATTGGGTGATGAGGTAGGCATCACCGTGCGCAATCCGGCGCCCAGTGCGTCGGACTCGAACACAAAGGTGTTCAACGTCACACCCGATCTTTCGGTTCGATCCTACCTGCCCACAATCACCCGCTAGGGATTGCGAGGTTTGTAGACCAGGCAAAGAGAGCGGCGGCCCAGTGGTGGGCCGCCGCTCTCTTTGCCGAGGTGCGCCTATTTGTGGGTGAGGGGGAGGAATACTGTTATGGGCAGATTCACCATGAAATTGAACTCGCTGTAAAGGCCGCTGGGGTTGGCCACGCGCACGCGGTAGCGGCCGGGCGCATTGCCGCTGGGCCACACAACGCGCAATTCCGTCTCTGTGGAGGGCGCGGCCAGCGTCAGAGTTTCCAGCCCGGCATCCGTCACCAGTGACACCGTGGGCGTTGTAATGAAGTTCTCCCCCGTAATCACCAGCGTGGCGGGTTGCACCGCGGCGCTTTCCGCCGCCAGCGCCGCGCCGTGCACTACGGGCGTCTCCCATGGCGTCATGCTGATTTCGTCCAGCAGCACCTTGGAAGCGGGCAGGCCGGCAGTCTCGGAGAGATCAAAGGTGATTGTGATGTCGCGCCCAGCCCACGGCGTCATGTCCACCCAGGCGAGCGTTTCGCCCTGGATATGGAAGCCGTGGGTGAAGACGGTGGTCACAGTGAGCGGGCTGGTTGCATCGAGGCCCGCCTCGGTGACGGAGACGCGCAGCGGCCACACCGGCTCGTCCTCCGGCGTGGGCGGGCTGTAGATTTGGGGCATGGCGTAGACGAAGGCCAGCGTCGGCTTGTGCATGGTTGCAGTCAGCGAGCCCGCAATGGCCTGTGATGCACGATGAGGTCCATCCGACGGGCAGTCCTGGTAGAGCTGGTTGCCCAGCTGCAGCAGGTGGCCGCGCTCTCCACCCAGTGCAGGTGCGCAACCATTCTCAAATTGCCAGCCTGTATCTGACGGTGTGTCCTCGAATCGCCCGTTGATCACGGCGTCGCGTGCCAAAGCGCGGAAGTAGGTTGTGCAGGCGAAGTCGATAGTGTAGGGGTCCAGCGGGTCAACAAAGGTGGGCGCGCTCGAGGCTGCGGGCGCAACGCCGAAGACCGGCTGCGTCGCCTGCAGCGCAACAATGTCGGGGATGCGGCCGAAATAGGCCACGGCGACACCCTGCGCATCCGAGGCCAGTTGCGCAAAGGGGGGCGTCCGGTAGTCGACGCTTGCCCCCTCCACGGGCAATCCGCGCGGGTCCGTGAGGGTACAACTGCTCCTGTAGACGAAGAGTGAGGTCTGAATGGGCGCGCTCAGCGGGCCCACGTTGCCTGCGAGGTCAACCGCCTGCGCCTGCACGACTGCATCGACGCCCTGGGGAAAGAGCGCCTCCTGTGTGCCGCTGGGGCCGGGCTGCGACTTGCCGAAGTGGGCAATCAGCGTATTTTCCGGCGGCGCGACAGCCTGCCAAATGAGCTGGGCCACGCCTGAGCCGCCCTCATCGGCCGTGGTATACCCGAGTTCTCCCTGCGCGTAGTGCATGAAGCGCGCTGCGCTGGTCGTGGCAAAGGGCGCACTGTGGTCGAGCGCAACGGCGTGGAAGCCAAAGTCGAATGGTGATGAAGAGAAGGAACTCGCGCCGCCCCAGCCCCCTTCGCCGAAGCTCACGGCGCTGGCAAGATCGAAACTGCCGGGCTCGGCGGCCGGCGTCCACTCGAGGGAGGTCACAATCAGCGTGCGATCCCACAGTGCGAACGTGGGGTCGTCCATGGTCTCAGGCACAGCCGGCGACCAGCCTGCAACCGTCGGTTCGCCAATCTCAACGCCGTAGATGTAGTAGGGGTTCGTCGCCGACGGGTGAAGCGGGAAGACGCCCACATCGAGCCAGCCGTTGCCGTCTTCGTCGGACTCGAAGGCAATCTGCGCGCTGGTGGGCGAGACGAGGGGATGCTGCAGATAGCGCTTGGGCCCTGGGAAGATCGGCATCGGGGCGGGGTCGCTGCCGTCGGGGTTGGCCATCATCAGCCGCCCATAGGTGGACGACACTTCGCTCACCCAGAGGATGGCGCTGCCATCGGGCATGTAGGTTGGGTCGAAATCAACGGCGCTGCTGGTGGTCAGCCGCTTGAGATCGGTGCCATCGCTCGCGATGGAATAGATGTCGGTGTTGCGGTTGCGCACCATGGCAAAGAGGATGCGGCTGCCGTCGGGCGACCAGGAGGGGCGCGACTGGGTGTCGTTGGTGGTGGTCAGCCTGCGCAGGTTGGCGCCGTCGGCATTGGCTACGTAGATGTTGTAGATGGGATCCTTGTTGGGTGCGGGCGGGTGGTCGCGGTCCGAGAGGAAGAGGATCTGCGTGCCGTCAGGCGAAAGCTGCGGTTCGATGTCCCACGCCTCATTGTTGGTGATGTTGACCGCCTCTGTGGCGTCACCGCGCGCGACGTAGACTTCATAATCGCCGTCGCGAAACGATGCAAAGGCCATGCGCGTAACGTCGCCCTGAGGCGCTCTTTGCGGAATGCCTGTGGGCGCGGCTGCGAATGCTCCCTCCGCCGCTGGAACCAGGAGCGCGCTGCACTTGCGCCCCCACGGGCAGGTTGGGTCAAGTGGCTGATCAGCCGCTTGAGCGCGGGCCTGCGCGGAGGCCCCAAGCAAGGCAAGTAGAACGAAAAGCGGCGCAGCCCACAGGGCCACACCACGCGCCAACGACAAATCTCTTTTCATGTTGCACGCTTTCTCTAGGAGCGCGCCCTTGCGGGCGAGTCTTGCCGCCATACTGCGGCCATGCGCGCAGCATAAACCCGGCAGCACGCGCGCACAAGGGACATCTGTCATCGCGATTGCGTGAATTTGCGGTACACACAGCGAGGCTTCCCGATTGGGGAAGCCTCGCTTGAACTGCGAATGTGCCTGCAAGGAAGTGGCTTAGCTCTGCTTCTTGTCGGAGCCGTTGCCCTGCCTGTTGGTAGCGGTATCCTTGTTGCTGGTGGTGTCCATTCTGACACCGGTGGTTTCCTCCACCTTCTCCTTCAGCGTGTCGCCTGCCTTTTGCACGCCCTTGGTAAGATCCTGGGTGACATCCTTGCCTGCCTGCTGCACGTCCTTGCCCACCTGCTTCAGGTTTTCGGTGACGTCGGCAACTGCCTGCTGCAGCTTGGGCGCGACATCATCGGCCACGTTCCCTGCTACATTCTGCACCTCGGCGGCAACAGTGCCGGCAACCTGCTGCGTGCGCTCAACCACACGGTTGCTGTAGTCACCCATGAACTGACGCTCGCGCCGTGTGGCAGGCAGCGCCAAACCCACCGCTGCGCCGGCCAGCAACGCCAGCGCCCCAAAGGTGAGCAGATTCTCGTCAATGGTGCGGGCGGCTGCTTCCTGCGCACGCATCATCTGGAACTGCGCCTCCTGGGACATCTCGTCGGCTCGGCGGCGGGCCTCGTCCGTCCACTCCGCAGCCTGTCCCATCACCTGCTCGCGCGTTTCGGCCACCGTGTGCGTCAGTTTGTCGGCAACTGTGCCGGCTGTCTGGCGCAGGGTTGTGTTGGCGTCGGCGCCTGCACCCGCCATGCGGCTGGCCTGATTGCTCACACTATTCTCAACATTTCCCACCGTCTGCTTCACAGCGCCTGCGGCGTCCCTTGCGGTGTCGGTCACCTTATCTGCTGCCGAAGCCACGGCGCTGCCGGCGCGGTCGGCGGCATTTTGGAGGATGTTGCCGGCGCGGTCCACCAGGTTGCCAGCCTTGTCAATGAAGGATTCGCCGGCGCGCGCATCAAAATTGCCGTAGCCATAGCGATCATTGTCGGCGTCATACCAGCGACCGTAACCCTCTTCCACATAGCCCGCTGCAGGCCCGCGATACTGCGGGCCGTATTCCGGGCGAGGCTGGGAACCGTAGCGTTGATTTGTGTAGAAGCCGCGGTCATAGTTGCGATCATAGGAAGGATCGCCGCGGCGGCTGTAGCCCTGACCCGCATAGGGCGCACCATAGCCGCGGCCGCGCCAGTCGCCATAAGCGCGGTCGCCAGCCATACGTTCATCCCTGGCGTCGCCCTGGGTGCTGTTGAAGACCATCCAACCCAAACCAGCCATAATCAGCGCAGAAGGCAGCGGGTTGCGCTTGAACGACTCCACCACGCTGCGCCCCAATTCGGCCGAGTTGGTGCGTACAAATTCCTTGATCGTCTCTGTGCTCTCGCTTACAACGTCCTGCGCCAGCGAGCGCGCCTCGGCCTTCAGGTTATCGGGGGCAAAGCGATCCTGAATCGCATCAACCTTGCGGCCCATCTCATTGCGCTTGCGTTCAATCTCCGCGCGAATTTCTTCGGGCGTTTGTCCGTTCACTTCGCTCATCGTACTTGCTCCTTTACCCACTCAGCGTTGTCCTTGAGTGACTCGATAGTCTTCTCGGGTGTGAGGCTCGTGTTCTGAATTCGGCCCCGCCCCACCTGCAGCAGGACCAGCCCAATCGCCAGTGCAATTACGGCGACAATGCCCAGCGCAACCCAGACAGCCATCCATTGCGCCAGGAAGAATGCGAGGGTGATAAGCAGCAGAATGAGACCTGCATAGGCCACCATTCCGCCCCCCACGGCCATGCCTGCACCACCCGCAACTTTGGAAACCTTGCCCATCATCTCGGCCTGGGCCAGTGCCACCTCCTTTTGCAGCAGATCGCTCATGTCGGCTGAAAGCTCGCTGAACAGCTCGCCCAGCGAGCGGTTCTCCGAGGCGCTGCCAACGACGCGTCCATTGTAAGGAGGCATATCGGCCATGCTGTCGGCCACACTCTGGGTAGGAACCGCAACGGGCTGGTCGGCATAGCCTATGCCCGCAGAATCACTTGCATACGTTTCTGGTGCCATGTTGTGCCTCTCCTTGCGGGTGCGCCGCGGCGCACCCGATTGCTTGCTGCTGATATTGTGCTTAAGACGCCTGCGCGCCGCGCGCTGCGGAGTCCTGGTTTTGCGCGTCGTTGCGCTTCCCATTCTCCTGGGCGGCCTTTTGCGTCTCGCCTGTGGCTACGCTGGCGCTGCCTCGGTAGCCTGTCTTGCCATAGTCTGCCGGGCTGAAGCCGGGGCCCGTGGTAGAACGATCAGCCGCCGTGCGATCAGCCGGGCGGGCCGGATCCTGGGCGCGTGCAGGATCATCGGCACGCGCCGGCCCACCGGCCGCGTTCTCTTGCACACCATAGGAGACGCCGCTGCTGTAGCTGCCACCCTGGTTGCGCAATTCCTCATCGCGGTAGCGAGCGTCGCCACGCATGGCGTCGCGGTATTGAAGGTCAGCGTAGGTGGTGTCACCGCGATTGCCGGCTGATCCGTAATCGCCACTGTACCCACCACTGTACCCACCACTGTATGCACCCCTGTACGCGCCGCCGTACGCGCCGGCGCCATAGTCAGCGCGCCGGTAGCCTTCACCCAGGTAGGTGCGCCTGTAGCTGTGATCCGTGTAGCCGTTACGGCCACGGTTGTCTTGGCCACCGCCCGGGAAGGCATCCGACGACTTGAGGAAGCGCCCCAGCAGGAAACCCACGGCGAGACTGCCCGCGATAAAGATTTCCGGCTGGCGTTGGGCAATGCCGCGCACGTCGTTGATCAGGTCACCCACATCGTGGTTCTGCAAATAGCCCGCAAAACGGTCAATCTGTCCGGCGGCATCCTGCGCATAGCCGCCGATCATAGCCTCATCTTCGTTGTGCAGGCGGCTGCCCGTTTGGCGCAGCGAATTGGAAACCGTGCGCAAACGATCGGCCACCATGTTCTTCTGGTCTTCCACAACGGCGCCGGCATCCTGTTTGGCCTGTGCCGCCACGTTGGTCAGCGTTTGCTGCGTATCAGAGGCGACCGCCTTGAGCTTGTCCTGCGCGTCTGCCGCCACATCAACAGCCGTCTGCTTGGCGCTTTGGGCCAAATCAGTGGCGCTGCGCTTGAGGGCCGCAGCAGCGTCATCGGTGGAGTGGTCATTGAATGCTTTGTTGTCTGCCATCATCTGAATTCTCCTTGGTTGAAAAGCTCATCCATAGGTGCTGTCGTCGGCAATGCGTACGACTACGTGCCATCAATCACGTTGTCTGCTGCCAGGAATCTCGCTGGCGCTTCGCGGCCACGTTGCCGCGCGCCTTGTGACACGTTTACCAAGACACGCCTGTGCAAGCACAAACGAAACGCAAAAATGGGCCGTTCCGGCAAAAGAGCCAATTGCTTGAATTCCTGCAGCAGCTTCAGTCTCTGTCCTACACGGCTACAGCGGCGCGGGCGGCATAAAAAAGGAAGCGGGGGGGGGGGGGGGGGG
>DIAV01000308.1:0-17834 GCA_002415895.1 Anaerolineales bacterium UBA5069 | reverse complement strand
CAACTATTTGGCCACAACCTTGATCTGCTTTGGCTTAACCGATTCGGCCTTGGGCACGCGCAGCGTCAGAATACCGTGCTCATAGGAGGCCTCAATCTTGTCGCCGTCAACCGGCACGTTGAAGGCGACGCGCCGCTCAAATGCACCGTGGAAGAGCTCGCGCTTGATAAAGTCAACACCCTCCTGCACAGGGCCAAAGCTGCCGCGGATGGCCAGTTCGTCATTCTCAAAGAGCACCTCGACCTGCTCGGGGTCCACGCCCGGCAGATACGCAACCAGGGTAAAGGCATCCTCGGTGGCCCAGGCGTCAATCGGCAGGCGCACAACGCGCTCGTTGTTTTCGCCGCTGTTGCCGCCGCTGCGCACATAGTCGTAGGTGCGCGCCTCATTCTCGCGCATACGATTCATTGCATCGGCCACACCAAAGAACTCGCGCCACACGTTATCCAGGTTCGGGCTCACACTTGTACGCCCAACGGGGCGCTCACCACCACGGGACAACTGCTGATTCGCTTCATTATTGGCTGCACGAGTGATATCAACACGCATGGTCGTTCTCCTTGAGTTTAATTCTGAGTGTCATTCAACTGCGCCGCCGCAGTGGGGGCGCTTGCGTTCATTCAACTGATAATTCCACTCTAGACTGCGCACGTTAGCAGGGCGCAAGCAATGCATATCCACTCAATTTGCACTGTGTCAGCAAAACGTTAGTGCGCCCCCCAATGCCAGACACCTGCGCCCGTTTGGGCGCAGGTCAGCCGCTCTACTATACTGCGAGGATTCACAGGTGCGGGCGTACAGTGCCGGCGCGCGCCGGCCACGCAACAGAGGAGATGGCGCACGTGCGGGTTTTGATGACGGGAACTGCAGGCTTTGCAGGCAGCCACCTGGCCGAGTATCTGCTGGGCGCTTCTGCGCAGGCGGAGGCGCACGCACCGATTGAGCTGCACGGCGTAATCCACCGCCATGACACGCGCATCCACCACCTCACCGATCGACTGACGCTGCACCGCGGCGATTTGCGCAACGCGCTCTGGGTGAATGATCTGATTGAGCAGGTGCAACCCGACATCACAATGCACCTTGCCGCGTGGAGCGACGTGGGCGGCTCATGGGAGCAGCCGTGGACCGTCTACGAACTGAATATTCAGTGCCAGTTGAACCTGCTGGAAGGGCTGCGCCGCCATCGCCCCCGCTGCCGCACCCTCGTCGTCACCTCCAACGAAGCGTACGGGCTGGTGCATCCCGAAGACCTGCCCATCAACGAGGCCACCCCCTTCCGCCCCAACAACCCCTACGGCGTAAGCAAATGCACGCAGGACTTAATGGCGCTCCAGTACTGGCAAAGCCACAAACTGCCCACCTTGCGCGCGCGCTCCTTCAACCACATTGGACCCGGCCAGTCCGATGACTTTGTGGCGAGCGCGTTTGCGCGCCAACTGGCCGAAATCGAGGCAGGGCTGCGCCCGCCCGTCGTCAAGGTGGGTAATCTGGAGGCCGAGCGCGATTTTACCGACGTGCGCGATGTGGCGCGCGCCTATTGGCAGCTTGCGCAGTTGGGCGAGCCCGGAACTCCCTACAATGTGGGCAGCGGCAAGGCCTACCCTGTACGCTGGATACTCGACACCCTGCTCGAACTCACAACGGCAGATGTGACCATTGAACAAGACCCCGCACGCATGCGCCCCAGCGACATATCGCGCTCTGTGTGCGATAACACGCGCCTGGTGCAAACCACTGGCTGGGACCAGCAAATCCCGCTGCGCACTTCGCTGCGCGACATGCTGGATAGTTGGCGCGCGACGCTGGCCCGCATGACGGCCGTGCAAACACGCTAATCTGAAGCCACAGTGAACGCGGCACTGCTTGACGCAAGGTGACAAGAGGATGTTTTCACCTCGGTATGACTTTAGAACAGGCGAATTCGCCAATACACCGGCTCAAGAGATAGACAATATGGTCCAATCAGAATGGAGAGTTATTGTATGCCTACAGCCCTCGTCACCGGCGTAACCGGACAGGACGGCAGCTATCTTGCAGAATTCCTGCTCGAGCAGGGTTACCGCGTCATCGGCATGGTGCGCCGCACCAGCACCATCAACTTCTCGCGCCTTGAGCATATTCAGGACCACATTGAAATTGCCCAGGGCGACCTGCTTGACCAAATGAGCCTCACCGCCATCCTCAACGAGTACAAGCCGGATGAGGTCTACAACCTTGCGGCGCAATCGTTTGTGCCCACCAGCTTCACGCAACCCGTGCTTACCGGCGAGTTCACGGCGTTGGGCGTGACGCGCATGCTCGAGGCCATTCGCCTCGCCAACCCTCGCATTCGCTTCTACCAGGCCAGCAGCAGCGAGATGTTCGGCAAGGTCATGGAGACGCCACAGCGTGAGACCACGCCTTTCTACCCGCGCAGTCCCTATGGCGTGGCCAAGGTCTACGGTCATTGGATTACGATTAATTACCGCGAGTCATACAACATCTTTGGCTGCTCGGGCATTCTCTTCAATCACGAAAGCCCGCGGCGCGGGCTGGAGTTCGTTACGCACAAGATTACCCACGGGGCCGTCAAGATCAAGCTGGGGCTGGCCAACAGCCTGGCACTGGGCAACCTGTCGGCGCGGCGCGACTGGGGTTATGCGGGCGACTACGTGCGCGCAATGTGGCTCATGCTCCAGCAGGAGGTGGCGGACGATTATGTGGTGGCCACGGGTGAAACGCACAGCGTGGAGGAATTTGTCGCCGAAGCCTTTAGCTATCTTGATCTCGACTGGCAGCAGTACGTGGTGCAGGACCCCAAATTTTACCGACCGGCCGAGGTGGACCTGCTTGTGGGTGACCCAAGCAAGGCTGGTCGTCAACTCAACTGGGAGCCGACGGTGGGCTTCCGCGAGCTTGTCCGCATGATGGTCGATGCGGACATGGAAGCGCTGACTTCAGGCGGCCACATTCGCCGCTAAACGGCCCATGCCTACATTCGTGTTTGATGGCAACCCCTGCCACTACGCCGCTCACGGCCTGGGCGAGAGCAATACACCCCTGTTGCTGCTGCACGGCGTAGGCGGCATCTATTTGCATTGGCCACCGGCACTGCGCCGGCTGCGCGGGCGGCCCGTCTATGCGCTGGACCTGCCGGGCCACGGCCAATCGTCTGGGCCCGGGCTGGCCACAATGGCCGATTTCGTGCGCCTTGTCTCCGCATGGGTCGAGGCCCTGGCCATTGAGACCTTTGCGCTGGGCGGCCACTCGCTGGGCAGCGCCATCGCGCTCGCCTATGCGCTGGCCATGCCACAGCGCGTGCAGGCGCTCCTGCTTGTGGGCACAGGCCCGCGCTTGCCCGTGAACGCGGCGCTGCTTGACCTGTTGCAAAGTGATCCCGCCGCAGCCACCGCGCGCATTGCCAAGCTCTCCTATGGTCCCACAGTTGCCGCCGACAGACGCGAGACGCATTTGCGGCATCTGCGCGCCGTGGACCCCACGGTGCTCTACAACGCCTTTAAGGCTTGCAATGAATTTGATGTCACGGCGCACCTGGGCGCCATTGCCGCACCCACGCTCATCCTCGCCGGCGCGGACGACCGCATGACGCCCCCCGCGCTTGCCCAGGAAGTGCACGCCGAGATTGCTGCCAGCACCCTGCGCATTCTCCCCAACACAGGCCACATGATCCCCATTGAGCAGCCGCAGGCCACCACAGACGCCATCGCCGCCTTTCTGAGGCACTGATCAATAGAACCAAGCGCCACAGCCACAACGCAACGCAAAGTCACCCAGACATGCTGTCTGGGTGACTTTGCGTTGCGTTGTGGCTGTTATTGCGTTAGGTGAACTTCATCGCCTTGAAGGTTTCGTAGTAGCGCGTACTGCCATCCTCCTGCAGCTCGCCCCAGCGCTCGCGCCAGGAGGGCACGGCCTTCTCGGGATCGGTAATCTGCGTCTTGTGGCAGAGAATGGCGTTGATCTTCGTCTCCAGATCGTCCGTAATGTCGATCTTGACATTGGATTCACTATGTCCAAAGACATAGAGTTGGCTGATCTTGTGGGGCAAATAGCCTTCGTCGTTCATCTCGGGGTAAAACATGGGGTTGTCGGCGGCAGGAAAGATAGCGTCGATTGCCACCAGTCCCGCGTTGCGGTGGTCGGGGTGGTTAATATAACCCTCGCCCACAAAGTAGCGGTCGGGGTCGGTGCAAATGATCAGTTGCGGGCGAATACGGCGAATTTCACGCGTCACGCGGTAGCGCAAAGCGCGCGTCGACTGGAGAAAACCATCCTCCTCGCCCATAAAGAGCACATCCTTGACGCCGCAGACGTCGGCGGCGGCGCGCTGCTCAATCTTGCGCAGCGCAATCAACTGGTTGCGCGTAATCTCGGGATTGTGATTGCCCTTGTCGCCGTTGGTGAGAATCAGGTAGGTCACTTCAATACCCTGGCGCGCCATCTGTGTGGCCGTGCCGCCGCAGGTAAAATCCGGGTCATCGGGGTGCGCCATGATGACAAGCGCGCGCTTGACGTCCTCCCATTCAGGGGGCACATAGGTGAGCGAATTGGCCATGGTGTCATTGCCTCGGTTTCTGTTTGAAGATAGGGATTGCGCCTGAGCCAGGGTGTGACGCAAGCGGGCCAAAGAAAAAACCTCTGCCTGAGCAGAGGTTTTGGGCAGGCAACTGAAGGTATGGCTACATGTTCAACGCGTCGTAACCCGGGCCATCGGTGAAGAAGAGGGCGTTGAGTTCGGTTGTATAGCGCTGCTCTTCGGGCAGGTCCTCTTCCGGACGGATGGCATCCACGGGGCACTCGGGCACGCAGGCGCCACAATCAATGCAGGTGTCGGGGTCAATATAGTACCAGGGCCACTCGGCCTCGGGCTGGCCGGGCACAATGCACTCAACCGGGCAAACCTCGGCGCAGGCGCCATCACGGATACAGAGATCAAAAATAACGTGGGTCATTGCTGCATTTCTCCTTAGCCGCAAAGCGGGCAAGTCGGCCGAATCACTCTGAAGGTTGAATCGGTGGTTTGGAATGGAGGTGCGCACCCCAAATGCGCCAAAGCGGCTGGGTGCACGATGAGTACGAAATCGATTGTAGGATGTTCCAATCCAAAAGTCAAGGTGAATTGTATAATTCCACACAGTCGCGTACATGGGCAGAATGGTGCGCGGCATCACGCGCGCGCAATGTGACCTTGCGGCCCTGTATGGGGTAAAGTGTTGGGATTGCCGCAGGGGCCACCTGCCTTGAAAATCAGGCGGCCCCGCAACATGCACACATAAAACCGACTGCAAGGAGAGTGCAACAGTGCTTCTCTATTTTATTCGTCACGGGCAAAGCTTTGTCAATCTTGCGGACTGGGCCGAGGGCAATGTGGATGTCGGCCTCACCGAACTGGGCCAGCGTCAGGCGCAGGCGCTGGGGCGCTGGCTCCCCACCGCTGTGCCGCACGTGGACGCCATTTACACCAGCACCATGGCACGCGCACGCGAGACGGCCGCCGCGGCGACAGCCGCCTATGCCCTGCCCATTCAGTTCGACGACCGCCTGCGCGAAATCGGCAACAACCGCACCGACCACTCGCCCTGGCCCGCCGATACGCTCCCCTCTGTCTACTCCGATTTCTGGTCGAGCGAGCGCCCCTTTGCTTCGGTGATGACGGTGGAGGCGATGGGCGAGAGTTACATGCACTTTCGCACACGCGTGGGCATCTTTATTGAGGAAATGGCCGCAACCCAGCGCGGCCAGACTGTGCTGGTTGTGTGCCACGGCGGCGTGGTGGAAGCGGCCTTCGACCACATTTTTAATGTGGGCCCGTGGCGGCGCTGCGAGGTGTGGGATCACAACACGGCGATGACCTGCTTCGAGTATGTGGAGCACCCCGGCCGCGAGGTGTGGCGGCTGCACTTTCACAATCGCGTGGAGCACCTGGTGGGCGTCGAGACGTAGGCCGCCACGCGCCTCTCGTTACACAGTTTGGGCACTTCCTCTGCGCTTCTCTGCGTTTTTGCGCCGCAGTGTGGTCGTGGCTTTGGGTTTCACTGCTGCCCCAACGCCATTTTGCCGCTTTTTCATTGCAGCCAACTCATCTATACTGCTATACTGCGTATAGACTGCGTGCTATACTACGTATAGTTGAACACATAGTTGACCGTATAGTTGAACGTATACCAGAGCGTATACCAGAGCGTATCGTTTGCCGTGCTGTGCGCAGCGGCCCGGCAGGCGCAACCAGCAACCACAGTAAGGTAATTGCATACAACGCTTCTCGCGTAGCAGGAGTGGGAGCCGAGTCATCATCCAGTCGGGCGCGTCTGTTTGGCGCGTCAGTGCCCTGTACATCATCGCCGCTTGTTCATTGACGCCATTTAGGGACCTCCATGGAGATCACATTGTCGCTCTCATCGCTGCTCAACGCGCTGCGCGCACAACCTGCACCCGCCAGCCGCGCCCATCGTCTGCAACGCATTGGGGTTGTTCGCTGGCTTGTTCGTGTGGGTGTGCTGGCTGTGGCATTCGTCGCCGCCTTCAGCGCATCCCACGCCTATGCGCAGGATGCCGTCCACGTGGTTGCGGGCGGTGAAAAGCTCGCCGTCATTGCCCGGTCCTACGGTGTCTCCCTCGACGAGCTCATCAATTACAACGACATTACTGACCCTAACTTCATTTTCAGCGGACAGCGCCTGCTGATCCCGGGCCAGCAAAGCGGCGCACTTTCACAATATGGAACGCCCGCCGAGTCCGATACGTTGCCTGCGGGCAATGGTTATTACACCGTGCGGCGCGGCGACACACTTTCAGAGATTGCCAAGCGCAATGGCCTCTCTACGGGCGACCTGTTGCGCCTCAACGGCCTCTCCAACGCCAACTTCGTGTGGGTGGGCCAGCAGTTGCGTTTGAGCGCACGCGTCGAGCCAACCGGCATTGCCACGGACGAAACGGAAACCAGCGATCTCGCCGGCGAAATTTACATTGTGATGCCGGGTGACACACTCTCGGAGATTGCCCAGCGCTTTGGCGTTTCCGCGCAGGATCTGCTGGCCGCCAACGGACTGCCCAATGCCAACTTCGTGTGGGTGGGGCAGCGGCTGCGCATTAAAGGCGGGGCCGCCGCAGCAGCAGCCGCGGTGCAGGTGGCCCCGGCCAACGGCCGCCGCTGGATTGAGGTAGACCTCACCAACCAGACGCTCACCGCCTGGCAAGGTGATGTAGCAATTATGTACACGAGCATTAGCTCGGGCTTGCCCGGCACGCCCACCGTCACCGGCCGCTTTCAGGTGGGCATCAAATACCAGTCGCAACGCATGACAGGCCCCGGTTACGACCTGCCGGGCGTGCCCTGGGTTATGTATTTCTACGGCAGCTATGCGTTGCACGGGGCCTACTGGCACAACAACTTCGGCACGCCTATGAGTCACGGCTGCGTGAACATTCGCGTGGACGAATCCGAAATGCTCTACAACTGGGCGCCCATTGGCACCGAGGTCTACGTACACTACTAGACCAAGCAATGGGTGCGTGTAGGGCGCAATCATACACAGCAGGGCGCGCGCTTGCCGGCGCCCCTGCGCAGGAGTCATTTTTATGGCATTTCGGCAGCATCGATTGACGGAGAAGCGTTCTGCTGGCGTGTGGATTGGGCAAGTGGGCTTTGCGGCCATCATCGTCGCGGCCCTGCTGCTGCCCAGTGTGCAGCCCGCCCTGGCACAAACCGACGCGATTGTACCCATCATCAACCCACTGCTGCTCACGGGCGCACGCCCTGTCGAAGAGGCATCTGCGGCCAGCATTGCGCACACATTGCCCGCGCTGCCTGCGCTCAGCCCCGCGGTTGGCCCTTTCATTAAACGAACCTACCTGGACGAAATGGATCGCCGCACAACGGCTTTTCTGCCCGCGCTCAGCCCCGAACTGCTGGCGGCGCTTTCGCCCATCGAGATGCCCCAGACCACGGCGCATTGGGTGCGCGTGGACTTGAGCGAGCAAACCGCCATAGCCTACTCGGGCGCTACACCCATTCGCGGTTTTGTGATCGCATCGGGGCTGCCGAATACCCCAACCGTAACAGGCACTTTTCACATTCGTGCCAAGGTGCGCTCCCAACTCATGGAGGGGGGCAGCCCCGCCGAAGGCAATTACTACAATTTGCCCAACGTTCAGTGGGTGCAATATTTCCACCAGGATTATGGCTTCCACGGCACCTACTGGCACTATGCCTTCGGCTCGCCGCGCAGCCACGGTTGCATTAACATGACCAACGCCGACGCCAAGTGGCTGTGGGATTTCCTGAGCCCCGCGTGGGATGGCAGCACGATTTGGCAGAATGTGCCCAAGGGCGAGGGCGCACTTGTGATCGTCCATGAATGACGCTTGCTGTGCGCCAGGCCGCAGGATCGTGCGGCCGCCTGCTTGGCTGCCTGCCTGCTGCCTGTCGGCAAAATAGACAGCACACAGTGAATCTGCGAAAATAACGGGGCGGGCCGTGGCGGCCCGCCCCGTTTTATTTTTCTACTGGAAAAGCCATGGATTCCGATAGTCCTGCTTTTGATGCCCCATATGAGCCGCTTGCCGCCCCTGCGCTGGATGACGAGGCCGCGGCGCGTGCGCTGGATTCAGCGTTGGCCGCCCACACTGCCTCTGCGCAGGGCAAGGCCCGCAGCGTGGGCATTGGTCGCTTTTTGCTGATAGCCATTGCGCTGCTGCTGGTGGGGCTGGGCGGCATGCGCCTTGTGCGCGTGATTGCGCCGCCAGACGATGACGCCATGGCCCCCAACCTCGAGATTACCACCTTTGATGGCGACAGCGTGCGCCTGAGTGACCTGCGCGGGCAGGGCGTGGTGCTCAACTTCTGGGCCAGTTGGTGCGGCCCCTGTATTGTCGAAGCGCCCATTCTGGCGCAAGGCTGGCAGGATGCGCAGGGGCGTAATGTCACCTTCCTGGGCATTGTCGTCAATTCGGATGATCCCGCCAAGGCGCAGGCCTTTATGGCCGAGCACGGGCTGGACTACCCCAACGCATTTGACGAGACTGGCGCATGGGAAGAGGCCTACGGCATTCAGGGCATCCCTGCCACCTTCTTTATCGACGCCAAAGGGCGCATTGTGGATCAGGCGCGCGGCCTGTTGCCCAACCAGGCCTACTTTGACAGGCGCGTGCAGCAGATTGTGCAGTAGGCTCCTGCTGCTTGCAACGCGCGGCCTTACTCCATCAGCATCTGCTCCATCTGATCGGCAATTTGCTGGTAGACGGGTGAATCGCTGCGGTTAAGACGAATCTGGTTGGCCACGCGCCGCAACAGGCCCGGGTTGGCCTCGGCCAGGCTGCTGGTCATCATGAACCAGAGCGAGCAAAGGTCCTGGTTCTCATGCGTGGCGGCGCGCACGGCAATCTCGGCGGGCGTTGTCGCGTTGAGGCTGGGGTTGCCTGCGTTGAGCCCCAACTCGCGCCATGCGTTCACCCAGTAGTAGGAGAGCATGGGGTTGATGAGGCCGCGCATGCGGCTCCACAGCGGATCGTCTTCCTGTACAAGATAGAAGAAGGCGAGATAGTAGGGGCGGGAACGCGCGTAATCGCGGTGAATCTGCGAAAGCTCGCCCGCACGCACCGAGGCGTACGAGGCCATGTACCAGCGCAAATCTTCCAGCGTGGCCCCCGCTTCACCTTCCTCGATAGCCTCCCACTGTACACGACACGCCATGAGGTAGCTGCGTGCCGACGCCGCAAAATCCTGCGAGCGCTGAAGCATGGCGGTCTTGGCCAGTGCGCGCGCCTTGTCGGGCGTGCGCACCATGGCATCGGGCACAATCGTGTTCTCAATGTCCATGCAAATCGGCTCAAGTGCTGGCTCATCGGCAAAGGGAATGGTGCTTTGGCCGGGGAGCGAGTAGTGATCGTCCTGGCGGGCAATCATCCCACGCGCCTCCAGGTCGTCGAGCAGATTGGTGATGTACTCCTGCTGCTCGGCGTCGTTGAGCAGAATTGAGGCCAGCTCGCCCTTGTCAATCTCCAGCCCGGCATTGAGCACGGCGTAGACAAAGCCCGATTCGGCACGGCTCACAAAGCCTGCCTCGCTCTTAATCTCCTCCTCCATACGCACAGGCACGTGTACGGAGGCCACCTGTTCGCCGTAATCGAACGCGCGCTGGCGAAAGCCCATCTGCCAGATCTGGCGCAGCATTGTCTTGCTGCGCGCAAGCCCCAGTCCCTCATAGCGGTTGCAGAGTTCATCAAGCAAGTCGTCGGTGGTGCGCTCGCCGGGATGTTCGGTCAGTTCGCGATAGATGTCGCGCAGCACGTCGCGGCGCGTCGCAAAATCGACCGAAGTCATCTTGAGGCGGTTAAAGATCTGCATGTACTGTTGGCGCAGGGAGGGTTTGACTGGCGGAGGCAGGTCAACACTGCGGTGGGACGAGGAGGCGTGTTGCAACTGAATTGTGGTTGTGGCCTGGCCGTTGCGCGGCGCGGGTGATGATGCGACCGTGCGCGCGCTCCACTCTGTGCCAACCTCATAATCCTTGGGCGCAACATAGAGTTGCGTCTCCTTGTAATAGAGATTCAGCACATCCTGGTTATTCTCCAGCCAGTTCTTGAACTGGGCATGGCCGAAGTTGGTCTCGTTAAAGGCCGGATCCATCTGCAGCATGGTCTGCTTGAGCTTGGCAGCCACAACGGGAAGCTCGTCGCGCTGGGCGTGGACGCGCAGCGCCTTCTCCATGAGGCCGCGCGCCAACTCACTGTCGCTGCGCACAGACTCATGCAGTTCATGCTCGGCTGTCAGGTCACCCAGCACGGCTTCGAGGTAGAGGAATTCGTCACACGCCTTGATAAGCAGCGGATGGGTGACATCGCGCGGGCCAATGCCCAGTGTATAGCGGCCGTACTCGCGCAGCTTGGCCACAAGCGGGCCAAAGTCGCTGTCGCCCGAGACGATGACGAACGTCTGGATTTGCGGCCGGTTGATGGCCGTTTCCAGCGCGTCGAGGGCGAGGCGAATATCGGCGCGGTTTTTGCCCGCGCGCACGCTGTAGATCTGGATCAGATCCATGGCGTGATTCATGAGGTCATCGCGGTAGCGGAAGAAGCGGCTCCAGTCGCCATAGACGCGTTTGATGACAACGGGGCCGCGGCTCTGGAGATACTCCATGAGCGGGGTCAGTTCAAAATCAAGAAATTCCTGCTCAGCCCATAAAGCGACATTTTCAAAATCGATGAAGATGGCAATTTGGTTACTCATGAGAGTTTCCTGCATGGTCTGGTCCATCTCTTTCCAATGGTTTTGTAGGCAAGTCTTTGTATTCGGACTATGTATGCACTGCGCGTTCACGCAGTGCACCTGACATTCAATCGTGGGGCGGCCACAATAGGCGTCGCCCAGGCCTGGCCGAGACAACTGTGCCCAACCAGCATTAACGACAAGAAGACTATCAATTGGTAACGTGCGAATGTCCGTGCAGGTGTCCGTGCGAATGTCCGTGAAACTACCCGGCAAACACAGAATACCGGAAAATCCAGTGTCTACGAATATGTGCGTTTCGTACGCGGGTGTGGGGATTGCTGCAAAGGATGCGCCATTATCATATCACGCGCGGCCATGCTCTGCACAGCACAGTATTGCGCAGCAGGGCATCGATGCTTCCGACTTGTATGAGCAAACGCACAACAGCACCTCATCCCCGGCCCTTCTCCATGCAGAGAAGGGTGCAAAAAGTGCGTCCGCGTCCGAGATGTGCTGACGAATGCACAACGCTTTACTCCCTTCTCCGCATGGAGAAGGGCCGGGGATGAGGTGCTTTGTTGCACGGCTCGCGCACCCCCGCTATGCCGAACCCCCACCCTACACCCAAATTCATACACTTTGCTAACGCAGGTGCAATGTCAATCTAGCACGAGCAGGTTACACTGGCAGGAGTGATTGAGCGCACGCGATGTGAACACACGGTGAACACACAGGCGCGCGCCAGAATGCAACGCGAATCAACGAGACTGAACTCGATAATATTTTGCCGGGAGGATTGGACTTTATGGGTAAGATTATTGGAATTGACCTGGGCACCACCAACAGCGTGGTTGCCGTCATGGAAGGTGGCACTGCCACCGTGATCCCCAACGCCGAAGGCAACCGCACCACCCCGTCGGTGGTGGCTTTTGCCAAGAATGGCGAGCGCCTGGTCGGTGTCACCGCCAAGCGCCAGGCTGTCGTCAACCCCGAGAACACGGTGTATTCGGTGAAGCGCCTCATGGGCCGCCGCTATGACGACGCCGAGACGAAGAAGACCATGGGCATGGTCTCCTATCAAATTGCCGAAGGGCCGAATCATGACGCGCGCGTCTCGATTCCCAACAAGAACAAGGTCTACACGCCCCAGGAAATCAGCGCAATGATCCTGGGCAAGCTCAAGCGCGACGCCGAGTCGTACCTGGGCGAGGAAGTGCGCCAGGCCGTCATTACCGTGCCGGCCTACTTCAACGACAGCCAGCGTCAGGCCACCAAGGACGCCGGGCAGATTGCCGGCCTTGAAGTGCTGCGCATTATCAATGAGCCCACGGCGGCCGCCGTGGCCTACGGCCTTGACAAGAAGAGCAACGAAACAATCCTTGTCTTTGACCTGGGCGGCGGCACCTTTGACGTCTCCGTGCTGGAAGTGGGCGAAGGCGTCATCGAAGTGAAATCGACCAATGGCGACACCCACCTGGGTGGCGACGACTGGGACGAGCGCATTGTGGGCTGGCTGGCCGATGAGTTCCGCAAGGAGCAGGGGATTGACCTGGGCCAGGATCGCCAGGCCCTGCAGCGTCTGCGTGAGGCCGCCGAAAAGGCCAAGATTGAGATTTCGCAGTTGCCGCAGACGGAAATCAACCTGCCCTTTATTACGGCGGACAGCAGCGGCCCCAAGCATTTGGCTGTCACACTCACGCGCTCGAAGTTTGAGCAACTGACGGCCGACCTGCTCGAGCGCACCAAGGCGCCGTTCCTGAATGCACTCAAGGACGCCAAGATCAAGGCCGAAGACCTGGACGAAGTTGTGCTTGTGGGCGGTTCAACCCGCATGCCCATGGTGCAGGATCTCGTGCGCAGCCTTACAGGCAAGGACCCCCACAAGGGTGTCAACCCGGACGAAGTGGTGGCCGTAGGCGCTGCCATTCAGGCAGGCGTGCTGGGTGGCGAAGTGAGTGACCTGCTGCTGCTTGATGTGACGCCGCTGAGCCTGGGGTTGGAGACGCTGGGCAGCGTGATGACAGTGCTCATCCCGCGCAACACAACGATCCCGACCAAGAAGACGGAAGTCTTCAGCACGGCGGCCGACAGCCAGACGGCTGTGGACATCCACATTCTGCAGGGCGAGCGGCCGATTGCCAACGGCAACAAGACGCTGGGCAACTTCCGCCTGGATGGAATTCCGCCGGCGCCCCGTGGCGTGCCGCAGGTTGAGGTCACCTTTGACATTGACGCCAACGGCATTCTGCATGTCGTGGCCAAGGATAAAGCCACCGGCCGCGAGCAGAGCGTCAAGATTACAGCCTCGACCAACCTCTCGACAGAGGAAGTGGAGAAGCTGGTGCGCGATGCCAAGACCAATGAAGCAGCCGACATGAAGGCACGCGATCTGGCCGAGGCGCGCAACAACGCCGATAACCTCATCTATGTGACCGAGAAGTCGCTGCGCGACCTGGGCGACAAGGTGCCCGTCAACGACCGTGGGCAGATTGAGCAGATTATCGAAGAACTGCGCACTGCACGCAGCAGCGAGGACCTTGCCAACATCCGCACGCTGACGGACCGCCTGCAGCAGGCCAGCCACGCGTTAACGCAGCAGGCTTACCAGCAGAGCGGCAGTGAGGGCGACGGCATGGGTGGGCCGGGCATGGGCGATATGGGTGACGGTGGCGCTACAGGCAATGCCGCCGGCAACGGCAGCCGGACGCCCGACGAGGACGTTGTCGAGGGCGAGTACCGCTCCGTCTAGTCAGCCGAGTACAGTTGGTGCGCTCTGGTGAAGTGTGCGCTATGGTGTCGTTGCTTGTGGCGCAGGGCAATTCGCAGTCAAGTGCAACTGCCCACTGTCAATATACGTTCAATGGGCGGGGCTCTGGCTCCGCCCATTGTTTAGGAGAGAGTATGTACGACGTATACGGCCCACCCAATCGCAGACAGCCACCGGCCCAGCGTGGCGCCGGGCCAACCCTGGAAGATTACCAGGCGTTGCGCACGGCCTACCTCGAGCTCAAGGTGAGCGCCGAGACGCTTGCCAAAGACCTGGAGGCACGCAAGAGCGAGATTGCCATCCAGAAAGACGCACTGCACAAGCAGGGCGAGGACCTGAAGAAGACGCAATCGGAGCTGATGTGGACCAAGGCCGCGCTGCAAGCAGCCGAGGCGGCCAACGCCGAGCCCGACCGCGAAAGCTGGCAGGATCGCTACACGCGCCTCCAGGCCGAAGTTGAAAATCTGCGCCGGCGCTGGGAGCAGCGTTCGACCCATGAGATCGGCGAGGCGCGTCGCGACATCCTGCGCGACATGCTCCCGCTTGCCGATCATCTCGAGCTTGCGCTGCAGCACGCCGACGCGTTGCGCACCAACCCCGCGGGCAGCAGCTTTGTGGGCAATATTGAGTCCACCCTGCGCGCATTTCTGGACACGCTGCGCCGTTACGGTGTTGAGCTGCAGGAGCCGATTGGCAAACCCTTTGACCCCGAGCAATACGAGGCGGTGGGGCAGGTAGTGGCGCACGAAATCCCGCCGGGCCACGTGGCGCATGTTGTGCAATCGGGCTACACTGAGGGCGAGCGGTTGCTGCGCCCGGCACGCGTCATTGTGAGCCAGGAACGCGCGGCCTGAGCGAGGCCGCGCAAGGAGATACGACGATGGCAAACGTGGATTATTACAAGACGCTTGGCGTCTCTAAAACGGCGAGCGAGCAGGAGATCAAAAAAGCCTTCCGCAAACTCGCGCAAAAATTCCACCCCGACAAAAACGCGGGGGACAAGGAAGCCGAGCGCCGCTTCAAGGAGATCAACGAGGCCTATTCTGTCCTCTCGGACGAAGAGAAGCGCAAGCAGTACGACCGCTTTGGCGCGAACTGGGAGCAGTACGCGCGCTCGGGCGTCAACCCCGACGACTTTGCGCGCTATGGCTTTGGGGGGCAGGGCGGCGGCTTCGGCAGCCAGGGCAGCGGTTTTGGGGGACAGGGCGGCGCGCAGAGCATGAGCCCGGAGGAGTTCGAGCAACTCTTTGGCAGCAGCGGTGGCGGTGCAGGTGGCTACAGCACCATCTTCGACACGCTCTTTGGCGGGCAGCGCCAGGGCCGCGGCGGCCGCGGCAATATGGGTTTTGACACGCGCGCCACAGCGCCCACACCGCGCGAGGTAAGCGTCCAGATAACGCTGGAGGAAGCGCTCTCGGGCAGCACACGCCTCTTGCAGGAACCTGACGGCAAACGCATTGAGGTGACAATTCCGCGTGGCGTCAAAACAGGATCCAAAGTGCGCGTCAAGGGCGAGGGAGGCGTAGGCGACATCCTGCTGCACATTGAAGTCGCCCCGCACAAGCTCTTTACGCGCGAGGATGACAATCTGCGCGTGCATGTACCGGTGGACCTCTACACAGCGCTGCTGGGGGGCGAGGTGCAGGTCCCCACGTTAGAGCGCCCCGTCGCGCTGACTGTGCCTGCGGGCAGCCAGAATGGGCGCATCTTCCGCCTGCGCGGGCTGGGTATGCCTCACCTGCGCAACCCCGACGAGCGCGGCGACATCTTCGCTGTGGCGGATGTGCAACTGCCTACCAGCCTCAGTGCCAGGGAGAAGGAACTCTTCGAGGAGCTGCGCGGGCTCAAGCGCTAAGCGCTGGCCATGCCACTGGATTCACGATTCAAACGGACAAGCGGAAACAGCAGGTGCAAGAACCTGTGGTTTCCGCTTTTGCGTTCCCGCGTCGCACTCCCCACGCCCCCGCGATTGCGCCCGCCCCTGCCTGGTGTTATCATACGCGCCACGCTGTGTCACCCCATCATCCCTGCGCAGCGCAGAGGAGGAGATCCCATGCAACGCGAAGAGTTTCGCCGCATCGTTGCCGATGCCGTGAACGCATCCCTCAAGGACAAGAGCAGCACAGTTGCAGCCCCGCCGCAGGCGCAGCTTGATCCCCTGATTGACGCCATCGCCGACGGCATCTTCGCCGGCCTCGTCGCCACGCTGGACGAGCAGGCGCCGGACTACTTCGCGCCCTCCGCAGCCAGCGCTGCCACAGTGGCGGCTGCGCCATCAACCACCGTTGAGTGGCCGCTGCCACCCGCCCCGGCCACAGAGCCTCGCGTCGAAGCTACCCAGACATCACCTGCGGCTTCGTCTGCAAAGAAGGGCGCGGACCTGCTCGACAGCGTGCCGCCCGCCAGCTCCAACGCTGAGGTGCTGCTCTGGCGCGGCCGCCCCTACATGACCATTGGGCGCATCTACGAGCTGACCACGCAGCGGCTGCGCATTATCCACGGCGTCGTCTCCAACCAGATTGAAGAGATTGAACTCGTGCGCGTACGCGACACCAAGGTGACGCAAAATGTGGGCGAGCGCATGTTTGATATCGGCGACATCACTGTCATCAGCGGTGATGTCACCACCCCCGAAAAGGTGCTCTACAACGTCAAGGATCCTGTTACGGTGCGCGAGTTGATTCGCAAGGCCGTTTACGAGGAGCGCGAGCGGCGGCGCATGCTCTACCGCGAGGACATTCGCGACGACAACTTTGACGTGCACCCTGACGCCGATTTCACCTAAACTCGCAACGGCGCGCCATGGCGCGCCGTCACTTTAGCCGCATCGCGCGGCCATTCCTGGAAAGTATAGCGTCCCCACATGGTTCGAGTTGACAATATCATTGCACTGGCGTGCCGCGCCGCCGACATGGTGCAGGCCATGCAGAGCGCCGGTCTGCTCAATATCAAGAGCAAAGGGATTGACACCGACCTTGTCACCGAGGCCGACTTCGCCAGCGAGAAGTTTCTGCGCGCTGAACTGCACAAGCTCGATCCCGCTGCCGGCTTCTGGGGTGAAGAAAGCAACACGCCGCCCGCTGATCCCCAATTCTGGCTGGTTGACCCCATTGACGGCACCGTGAATTTTGCCCACGGCCTTGCCTATTGCGCCATCAACATTGCGCTCATTGATCAGGGCGAGACGGTGCTGGGTGTGACGGTGCAAATGCCCTGGCGACGCATCTACTGGGCGGAATTGGGTAAGGGCGCGTGGCTGCGCGAGCCGGGCGCGGGCGAAACACAGTTGCGGGTAAACCGCGCCGATACACTGCGTCGCGCCCTGCTGGCCACGGGCTTCCCCTACCACAGCGGGGAGGCGGAAGACAACAACGACGCCGAATTTAGCTGGTTCTCGCCCCGCTGCATGGGGCTGCGCGTGCTGGGCGCAGGCGCGCTCGACATTGCGCAGGTTGCCTCGGGCATGCTGGCGGGCTTCTGGGAAGGCTGGCTCAACCCGTGGGACGCTGCGGCGGGCGCGCTCATGGTGAACGAAGCGGGCGGCCGCGTCACCGACTACACAGGCGCGCCCTGGCGCTTCAACGGGCCGGGCCTCGTGGCCTCCAACGGCTTGATCCACGACGCGATGCTGGAAGGCATTCAGACGGCGCGCGCGACACTGGCGCAGCCGCTGCTGGCAACCACGCCTGCCTAGATCCTGTCTCTAAACCTGATGCAACAAGAAAAAGCGAGCCTTCCAGGAGCGGAAGCCTCGCTTTTTCTTGTTTGTCGTTGGCAAACCTACAGTGATACCGGCATGAATACAACATCGCAACGCAATGCCACAAAGGTGCGCAAAGGTGCGCAAAGCAACGC
>DIAV01000066.1:4420-5561 GCA_002415895.1 Anaerolineales bacterium UBA5069 | reverse complement strand
GCGCGACATTGCCGTGGGCAACGTTGTGGGTAGCAATGTCTTCAATCTGCTGGTTGTGCTGGGGCTGTCAACCCTCATTTCCCCGCAGAGCCTGGTCGTGCCCGTAGAGGCCATGCGCTTCGACATTCCCGTGATGACAGCCGTGGCTGTGGCCTGTCTGCCCATCTTCTTTACCGGCAGCACCATCGCCCGTTGGGAGGGCTTCCTCTTTCTGGGGTATTATGTGGCCTACACAATCTACCTTGTGCTTGTGGCCACGCAGTCGCCCTCGCAGGCGGCCTTTGCCACAGCCATGTTCTGGTTTGTGATGCCGCTTACCGTGGTGACGTTAATGATTACGCTCTGGCGTGCATTGCGCAAAACCCCTGCGCCTGTTGCCGCTTCGTGAATCATTCTTTCGGCAGGCAACCCCTGCCCCAAGGAGCCGTTCTGTGGACCTCATTCAGCAAGCATTTGGTTATTTGTTGCACTTTGATGAGCATCTGAAGACCTTCGTTGCCAACTATCAGTATTGGACCTATCTGCTGCTCTTCGTGATTATTTTTTGCGAAACAGGTTTGGTCTTCACACCTTTCCTGCCGGGCGATTCACTGCTCTTTGCGGCAGGCGCGCTGGCGGCCATGGGCTCGCTCAATATCTGGCTGCTGCTGGTGATTCTGATCGCCGCCGCCATTCTGGGCGACACACTCAACTACTGGATTGGCCACTGGTTCGGCCTCACACTTTTTGACGGACGCTTCAAGATGCTCAAGAAGGAGCACCTTGACAAGACGCACCGTTTCTACGCCAAGTACGGCGGAAAGACGATTATTCTGGCGCGCTTTGTGCCCATTGTGCGCACCTTTGCCCCTTTCGTCGCCGGCATGGGGGCCATGGATTACCGTCACTTTATCTCCTTCAATGTGATCGGTGGCACCATTTGGGTAGCGCTTTTCCTCTTCCTTGGCTACTTTTTCGGTACACTGCCCTTTGTGCAGGCCCACTTTGAACTGGTTGTGGTGGCAATCATCGGCATCTCCATTGTGCCTGCCATCTACGAGTTTTGGGCAGAGCGCCGGCGCACGCGCATGAGCGCCACCGCTGGAGCCATCGCCAACCCCGAGAGCTGATCAGAGGCGCATTCACCCTTCAAAAACGGACA
>DIAV01000066.1:1076-4253 GCA_002415895.1 Anaerolineales bacterium UBA5069 | reverse complement strand
TGTCCGTTTTTGAAGGGTGAATGCAAGTTGACGCGGCAAATCAGCAGACGTACAATTCCTTGCGTTGGGAACTGAATCTGGCCGAATGCCGTTTACCGGCAACGGGGGACCCACCTAGATCGCCGGGGTGTATCTTGCAGCGCTGCAAGACGGGGAGTGCTCCACCCGAACCCGACAGCTAACCTCGTAGGCTTGGATGCACCACCTTGCGCGTGATTGAAGACCGCACCGTGATGCGGTCTTTTTTTGTGTGCGGCACTTTTCGTACACCACGACTTGCAGTTGTTGCACAGGGCATAATCGAGGCCTATTTCATGAACACCGGCACCATTCGTAAAGCACTCTTCGGTCAGGCGATTCGCACCAAGGATAGTGCGCACCAAACGATCAGCAAAACCGTGGGATTGGCCGTCTTCGCCTCAGACAGCCTGTCGTCGGTGGCCTATGCCGGCGGTGAAGTTCTGCTCATTCTGGCGGTGCTGGGTACGAGTTACTTCTGGACGGCCATACCGATTACAGTCGGTATTTCAATCCTGCTTATCATTCTCACCTTCTCATACCGGCAGACAATCTTTACGTATCCGGGCGGTGGCGGCGCCTACATTGTCTCGCGCGATAACTTTGGCGAGGTTGCAGCCCAGGTTGCCGGTGCGGCCCTGTTGCTGGACTATATCCTCACTGTAGCCGTAAGCATTGCCTCGTCGGTGGATCAGATGGCGAGTGCGTTTCCCGGCCTCTTTGCCTACAAAGTGCAGATAGCGCTGCTGCTGGTGCTCTTCATTACCATCATCAACTTGCGCGGCGTCAAGGAGTCGGGCACGATTTTTGCCGTGCCCACCTACTTCTTTGTGACCATGATGCTGATCATGATCGGCACAGGGCTCGTCAAGGCGATGTCGGGCACGCTGGGTGTCGTGGAAAATGTGCCCGTGGTGGATGTGCCGGTGTCAACGCTTTCGGGCATGGCGCTGGCCTTTGTCATGCTGCGCGCCTTTAGCTCGGGCACGACGGCGCTCACCGGCGTTGAAGCCATCAGCAACGGTATTACCGCCTTTAAGCCGCCGGCATCACGGAATGCGGCTGTCACCCTCATGTGGGACGCGGGCCTGCTCATGCTCATGTTCCTGGGCCTGGGTATTCTGGGCTATCTGGTGGGCGCGCAGCCCTCGCACCAGGAGGTGCTCATTTCGCAGGTGGCGCGCGTGGTCTTTGGCACAGGCATCATGCGCATCCTCGTCCTCATTTCGGCGACGGTGATTTTGGTCCTGGCAGCAAATACCTCGTTTAACGGCTTTCCGCGCCTGGCGGCGCTGCAGGCAAGTGACGGCTTTCTGCCCAAACAATTTACCTTCCGCGGCAGCCGCCTTGTCTTCTCGTGGGGCGTTATTCTGCTGGCGGCCTTTGCCAGCTTGCTGCTGGTTGTCTTCCAGGGCAGCGTCTCGCGCCTGATCCCGCTCTATGCAATCGGCGTTTTCATCTGTTTCACGCTCTCGCAGGCAGGCATGGCGTGGCGTTCACGGCGCATCGGCGCTTTGATGCGCGAAGGCAAGCTTAACCCCGGCGACAGCATTCCCACCATGGGTAGTGTCATGCACCATGACCCCCATTGGAAGACCAAGATGTACATGAATGGCTTTGGCGCCGTCGTGACCGCCATCGTGACGGTTATCTTCATGGTGACGAAATTCCGTGACGGCGCATGGCTGATCATGCTGCTGATTCCAATCCTCGTCTATATCTTCACGCGCATTCATGGCCACTACAAACATGTCGCCGAAATTCTGAGCACTGCGGGACAGCACATCAACACCGAAAAACGCTATGTCGAGGCGATTGTGCTCGTGGGTGATGTGCACCGTGAGACGCTGCGCCTGGTTGAGTTCGCCATGTCTCTCAACGTGCCCTGGAAGGCCGTGCACATTGCCGTCAATGAGGAGCGCGTTGCCGGTGTCAAACGCAAGTGGGATGAGCGCGTCGGCGTGGGGGAACTGGTCATTGTGCGCTCGCCTTTCCGCAGCCTCACGAGGCCGCTGCGCACCTATGTAGAGAAGATTCTGGCCGCGCACCCCAATGGCTATGTGCAGGTAGTCATGGGCGAACTGCGCACAGGCAACACCGCCACGCAGGCGCTGCACCAGAACGCGCACATCATTCAGCGCCTCGCGCTCAACGACATTCCCGGTGTTGTGGCCACAATTGTGCCTTTCCAGCTTGAGGCCTACGGCGACATGAATGGCCATGCTCATAAAGACCATGCGCATGGCAAGGCGGGTGGCAATGGCGGCCATGCGGGACCGCCCGGCGTGGATAGCGGACGCGATGTAAGTGCTGTGGCACCGCTGCCCCATGTGACGTGGGAAAATGATGAAGATGATATTGAAGAGCTGGAGGCCCAACTCGAAGCCATGCATGTGGATGGCGACGAGGTCGAGTTCCAGGAGGGCGATGTGATGACTGCTGCTCAGCTTGACGAGCTTACTGCGGCAGCGACTGCACATCACGCCAAGCCGGCTGCGTCGGCGCCGAGCGCAACTGCCACCAGTTCGACTGCGATTGATTCCACTGTGCCCGGTTCTTCAGTGTCAGGTCAGGGAGAATAAGCCATGTTCGGTATGGGTTCGGAAGTACTGATATCTGATTTCTTCTGGTTCCTTGTGATCGTGGGCTGGATTGTCCTGATCATGATTGGCCTTGAGGCGGACAAGCCACTGAGTGGCGGTCTGCCCAGCCATTCGGAAATGGCCGACGACCACGTTGCAGAGCACACAACGGCAATGGATAAGCTGGGCATTCTTGCCGCGTGGACGCTCTTCGGCGGTATGGCGCTGAGTTTGCCCGTCATTCTCTGGTGGATCTTTAACGTCCACGGGCGCTAGCATCCACACCATCCCACCTATCCGATTGCAGCGGGCGCAACATTGGGTTGCGCCCGTTCGTTTGATCGCACGCTGCGTTGCGCAGCCCACCTGGCCAGGCATGCCCTATGAAAATGCATAACTTGCAGCACGTTGAGACCACAGCCGTTCATGCCGGCGCGCGCGTGGACCCCTCCACCGGCGCAGTGACCCCGCCCATTCACCTGAGCACCACCTTTGAACGCGCCGCAGACGGCTCATACACCGACGGCTATGTCTATGGCCGCAGTGACAACCCCAACCGCCGTGCGCTGGAGGAATG
>DIAV01000066.1:0-940 GCA_002415895.1 Anaerolineales bacterium UBA5069 | reverse complement strand
CTATGGCGTGCTGGCGGCGCTGCGCCCGGGCGATCATCTCCTGCTGCCTGATGACTGCTACTTTGGCACGCGGCGCGTGGCCGATGAGGTGCTTGCACCGTGGGGCCTGGCGTGGTCCATGGTCGACATGACCGACCTCGACGCCGTGGCTGCGGCGCTGCGCCCCACAACGCGCCTTGTGTGGATTGAAACGCCCTCCAACCCGCGCCTCAAGATCACCGACATTGGGGCCGTGGCCGAGATGGGCCGCAACGCAGGTGCAATGGTGGCCTGTGACAACACCTGGGCTACTTCGCTTGCTACCCAACCGCTGGCACTGGGCGCCGATTTCGTCGTCTATGCAACCACAAAGTATCTGGGTGGCCACAGCGATTTGACGGGCGGCGCTGTGATTGCGGCACAGAATGACGAGACTTTCGCGCGCATTCGCCTTGCACAAACTGTGGGCGGCAGCGTGCCTGCGCCTTTCGATTGCTGGCTGCTGCTGCGCTCCATCCGCACATTGCCGTGGCGTGTGCGCGCCCACACGGCCAATGCCCAGGCTGTAGCCGAGGCGCTTGTCGGCCATCCGGCAATTGCGCGCGTCAACTACCCGGGGCTGGCGTCACACCCCGGCCACGCAATTGCCGCCAGGCAAATGGCGCACTTCGGCGGCATGTTGTCGATTGAGCTGCATGGCGGTGCAGAGGCGGCACTGGCAGCATCGCAGCGGGTGCAACTCTTCACCCGCGCCACCAGCCTGGGCGGCGTAGAGAGCCTGATTGAGCATCGCTACTCGGTGGAGGGGCCTTTTTCGGTGGCCCCGCCCAGCCTGCTGCGCATCTCCATTGGCCTGGAGCACCCCGACGACCTCATTGCCGACCTGCGCCAGGCGCTGGGGTAGCGTGGTACCGGCATAAAAACAACATCTCAACACAAAGTCACAAAGGTGCGCAAAGCA
>DIAV01000313.1 GCA_002415895.1 Anaerolineales bacterium UBA5069 | reverse complement strand
GGAGAGGGGACCACAGCAAGTACGTCGCGTAGGTCACGTCTCCGGCGTGACGCCGTTGTTGTTCTCCCCTCTCCGCATGGAGAGGGGCCGGGGGTGAGGTGCCGTTTGCGCGTGCAAGCGCGAATCCCTGACTTTTGAGAAGCCCCTTGGTTTCCCTGCGTTTTGGGATTGACGAAAGCGGCGCATAGGACTATCGTAATCTGCAACACGCATCCCATCTGCAAAGGAGAATCGCATGGCACAAGTTCGCATGACACGCGCCAAGTTTGATCGCATTAACGCCTGCGCCAACGAGCAGGGCGTCATTGCCGCCGCCGCCATGGACCAGCGCGGCTCGCTCCAGAAGTCCATTGCCAAGGCCCGCGGGGGTGAAGCCACCGGCGCCGACCTGGCCGCCTTCAAGCACGCCGTTACCCGTGTTCTGACCCCCCACGCCACGGCCATTCTGCTCGACCCCGAGTATGGCCTGGATGCGATTGGGCAGCGCGCGCCCGGCAGGGGCGTGCTGCTCTCCTACGAGGAAACGGGCTACGATGTCAATGTCAAGGGGCGCTTGCCCGACCTGCTGCCCGAGTGGAGTGCGCTCCGGCTGCTTGAGGCGGGCGCAGATGTCGTCAAGGTGCTGCTCTACTACGACTTTGAGGATGACGCACACATCAATACGGTAAAGAAGGCCTTCATTGAGCGCGTGGGTGCAGAATGCGCCGCCCTCGACATGCCCTTCTTTCTCGAGCCTCTTTATTATGCGGATGGCACATCGGAGGCCGAGCTGGCGCGCCGCAAACCTGCGGGCGTCATTGGCTACATGGAGGAGTTCTCCAAACCGCGCTATGGCGTGGATGTGCTCAAGGTGGAAGTGCCCGTCAACATGAAGTATGTGGAAGGGTCACGCTCCTTTGCGGGTGACACTGCCTATACGCAGGCAGACGCACAGCGCCTCTTCCGTGAGGCTGCATCAGCCACGCAAAAGCCCTTCATTTACCTGAGCGCGGGCGTCAGCAACGAGGTCTTTCTGGAGACGCTGGAATTGGCCGGTGACGCGGGCACAGATTTTGCGGGGGTGCTCTGCGGGCGCGCAACGTGGCAGAACGGCATCCCCGTGTATGCCACGCAGGGCTACGATGCGCTGATCAACTGGCTGGAAGGTGAAGGCGTGGAGAACATTGAAGCGCTGAACAAAGTGCTGGCCAAAACAGCCAAGCCGTGGTGGCAGGCCTACGGCGGCAGGGACAATATCCTTATTGCATAGCTTGGACGAAGGCATTGACACGCGAAAGCAAAAGGGGGGCGCTGCGTTCAGTATGACGCAGCGCCCCCCTTTTTGCACGCCGATGCGCAGTGGCCGCCGCGCGTGGGACAAGACTATATCGTCGTGCGCGGCTGCCCATTTACGTAGACATCGCCGTGGTCCACCAGAATATCATCGCCCGGGGCGATGGCCCCATAGCCCACGCCGTTGACGGTGAGCTGGTCGCCCGCAATCACAATGATCGCGTCGCTGCACGGTGCAAAGCGCCAGCGCGCACCGTTTGCGGCATCAGCGCCAGGCGCAGCGCGCAAGTACTCCACGGGCGGCACATCCAGCAGATAGCAGTCGGTCACGACAACGTGGTGGCCCGCCACATCTGCCTGCACAACGCCCGTGACGGGGTTGTTCGCGCCGCTGCACATATTGAGGAGCAGGGCACATAGCCCGCCCACCAGTAAAACACCCAAACGCGCCATAGAAACCCCCATCACTTGTGATATAAAAACCGGCCGCAGCCTGCCGAATCCTTGCCGCCGCACTTCTCAAGAGGACGCAGGAAGAAGCTCTTCCTGCTGTTGCTCCTCGCGCCCCTTGTCCACAGCGCGCCCTTGCGTCAAGAGGATGCAGCTTTGGTTTCGGTTTAGAACCGAGGCAGCACTGGCCGGAACTTGAAGCCGTAGATTATCTGTCCCTCAGCACCATCCTCGCGCAGCTTGCGCGTCACCATCTCCACGCGCAGCCCAATCGTCACATCGGCGGGGTCCACGTCGGTTAATTGCGCCGTAACCATGGGGCCATCGTCAAGGCGGATCAGCGCAACCGTATAGGGTCCCTGCTCCTCGTAACCGCGCGGCACATTGTACATGGTGGTGAAGCTGTAGATTTCACCGTGGCCGCTCAGCGTGCGGGGAATGCCGCCCTCGGCAACAGTACGTGTGGCGGCTGTCTCTTCCGCCGCTTCAGTCTGGAGTGGAGATTTCCCGGCCATTATGCTTTCCTTTGCGCTTGCCTGCACCCATTGCCGACAACGCCAGCGCCGCTGAAACTGCCTCTGCAATCATGATGCAGTCGCGACAGTGCGGCTCTGCTATGCCTGTGCTGCGCTGCCATACTGGAATTTCTATGCTGACCTTATGGTAACACAAACCCACACACGGGCCGCCGTGTGTGGGTCCGATTCGCTTTTTCTGCCTGTCTATCCACTCTGCACTATCGTACACACGCCGAAGCCAGTCTGCTGTCTTGAGCGCAGACCGGCTGGCCTGTTCAGTCGTCTCCGGCGGCGGCAACCAGCATGGGCTGCGGCTGTGTGGGCATTACATAGATGAATTCGCGGCCATTGGCAACGGGCTGTGCCACGCCATTTGCTTGCTTGAGAACAACCTGGGCGCGCATGGGCGTCTTGCAGTAGGGGCAGACGGCACGCGGCGGGAAGACCGCGCTGCTGCAATGGGTGCAGGTTTCGGCCTGCAGGCTGTATCGTTGCTTCTGCGTGCGCCACATATCGGGGACTGCCATAGCGAGTGCTCTTTCCAAAGACTGTTGAACCAGCCGCTGCTGATTCGCGATGTGTCGTCAAATCAATGTGCCTGCGGACGGCCTACGCCAAAGTGCATAGAATGTACGCTATGGCCTGTCCAGCGTTGCACAACAATTGTACGAGGTGTACTGTAGCAGTTTTGGACTCTCAATTCCTATCTAGCCACCTATCAAGAGGAATTGACAGTTTTTGAGAGCTTTTATGAGTGAGAAATGGCGGTTAACTGGTACGATCCGATGCGACAAACATTGTACACGGCGCGCAGAATTCCGCAAACACGCGACAACAACGATAACATNNATGTTATCGTTGTTGTCGCGTGTTGTCGCGTGTTGTCGCGTGTTGTCGCGTGTTGTCGCGTGTTGTCGAGACTCTAGAGCGTGGCCGTCATATAGAGAGGGCCGGGCGCAAAGCCACGTGCAGCGTAGTAGCCCTGCGTGCCTGTGGCGGCAATCACGCTCAGGCGACCAAAGCCGGCCGCACGCGTCATTGTGCGCGCTTCTTCAAGCAAGCGCGTGCCCAGCCCTGCGTGCTGCGGATCGCCGGTGGCGGTGTCATCACTGTCTGCGCCGGTCTGCTTGCCATCAATATCATGCTCGGCGAAATCAAGTGCGGTGCCATAGACATGCAGCTCGCGAATGAGCGCGCCGCCTGCCAGCTCGGGCAGGAAGGCGCGGCTGTCGTTTTCTGCAGGCTGGAGCAGCGCTTGCGTGCCGGCGGGTGCAGGCAACGGCAAGCTCAGCCGCAGGAAGGCCGCAGTTTGCGGGTGCCGGGCGGCGCTGCCGCCATTCGGCTCGTCATCCCCGTTTACTTCCTCACGCGTCACAAATTCAATGAAGTGCTCGCGGGTTAGGTCCGTTTCGTAGGTGGTCACGCGCAGCGCCAGCGCGTCGGCGTCCACAGCGCGCCGCTTGATCTCGCGGCAGCGAATGCAGCCGCAGTGCGTGCCGCGCCGCTCCAGCTCGCGCGCCACGATCTCGCGCAGGTTGCCCGCGCGCACGCCTGCCTCAATGTGGTGTGCNNGCCAGCGTGCAAAGAGTTCGGTGCCTGCAATCAGCGAGCAGGGATAGATTTTCAACTCATCGGGACGTAGCGCAGGGTCATCAAAGAAGCGCGCGAAGTCGGCGCGGTCGCTCGCGGGGGTTGCGCCGTCAAGGTTGGGCATCCAATGCAGATGGAGCTTGAAGCCGGCTGTGCGCAGCAGCCCCATGGCGCGGCGAACAGCGGCTACGTCATGGCCGCGCCCATTGCGGGCAAGGATGGCGTCGTCCAGGCTTTGCACGCCCAGCTGCACCTTGGTTACGCCCAGCGTGCGCAAATGCACAATCTCATCAGGTGTAATCCAGTCGGGGCGCGTCTCAATCACCAGCCCCACGTTGCGGTGGCCGGCGCTAACATTGCGCGCGCGCGCCTCTGCCAAAGAGGCAGACGTTGCCAGCGACTCATCGTCGGCAGCGTTCATGGCGTCAAAACAGCGCTGCACAAACCACGCGCGGTAATCGCGGCTGTAGGCGCTCCAGGTGCCGCCCAGAATCAGCAGTTCCACCTTGGCGGCGGCATGGCCAATGTTCTCGAAGGCGCGAATGCGATTGCGTGTTTGCAGGAAGGGATCAAAGCCGTCGCGCTCGGCGCGCTGGCAGCCCGGTTCATCAAAGATATAGCTCTTGGGCATGCGCACATCATCGGGGCAGAAGATGCAGTGTGCAGGGCAGCCGGCAGGCGCGGTGAGCACTGTAACCGGCGCAACGCCGCTTTGGGTGCGCGCGGGCTTCTTGCGTATGCGCCGCAGGATCAGCGGGTTCGCGGCCAGCGCACCCTGGGCCACAAGGTCATGGTAGCCGGCCACGAGGTTGGCTTTGGAAAAGGGACCCTTGCCCACGCGCCCAAAACGGTTAATGAGGCGCTGTAATGTCACCGGCTCCACCCACTGCGCTTCGGGCACAGCCTGCACGGCCTGGAGAATTTCGAGCAGCGCTGCGCGGTGGAGCGTTGCGTCGAAGGTGGTGCGTTCGGCGTGCCAGCGTGCGCTGCGCGCGAGCACTTCTGCGGGGATTTCATCGGGCGGCGTAATACGGCGCATGGTCCATCTTTCTCGATTGCGCAATGGCGCAAGGACAGGGAGTATACCATGCGCGCTGCGCGCAAAAGAAGGCGCAAAGGCTTCTCAAGAGTTGTTGGTGCAGCGCGCACATGGGCACAACAGCAACCTCACCCCCGGCCCCTCTCCATGCGGAGAGGGGAGAAAAACGACCACTCCTGGC
>DIAV01000183.1:2538-5798 GCA_002415895.1 Anaerolineales bacterium UBA5069 | reverse complement strand
GTCTACTGCCAATTGGGGCGCACATCACCCCTGGTGAATGAGCGGCGCGAGTGGTCCCCGCGCCAGGCGATTGTAGATGAAGTGGCGGCCGCGCTTGGCACCTATGCAGCAGGCGCGATTGACTTCGTTTCGTTTGTTGGATCCGGCGAGCCAACGCTGCACAGCGGTTTGGGGTGGATGATTCGGCGCGTGCAGGGCTTTTCGCCCGCGCCCGTTGCGGTCATCACCAATGGCGCACTCCTGAGCAATCCCGAGGTGCGCGACGAATTATGCGCGGCCGACGTCGTCATGCCTACGCTCAGCGCGAGCAACGAGCTGCTCTACAGGCGCATTCATCGCCCCCATCCCAATCTGCACCTGGCGGACATGGTGGAAGGGCTGGTTGCCTTCCGCCGCGCCTATCAGGGCAAGCTCTGGATTGAGGTCATGCTCCTGCGCGGCGTGAACGATGACGACGACGCATTGCGCGCGCTGGCCGCGCTGCTGGCGCGCATCGCGCCGGATCAAGTGCACCTCACCTTGCCCGACAGACCGCCCACGGAGCCATGGATTGAGCCACCCGACGCAGACGGCCTCATGCGCGCCACCGCCATCCTGGGCAGCGTGCTGCACGATGCTGCCGAGGTGGTGCCGCCGAGTGGGGTTCACTTTGATTTTGCACAGGGCAGCAATCCCGAAGAGGAATTACTCGCCATCTTTGCGCGCCATCCCATGAGCGAGGCGCAGGTGACGCAAGCACTGGCGCTGCCGGCCGGCGCTGCGGCAGCAGCCGCGCTTGATGCACTTGCACGCAGCGGCCGCGCGCGCTTGACAACGCGCCACGGCGTCCAATTCTGGACGACGGCCAACCAGCACTTTGAGCCGTCGAGTGCGGAACAGACGCACCCTGCTTGACCCGTCCAGGCTACCGGATCCCAACTGCGCTGCATGAACGCCGCAGTGATGCGCGTGTGTGAAGTCTTCAGGAGGCATGATCATGACGGACTCTTTGAAGAGCACAACGAAACTCGACATCAAGAAAACGTTTGGCACGCTCTACAGCCCGCGCGGCGCAACCTGTGTACTTGTTACGCCCCCTGTCCTTCCAGTGCTCGCGATTGAGGGCACAGGCGACCCCAACACAGCGGAGGCTTGGCGCGAGGCGATCGAAGCGCTCTACAGCACAGCCTACACACTCAAGTTCATGCTCAAGAAGGCGGGCGCAACACCCAATTATGACGTCATGCCCCTCGAGGCGCTCTGGTGGGTCTCCGATACGGCATTCAGCCTGGAGGACAGACGCAACTGGCTTTGGCGCGCCATCATTGTGCAGCCGGACTTTGTGACGGATGCACACGTTGCGCAGGCGATTGAGCTTGCGCGCAAGAAGAAGAGCAACCCCGCGCTGGATCATCTGCGCTTTGAGACGTTTGATGAGGGTCCGTGCGCCCAGGTCATGCACATTGGCCCCTATGCCGAGGAGCCACCCACCGTGCAGCGGCTCCTCGAATTCATTCACGCACAGGGTTATGTACAATCGGGCAAACATCACGAGATTTATCTCAGTGATCCGCAGCGCACAGCGCCCGCAAAGATGAAGACCATCATTCGCCTGCCGATTGGGCACGCGCATAGCCACATATAGGCTGATTATCCACGACAACACAGAGTCGAACGGGTCAGGTTCATGTCAACAACCACCAGTCGCCCCAGTCCCACTATAGAGAACCCAGCCGACGCTGCGGCGCAAGGCGCGCGCACAGCCGCAAACGCACTGCGCGCACACACTGGTGGCGGCTCACTCAAGAAATTCGCCCTGCTTTCAATTGGCGCAGCGCTGATCACCATCCTCCTCAAGAGCGGCGCGTACTTGCTCACGGGATCGGTTGGTCTGCTCTCCGATGCGCTGGAGTCGCTTGTGAATCTGGCCGCGGCCACCATGGCGCTGTTTCTGATCGGCGTTGCCGAGCGCCCGCCCGATGAGGAACACACTTTCGGCCACACCAAAGCTGAGTACTTTTCCAGCGGTATTGAAGGCTCGCTCATCATGGTGGCGGCTGTCGGGATTGGCTGGAGCGCCTGGCAGAGGCTCCTGAATCCACAGCCTCTCGAGAATATCGGCATTGGTCTGCTCGTGGCAGTTGTGGCATCGGCAATCAACCTGGGCGTCGCACTCACGCTGCTGCGTGCAGGGCGCACCTATCGCTCCATAACACTCGAAGCCGACGCCAAGCATTTGCTGACCGATGTCTACACGTCGGCCGGCGTCATTGTTGCAGTTGGATTGGTTTATGTCACGGGCTGGCTCGTCCTGGACCCGATCATCGGCCTGCTGGTCGCGATCAATATCGTGTGGTCCGGCGTGCAGCTTGTGCGCCGATCAGCCAGTGGCCTCATGGATACAGCACTATCCGCAGAGGAAGTCGCGCAAATCGATCAGACGCTGCAGCCCTTCCGCGATCAGGGCATGGAGTTCCACGCCCTGCGCACGCGCCAGGCGGGCACGCGCCGCTTCATGTCGGTGCACGTGCTCATGCCGGGCGCGTGGACAATTCAGCACGGACATGAAGTCGCTGATTCAATTGAAACAGCGCTGACGCAGGCCATGCCCGGCATGGTGGCATCAACGCACCTGGAGCCCCTCGAAGATCCAAGTTCAATGGCCGACCAGGCGCTGGACCGCGATGCATAACAACTATCCCTGACGTCAGCCACTTGCGCCGATACAGGACAACTGAGCTGAAAATCCGTATCCGGGGGCCACATGCCCCCGGGTTTTTTGTTCGTGCGCAAGCAGCGATTGGCCCTTGACAATGTCTCATTCAGGTGTTAATGTTACCTACCGGTAAGTCATTAACCGACCGGTCAGTAATCATCCTGGTGGGAGAAGAATGCGACATGCGTAATCGAATTCTCGCTGTACTCTTTGTCGGCGTGCTCATGGCTGCGCTCGACATTGCCATTGTGGGACCGGCCCTGCCCACCATACAGCAGGCATTTGGCGTCAACGAAAGAGCGCTGGCATGGGTCTTCACGGCCTACGTGCTCATGAATCTCGTCGGCACACCTCTGCTTGCAAAGCTGTCGGACCGCTTTGGCCGCCGCAGCATCTACGTGCTTGCGGTCAGCCTCTTTGCGCTGGGCTCGCTGCTGATCGTTGTCGCGCCGGTGTCGGCGTTCTGGGTCATTCTGCTCGGGCGCGCCATCCAGGGATTGGGCGCAGGTGGTGTCTTCCCCGTGGCGTCAGCAGTGATTGGAGACACCTTTCCGCCTGAGAAGCG
>DIAV01000183.1:0-2278 GCA_002415895.1 Anaerolineales bacterium UBA5069 | reverse complement strand
TCATGGCGTGGCGCGAGCTGCCATCGACGCGGCGCGCGCAATATCTCCCTTTCGACTGGAGTGGCATGGCGACACTTGCCGCCGCACTGGCTGCACTTGCCTTTGGCCTCAACCAAATTGACACCAGCCGCTTCTTCTCAAGCCTCATATCACCGACGGTGTGGCCCTTCCTGCTTGCTGCTGCACTGTTGCTCCCCCTCTTCTGGCGTCTTGAGCACAGCGCTGCAGACCCGATTGTGCGCCCTGCATTGCTTGCGCCACGCCAGATCAAGCTGGCCAATGCCATTACTTTTGGAGCGGGCCTGGGCGAGGTTGCCACGATCTTCATGCCCGCGCTGGCAGTTGCAGCCTTTGGTGTCAGTTCCTCGCGCGCCAGTTTCATGCTCATGCCGCTTGTTGTTGCATTGGCAATCGGCTCGCCACTGGCCGGGCGCATGCTCGACGTACTTGGCTCGCGCCTCGTCATCCTGTTTGGGGTTGGGCTCATGGCAGCAGGCGCGCTGGGCATGAGTTTTCTGGGCAGTGCCATGTGGGGCTTTTACGGCGCCAGCATTCTCATTGGATTGGGGCTGGCAGCATTGCTGGGCGCGCCGATTCGCTATATCACGATTAACGAATCACCAGAGGCAGATCGCGCGGCGGCGCAGGGCGTTGTTACGATCTTCACGAGTACAGGGCAGTTGGTTGGGGCGGCGCTGGTCGGGGCCGTCGTAGCCAGCGTGGGCGGTGGTATCGCCGGGTACACACGTGCTTTCCTTGTGCTTGGCATTGTCATGCTTGTCCTGCTTGCCCTTGCTACACTCCTCAAGAGCCGCGCGCGCGAGCGTGCCGCTTTTGCCGATGCAGCGCAGGATACGCCCCATCAGGCCCAGGCTGCGACAATATAGCTGCGCATGCATATGCAGTATACTTGCGGCGCGTGTACGGCTTATGACTCGGCGCAGCCAGGAGAATCCAATGGAGGACAGCAGCACGTCGGCACAAACAAGAGCGTGGGCATCGCAGCGCAATGGCAATCACGAGGGCGCCAAGGAGAGCAGTCGCGCGCGCATTCTCGATGCGGCGCAACGCCTCTTTGTGGAACAGGGCTACAAGGGTCTTTCCATGCGCGAAATTGCCCAGGCGGTGGGGGTGAGCAAACCGGCGCTTTATCACTATTTCACCGACAAGGAAGATCTCTTTCTTGCCATTTTGGGCAGTTATCTCGACGATATGGAGGTTGTGCTGGCCAACGCCCGCGCTGCCTCACCGACACAAATTGATTGCCTGCGCACAATTGTGCGCGACATTCTCCAGCAGCCGATTGAGCAGCGGGCCATTCTGCGCCTTGCCAGTGTGGAGATGGTGCATATCAGCGAAGCTGCGCGCGTCAGGTTTCACGAGCGCTATGTTGCCCAGTTTCTGGGGCCGATTGGCGCAGTGATTGGCGCTGGCATGACATCGGGCGAGTTCCGCACGGTGGACCCTGCGCTTGCAACCTGGGCCCTGCTGGGCATACTCTATCCCTATTTCAGCAGCAGCAGCCCACCCCCCACAGATGCCATCATCGAGCAGGTAATCGGCTTCTACCTGCATGGTATAGCTGCATAGCGAATGCATTGAGTTTTGTTATCGTAGCCACACAAAGAGCAGAGAGAAAAACAGAGCGCCGCGCAGGTGCGCGGCGCTCTGTTTTTGTTATGTCTTTGCTGACGTGGCGTCAGGCTACCGGCAAAGAGCCGCGCACCTGCGCGATGATCGGGTCAATTTCCTTAATCTTGGCGTACTCGCCGTCCCAGAAGGCCTGATCGCCCATCGCGCGGATGTAGCCGGCGTCATAGCCAAACTGCGTCCACGTCGCTTCCTTCATCTGCTGCAGGCGGCTATGCTGCCCACCCTTGTTCAAGTCCACAATCTCGCCCAGGCTCGCGCCCAGCAATGCGCTGCGCGCCCACATCTCCAACTGGGCATCGTCGGGCTTGCCGTTGTTACGGGCATAGAGCGCCTGGCTCACCGAGGGGTAACGGTCGTAGGAGTCCGTGGCAATCGTCACGACATTGTCATCCGGCCCCAGCCCCAGGTACTTGGCCGTTTTGATCGCGCCGATGATATTGCAGATGCACGAGGGGCCAAAGCGCCCCACAAGGCTCTCGGCCACGTCACGCGCCACGCCCAGCCGGTTAACGAGCACATCTGTGCCCGCCTGAATCACTTCCATGCCACGCACGGTGTCTTCGTCGTGGATGAGCATGAGCAGGTCGGTGTTAAAGACATTGTGGATCAGCGTCACCATCTTGTC
>DIAV01000087.1:8019-9972 GCA_002415895.1 Anaerolineales bacterium UBA5069 | reverse complement strand
ATCAAGCAGGCGATTGGTGGGTCGGCTATATTCGACTTCGCCGGTGTGGGCGCGCCCGTCTCCCCGTCCTTCACGCTGAGCACAACCACGAATACGCCCGCGACCGACGCGTCGCCCGCACTGAGCAGCGCGCAGACGCAGTTTACTGTGCCAAGCGGCGCCTATACGATTAGCGAAGGTGCTTCGCCTGCTGGCTGGGACTTTACGTCGCTCGCCTGCGTTGCCGGCGGCAGCAGCAGTGGTGTCCAAAGCCCTGCCAACGCGCGCCAGGCGCAGATTACAGTGGCCAACGATGGCGACGTGACCTGCACGTGGACGAACACCAAGCGCGGCACGATTGTTGTGACCAAGAACGTGAACTGGAACGGCACGCCCATTGTGCCTGGCCAGGAGTTCGAGATTTGCATCCAAGGGCCGCAGTCGCAGAATCCGCTGCCTGCTGCCGAGTGCCAGACGGGGCCGATTGGTCAATTTACCTTCACCAACCTCCTGCCCGGCACGTACAGCGTCTTTGAGAACAGCCTCAACCCGACCATCGGCTGGTTTGTCGCCAGTTCCGAGGGTGAGCCCACGCTGGTGCCAGGTGGCACGGCCCTGGCGTCGATCATGAACAAGCGCACAGTGGGGCCGATCAAGGTCAGCCCGAGCATATCCACGCGCTGGACCAAGGTCTACTCGTGGGATCTTGACAAGACAGTCGATCCGACGCAGGTCTCGCTCTTTGATGGCGAGCAGACCGTCCTCAACTACACGGTAACCACCGTGCGGACGGAAGAGGATCCCGTGGGCCTTGCCCTGTTTGGCACTGTGAAGCTCACGAACTCCAGCACGCAGACGACGTCGCTGGTGCAAGAGCCGGAGGGCTTGCTGCCCGGCCCCACAACCGCCGTCTTTGCCTGCAATCAGCTGATTCTGGCTGACAACACAATCCAGGTCATTGATCCGCCAGTGTCAAGCTGGCCGTATGGAATTCCGCCTGAGGCCACTTTGGTTTGTGGCTACGACATGCCGGTGGCGAGCTTTGTGACAGGAACTGCAACCTTCACGGCCACCCTTGACAATCTTGCTGCAGATGCGTTCACCAACACGGCAACCCTGTCGGCGCCGCAGTGGGATGTACCTACGACGACGATCAGCGAGACCATTTCCGTGGTTGACACGCGCGTTGCCGGCTGGACATTCCCGCAATCCGACGACACGCCCTATGTGGTCACCTACCCGCAGAACCTGAAATGCAGCGACCTGGGCGACATTGCCTACGTCGCCGGCGAGTCACTTGACCATCTCTATGAGAACACGGCCTCGGTCGATGGCTCCACAACCATTGATCCTGTGACGGCGAGCGTGAATGTCGATTGCTACCGCCTGCTCGTCACCAAGACGGCAGTCCCCACCTACACGCTGGACTTTGACTGGACGATTGAGAAGAGTGTTCTCCCGCTGGACCAGACGCTCTACGAAGACGAGAGCGGCGAGCTCAACTACACAGTGAAGCTGACAAAGGACGATGGCGACGCCAAGGACTTTGCCGCCAAGGGCGAAATTGTTATCACGAACCCGAACCCTGTGTCGGACGCCACGCTCGATGGCGTGGTAGACATAATCAGCAACGAGGTGTACGGCTATGACAACCCCGTAAGCTGCGAATCACTTCTGGTGCTGAAAGGCGGCGGCACGCTGACTTGTACGTACGATGTAGATGTCCCCACTGCAACGACAAGCAGCGTCTACACCAATACCGCGTACGCCGAACTCTTCAGCAAGGTCTACACCGACACAGCGGTTGTTGACTTCAGTGGTGTCTCACCGAAGCTCATTGACGACTCAATCGTTGTCACCGACACAAACGTGCCCGCAGGCCTGGGCACCTTCGATGCAACAACGTCCAAGCCATACACCACATATCCGACGTGCGTGGGCTTTGACGACTACACGGACGGCACAGGCAGTTTC
>DIAV01000087.1:0-7818 GCA_002415895.1 Anaerolineales bacterium UBA5069 | reverse complement strand
GTCAACTGCGTGCAGTATGGCAAGATCACCATCACGAAGACCGTCTCGGACTCCACACCGAGCGACTGGAGCTTTGGCTTCACGCTCAGTGGCCAGGCCAACAAGACTGTTACCAACGCGGCAAACACGGCCACGTGGAACAAGCTGCTGCCCAACCAGAGCTACACGCTTGCGGAAGTGGATCCGGGCAGCGAGTGGATCACGACGCCCATCGTCTGCACCGTGGGCGATGAGGTGTTGGGCGATGCAGACGCCGAAACCCTCGGCCTGCAGTTGGCAGTCTCACCCGGCGCTGACATCCAGTGCGCCACCGAGAACATCGCGACCGTGGACGTTTCCATGGAGAAGGTTTACACAGGTCCCGCCACGGAATGGGAGTTCACCTTCAACCTGGGTGGCAGTCCCATTCCCACCGCGCGCACTGTGACGCAGGTGCAAACTACGGCTACGTGGAGCAACCTGACACCGAACCAGATTTATGTCCTCACAGAGGAGGATCCGGGCCCGGGGTACGCCCAGAAACCTGTGGCTTGTTACCTGAATGACAGCACTGAGCGGCTTGCGAGTGTTCCAGGCACGAGCGGAGAAGTCTACCTGGATCCGGCCNNGTGATTACCTGCTCGATTGAAAACGTCGAGCGCGGCACGGTGACGATTGAGAAGCAGACAGTGCCCGATGAGAGCAGCGCCAACCCGAAGACAGCCTTCGAATTCACATCGGATCTCACAGGCCTGACAGCCTTCAGCTTGACTGACGGCCAGGCGCGCACCGCTACCGTGGATCCGTCCACGTACACGGTATCTGAAGTTGCAAAGGCGGGTTGGGATTTGACCAGCGCGCTCTGCCACGAGGCGGGCACACCCGGCCAAACCTTCAGCCCGAGCACAATTGTCGTAGACCCGGGCGATCAGGTCACATGCCTATTTACCAACACCAAGGGGCTGGCGCGCATCTTCTTCGAGACGCCTACCGCTACCAATGCGGTTGGCACATCGCACAACTTCACCGTGACAGTGCAGACAAGCATTGACAATGGCGGCAGTTGGCAGCCTGTGGCGAGCCAGCTTGTTACAGGCGCCCTTGTGGCGCCGGTGGTGGGCACGCTGGCTACGCCCACCTGCACCACAAACACTCTGGGCCAGTGCGCGCTCACGGTCACATCAACTGGGGCCGGCGTCACCACACTGAACGCGACCGCCGCCGTTGACGTGTTGGGGCTGACCACCACCGTGAGCACCAGCGGTGCGGAAGGCTTCTATCGAGACGCCGCCAAGACATGGACGGACCTGCGCATCAAGATCGAACCGCTAACGGCCACAAATCCCGTGAATGCGCCGCACACCTTCACGGTGACGGTGCAGTCGACGGAGGATGGTATCAACTGGAGCGGTGTTGCTGGTGCAGCGCCGGATATCAGCTACATCGGCACGGCGCCCGGCACAGGGCCGCTGGCCTGTGCCGCCGTCACGGATACAGAGGGCGAATGCGCCTTCACCATCAACTCGTCAGTTGTTGGCGTCTTCACGGTGCAGGCGCGTGTCACGGTTAACCTCGTGCCGGGCCAGCCGCTCACACGCACCACGGGTGACGGCGTCAATATGGGGCTGGACGGCAGCGACAACGCCGTCAAGCGCTACGAAGAAGGCGCGCTCAAGATTACCAAGGTAGTGGAGCCAAGTTTCAAGCGCTCCTTCACGTGGGCGATTGAGAAGGTCGTCACGCCGGATACGCTACATCTCTTCGACGGGCAAACGCAGGACGTTGACTACACAGTCACCGTCACCAAGAGCGCGCCCGTGGACACTGAGCACAAGATCGCCGGCACGGTGACAATCAGCAACACGAGCCTCACCAACCCGGTCATCATTGAGTCGGTGGAGGATGTAACGGCGCTTGGCACAGCCATTACGCTCAACTGCGGCGCTGTCACCTTCCCCGGCTACGTCCTTGCAGCCGGGACCGAACTCGCGTGCTCCTACGCAGCCACCGATGTCGATCCGCTGGACGCTGCCAACAATGTGACTGTGACAACCACCAGTGGCACAGTAGCCACAACGGCTGCCGACATTCTCTTTGCCACACCGACGATAACCGTCAACAACGGCATTACCGTGACTGACGACCTGACGACCACCGTCTTCGGCCCCTATACCGCAAGCGCCAAGATACCCTACAGCAAGGAACTAAGCTGCACCACACAGGCTATGACTGGCTATGTGGAAGGTGTGGCGACTGGCGCCATCACCAACACGGCAACAATCAACTATGGTGCGGTGACAGGCGCTCTTGACAAGGCTGTGGTGAATGTCAACTGCTACCAGCTCCTGGTGCACAAGACGGCCATCCCCACCTACGACAATCGCTACACGTGGGAGATCAGCAAGACGGTTGATCCCACAAGCGTGGATCTGCTGCAGGGGAATACGGCTGACCTTGATTACACCGTGCAGGTGACGCGCACCGGCCCGGTGGCCGAGAACTTTGCCGTCAGCGGTGTCATCACAGTCACCAACCCGCACCCGACCGAGGGTGCCACGTTGGACAGCCTGACCGATAGGCTCACCAACTACAACCCGGACACGGGCGACAATGCATTCGTGCCCGTGTGCGCTTCGCTGGATGTGCCTGCCAACGGCGGCAAGCTGGTTTGCACCTACGGCGGCAGCGTGGTGGGCGTCGATCAGTACAGTGTGGAAACGAACCAGGCGGCAGCAACCTTCCTGGGCACACCTTACTACGGTACGGCAGATGTCGACTTCGGTTCTGTTACGCCGACGGAGATTCACCCGAGCATTACCGTTACGGACACCAATCAGCCGCTGCCGCTGGGCGAGAATGTGAGCGAGAATCGCTCGTTCAACTACACACTCGTAACCGGCTGCGAGAACACCGTTTGGAACGAGGCAACCGACCTGTGGGAGAAGACGCTGCCCAACATCGCACAGATCCGCGAAACGGGGCAAAGCGCCGACGCCAGCGTCGACGTACGCTGCGAGAAGGCCGGCAAGATCATCGTCAAGAAACTGACGGATCCCGCCGGCAACGCGCAGGTCTTCGACTTCACAAGCACGATCCCCAACGGCAGCGCTTTCCAACTGTCGCATGGCATGACGACCACCTTTGGGGTGAGTGCAGGTGTCTATACCATTACTGAAGTGCTGCCCGCCACGGGTTGGGACCTGACAGGCGCACGCTGCGAGCTTGTGGATGAGAATACGGATCCCATTGAAGAGCCGCAGGTGGGTGCTGCTTCTGTACTGGAAGTGGCTGCGGCGCCCAACCCGCTCGTCGTCACGGTAGACGGTGGCGAGACATGGCAGTGCACCTTTACCAACACGCAGTGGGGCAGCCTTGCCGTGCAGAAGATTGCGCCGGACGACGTGGCGAAGGTCTTCAGCTTCGAGAGCAGCATTGCCGGCGAAGGCGTGCCGTTTGCCAGCCTGAAGCACACCGAGTCCTACAACCAGGCCGTGCGCCCGGGCTACTACAACATTACCGAGCTTGTGCCGGATGGCTGGACGCTGCGTTCGATCAGCGACAACTGCCGGCTCAACGACTCGGCGGCGCAATCAGCCGAGCAGTCAGCCACATATGGCGTCGATCCCACGGCCTACGCCTATGTGGCCCCGGGCCTGACGACGACCTGTGTCTTCACCAACAGCCTGCCTTCCATCGTCGTGACCAAGACGGCGACGCCCGAGCAGGTGCCGAACCCTGGCGCTGATGTCGTCTTCAATGTGCAGGTGCAGAACACAAGCAAGCTCGACCCTGTGATGATCAATTCACTGCAAGACTCGATCTACGGCAACATCACCGCGGTGCAAGGAGACATCAAGGCCACGACCTGCGTCCTGAACACGGTGCTGCAACCGGGCCAGGTCTACGCCTGCAACTTTACGGCCTACGTGGGTGTTGCGCAGGGTGTCACAGATGCCTTCGAGGAGATTGACTGGGTGACCGCGAAGGGAATTACAGACAAACTCGCGCCCGTGGAGGCCAGCGACGACGCAAAGGTCGTTGTGCTTGCGGCGACTGCCACCGTGGGTGATCACGTGTGGCTGGACCGCAATCCCAATGGCACGACCACGCCTGAGAAACTCGCGGGTGACGGTCTCCAGAATGACCCGGCCAACGAGCCTGGCGTCGGCAATATTGCTGTGCAACTGATGTTCGTTGGACCCGATGGCAAGCCCAACACCCCGGACGATGTGGTTGCCGGCAACACCACAACCGATGGCGCCGGCAAGTACAGCTTCACGAAGGTTGCGCCGGGTACGTACTACATGATCTTCACCAAGCCTGATAGTTCACGGGCCTGGTCGTCCAAGCCCAACGTGGGCAACGACCCGACTATCGACAGTGATGTGATTGTGGATGCGGGCAATCCCAACCGGGCGCTGACGGGTGTGATCATTGTTGATGCCGGGGCCGTTGACTACAGCTGGGACGCGGCTTTGGTTGACACAACGGGTGCGGCGTCGTCTGACCTGGGCGACTTTGTCTGGGATGACACCGCCAACAAGAACGGCATTCAGGAGCCGGGCGAGCCGGGCTTGGCAAATATCAAGGTGGATCTCTACCTGGCAAGCGGCGCAACCGCCCAGGGCGCAGCGCCTTTTGACAGCACGACAACGGATGTCAACGGTTTCTACTTCTTCAGAGGGTTGGATCCGGCCACCTACTTTATCGTCTTCAACGTACCATCGGGCTACAGTGTCTCGCCCAAGAATGCGGGTGGCAATCCTGCAACGGATAGTGATGCCGATGCCACTGGGCGGACTGTAGATATCGTTCTGCCGGATATGTTTGCAGACCTGACGTGGGACGCCGGTTTGTATGTGACGCCTACGGCTGATGATCCGAGCGAAGAACCGCAAATGAGCGTATCCATCTTCCTGCCCGCTGTTCTGAAGTAAAGGATACTGAAGAGCAGTACAGACGAGAGAGCAGTACAGACAAGCTGGATTGTCAACGCAATAACGTATAGAACAAAGGGCAGCGGAAGCCATTCCGCTGCCCTTTGGCTGTTTGTGCGGCGCGCCATTTGCGCAGGGCGCAAGACGCGCCATACCATGCGCATATGGATCTCACTTTGGGCTACTGGTTCTTTGTTGTCGGGACACTGGCGCTCACGAGCGCGCTGGGCGTCTCAACCTGGGCCACCGCGCGCCTCTTGCGCACGTGGCGGCCCCCCTTTAACCCACTTCTGCAGCCCGCTGATTTGCTGCTGCGGGTGGTGCTGATTGGGCTGTGCGTGCTGCTGGGGCTGCTGAGCGGCTTGCCTGCGCAGGTGCTGGGCTGGCAGTGGCCGCGCCCTGGCGCGCAAGTTGCACTGGGCGTTGTTGTGGGGCTGTTGCTGGCGCTTGCAATCTTCGCAAGCACGCGCTTGCTGGTGGCGCGCACGGGCTATCGCTATTACTCACCGCTGCTGGTAGAGCTGCTGGCGCCGCGCTCGCGCACCGAGTTCGTCGCGATTGCATGCGCGTTGCTGCCCTCGGTGCTGCTTGAAGAGTTGCTCTTTCGCAGCCTGTGGATCGGTGGCCTCTCGCCGCTTCTGCCGCAAGCGCTGCTGATTGGCGCGGCCTGTATCCTCTTTGGCGTGATGCACAGCCCGCAGGGGGCGTGGGGCATGGTGGGCGCGGCGCTGGCGGGGTTGCTCTTCGCTCTGCTCTTTGGGTGGACGCAGAGCCTGCTGTTGCCGTTGGTGGCGCACTATGTGGTTAACCTGGCGCAGCTTGCCGCGGCGCCTTTTATCCTGGCGCAGAAAGCCTAAGCCGTGCATGCGGCAAGTGCGCGACACGATGCGAAGCGGTGGCTTCAGCCGCCGTTCTCGAGGATGCGGCGCGGTGCATACCAACGGCGGCTTCAGCCGCCGCTACGCAAGCCCCGCGCACTTGCCGCATGCACCACTAAGACAGCATAAAGAGAACATTATTTGCGCCGTCGCGTTACAGTGTGGCTCTTCTAGAGCGCGGGGGCTTCGGTGGCGTTCTCGGCGGGGATGGGTGTATCGTAGATGCCCTGGCGGCCCATGCTGCGAATCTTCAGCAACTCGCGCACCATGTTGATTGTGTCATGCACAGGGCGCACGCGGCTGTCTGTCTGGTAGTACCAGTCAATAGGCACCTCTGCCAGATTCAGGCCATGCAGGCGTGCAATGTAGAGGACTTCAACATCAAAGCCCCAGCCGTCAATCCGCTGCAGCGGGAAAACGGTATGGGCAGCTGCACGCGTGAAGCACTTGAAGCCGCACTGCGTGTCCTGAATGCCCGATACAGCCAGCACGCGCACAAGCAGGTTAAAGACGCGCCCCATGAGATGGCGGTAGAATGGCTCGTCATAGCGCACAGCGCCGGGAATTTCGCGGCTGGCAATCGCCACATCATAGCCGTGTGCGGGCAGGTGAGGCGGCAGAAACTTGCTAATTTCCGTAACGGGCATGGAGAAGTCGGCATCGCAAATAAAGAGATAATCGCCGCGCCCGGCCAGCATTCCCACCTTGACGGCCGCGCCTTTGCCCGGCGCGCTGTGCATGAGGTGTACCGTAAAGTTGTCATCCGGGCGCACTGCGTTGTGTGCAAAAGTCTCCACGGCCTCGCTTGTGCGGTCGGTGGAGCCATTTTCAACGACAATCACCTCGGCGGACCAGGGCTGGGCACGCAAATAGTCTGCCACCTTGTGGAGTGAGGGGGGCAGTCGCCGCTCTTCGTTATATGCGGGGATGACAATGGTCAAAAACGGAATTGCGCTATCCGTCACGGAATCATGATTTCCAAATGAGCGGCAATCACCCTTAAGAGTGGTTGCAGCCCTGTTTTGCGCAGCGTAATCTTCAGCACTCAAGTCTACATGAGAACGGCTGCATTGCAGCAATTTTGGTGTGCGCTGCTGTTGCGCATGCGGTCCGGCATCTTGTCAGCGCCAGCCAATGAGCGCAATGAGGGCAAAGAACGCACACAGTTGTACAACCAGCGTGCCCCCCCAAAGCAGATAGGAACCTGCTTTTTGCTGACGCATGGCGAGCAGTGCACCCCAGAGTCCGTTCACCAGCCACGCCATAAGCCCAATGGCGGGCAACAAAAAGAGCCCCTGTTTCTCACGCACCAGGTCGGGTGTGCCGTCGGCATTGTAGCGCACCGCCATGACATCCGGCAGGCCCGGGAAGCGGATCATGAGCGCGCCAAAGAGCAGGATGCTGCCCAAAAGCCCCAGCACAACGAGCGTAAGCCCCATGCGGTCGCTCACCAGGAGGCGCGCCGGGTCAAAGCGGCGTTCCATGCCCAGGGCAACGTTTGTTACGGGGCCCATGCGTGCGCGCTCGTGTACGGCATCGATAAACGCTGTGGGGGTGGCCGGGGCGAGGGCAAAGCTGCCTTGTGGTGTCTCCAGCAGCAGGCAATCGCGCACAGGGCGCGTTGCCAGCAGTGCGACGCCATCAGCAGTGGGGCGCGGGCGCACAAAATGCGCCGGCCAATCGACCCAGAAGCGCGCCTTGCGTTCGACGCGGCGCGCACTGCGCAAGGCTATGGCCGCCGATGAGGTGCTTTCGGCGTCTGTTGCCGGCGCTGTCAGCATCGCGGATTCTTCGGATACCGTGTCCGGCAGGGCAAAGCCCGGGGCGGCTGCCGCTTCGGCCTCGGCAATGGCATGCACTGCGGCCAGCGGGATGGTCTGGCGCACGTCGGCCCAGCGCACAGTAATGGCGTTGCGGTCTATCCAGTATTCCAGCGAGAAGGCGATCCAGGTGCGGTAGATGACGTGCAGCAGTACAGGAATGCTGATGAGCAGCGCCGAGACCAGCACAAAGGTGAGCCAGTC
>DIAV01000218.1:6061-14232 GCA_002415895.1 Anaerolineales bacterium UBA5069 | reverse complement strand
GGGGCGGGCGGGGGGCGGCGCCGGGGGGGGGGGGGCCGGGGCCCGCCGCGCCGGCCCAAGAAAAGGGGGGGGGCGCGGCCCCCCCCCCGCTACGATCGCGGTGGATTTAGGGGACCCCCCACTTCAGCCGCCGTTGGTATGCATCGCGGCGCGTCCTCGAGAACGGGGGCTGAAGCCGCCGCTACGCATCCGCCGCGTACTTGCGAGACGCAGCATTTAGCGCACAATCGGCGTACCTGGCACATGCGATTGATGTAGGAATCTATACTGCACAATTAATTGCAATTCGCAAGGTTTGCGCGGTTGCGCTAAAATGAAGGTGTGCGCCCTGCGCGCACCAGCCGGCGTGTGGAGCCAGACATATGCAAATGCGAAACGTGAAAATTAGCCCCTCGATTCTGACCGCCGACTTTGGTCACCTGGCGGAGTCGGTGCAGGCCGCCGAGGCGGGGGGCGCGGATGCAATTCACCTCGACATTATGGACGGTGTATTCGTCCCCAATATCTCTTTTGGCCTGCCAGTTGTGCGCGCCGTGCGCGCCGCCGTCACACTGCCGCTGGACGTTCACCTGATGGTTGCGGATGCGGACCCGTACCTGCGCGAATTTGCTGATGCAGGGGCCAATTTGCTCACTGTACACGCGGAAGCGTGCCGCCACCTGCACCGCACAATTCAGGAGATAACGGCGTTGGGTATGCGCGCCGGTATCGCCATCAATCCCGGCACAAGCCTTGAACTTGTGCGCGAGATGATTCCCTTTGTGGACCTTGTGCTGGTGATGAGCGTGAACCCCGGCTTTGGAGGCCAGAAGTTCATTGAGACAACAACCAGCAAGCTGCGCCGCATGCGCAAGATGCAGGAAGACTTGAACCCCACCTGCGAGCTGCAGGTAGATGGGGGCGTTTATGCCTACAACGTGGATGACGTGGTGCGCGCCGGGGCCGACAACATCGTGGCAGGCAGCGCGGTCTTCAATGCGCAGGGCACGCCGCGCGAGAACATAGCTGCCTTGCGTGCCGCAATTACCAACCATACTGAGGCGCTCTCCGGCTGATCCCTGTCATTGCAGAGCGTAAAAGATAGGCCTCGATCTATAGATCGAGGCCTTTTTCTTTACAGACGCGCAGGATGAAAATGTCGTAGCGGAGGGCGCGATCGCGTGTATTCCGCATTGGCGTGCGCTGCTATTTGATCAACAGCGCAACCTGGTACACAAAAGGCAGCACGAAGAGCATGCTGTCCAGCCTGTCGAGCATGCCGCCGTGGCCTGGAAAGAAGCGTCCGCTGTCCTTGACGCCGACCTGCCGCTTGACCATGCTGATGGTCAGGTCGCCAAAGAAGCCCAGAATCCCGCCCACTAAGCCAATCAGCGCGGCAAGACCCAGGTTGAAATCGAGCGGTGTGAGCCATACGACCAGCACGCTGATCATGGCTGCGCTCACCCAGCCGGCAATTGTGCCCTCCCACGTCTTTTTGGGGCTCACGCGCGGCCAGATCTTGTGCCTGCCCAGGGTGGTGCCCGCAAAGTAGGCAAAGGTATCGTTGCCCCAGGCAATCAGGAAGCCGAGCAGCAGCCACCACAGGCCGCTCTGCATGTCGCGCAATGCAATGGCCTGCGCGCCCATCACGCCCATGTAGAAGGCAGGCAGCATGGTGGCCATGGCTGCCGTGACAGGCTGCACGTGGACCGTCAGCGCCCACATAAACACGGCAACGAAGCCGACAAAGAGGACAAGCGTGAGGGAAATCCAGGTGGGTTGCCAGCCCGAGAGTGTGAGCAGGGCGAGCCACACCATGCCCAGCACGGGTTGCACGTGGAAGCCTCCCGTCGTCAGCATGGCATAGAACTCAAAGCCACCCAGCAATATGGCAATGAGGGCTGTGAGCGCGAAGGGCCACCCCCCCAGCCAGGCAATGGCGACGACAACGGCGAAGGCTGTGACGCCGACAATTGTGCGCAGAAGCATGGAGGGAAGAATTTCAGGCCTGGGCGACGGAAGTCGCAGGTGATTGAGAATTGCCGGGGTTTATTGTCTGTGCGACAACGCCGCCAAAGCGCCGCTGCCGGCCGGCGTAGGCCTCCAGCGCGCGCCGCAACTCGTCTTCGTTGAAGTCGGGCCAGTAGGTGGGCGTTTGGTAATACTCGGCGTAGGCCGCCTGCCAGAGCAGAAAATTGCTCAGCCGCCACTCGCCCCCCGTGCGGATGATGAGGTCAGGGTCGGGCAAGTCGGCTACATAGAGGTAGTGGCTTAGCAGCTCTTCGGTGACTGCTTCGGGTGGGATGCCTTCCTGCATGATGCGCCGCATGGCGTCGAGGATTTCGGCGCGCCCGCCATAGTTGAAGGCCACATTGAGGACGATGCGGCTGTTGTTCTTTGTCACTTCCAGGGCGTTGCGCACCTGGCGCTGGAGACTGGGCTCAATCCCTTCCAGGCGGCCACTGTGGACTATCTTGACGCCATTGCGGTTCAGGTCACCTAGTTGGCGCTGGATGGTGAGCCCCAGCAGGCGCATGAGGCCCGTCACTTCGTCGGGTGGGCGCCGCCAATTCTCGGTGGAGAAGGCGTAGATGGAAAGCACCTCAACGCCAAACTCTACGCTGCTCTCAAGGATGCGCTTGATGTTGTCCACACCCGCACGGTGGCCGGCAAGGCGGGGCAGGCCGCGGTTCTGCGCCCAGCGGCCATTGCCGTCCATAATAATGCCCACATGGCGCGGAGTTGGTGTCGGGTTGGTTGGTTTGTGCGCGGCGCGCTGCTCGGCGGGCTGGCTGGTCAAGGCACGACTCCTGAAACGAGATGAAGAGAAGGGGCGGCAGGTGGATGCCGCCCCTTGAAGATGGCTAGACAGTCATGATCTCGGCGTCTTTGTCTTTGGCCAGTTCGTCCACGCGCTTGATCATCGCATCGGTTTTTTCCTGGACCTTCTTCTCGCCCACGTCCAGGTCATCCTCGGAGATCAAATGCTCTTTCTCGAATTCCTTGAGGTCGTGAATTGCATCGCGGCGGATGTTGCGCACGGCGACGCGCGCCTCTTCGGTGCGCTTGCTGACGACTTTGGTCAGGTCGCGCCGGCGTTCCTCGTTGAGCGGCGGAATGTTGAGGCGGATCGCGATGCCGTCGTTATTGGGTGAGAGCCCCAGGTCTGAGGTGGCAATCGCTTTCTCAATCATGTGCATATCGCCCTTGGAGTAGGGCTTGATCATGATCTGCTGCGCCTCGGGGATGGAGATGGTGGCCAACTGCTGCAGCGGTGTGGGCACGCCGTAGTAATCGACCTTGATGCCATCCAGCAGGGCCGGCGTGGCGCGACCTGTGCGGATGGTGAGGAAATCATGGCGGAGCGACTCAATTGCCTTGTTCATGCGCTCCGTTGCCTCATGCAGCACGTCATCAATCATGAGGGGACTCCTTGTGTGAAGAGTTGCTGGGTGAATGGTTGCAGGGGAGTCGGCAAAATGGCGCATCGTTGTGTGGTGCGGCCATTGCGCTTGTGATTGTAGCAGAAAGCGCGCCGCGCAGGAAACAAAGCGGTGGGTGCGTCCGGTGCGTTTACGCAGACAGCGGTGGCTCTTGCGCACAAGAGCCACCGCACCCCTTGACCTGCTCTGGATGACTGGAGAGTCAATCGGCTTGGTTAATCTGGCTGGCGCTCCTGCTAGGCCCTGATGACCGTCCCCACGGGCACGCCTGTGACGACCTTGAGCAGTGTATCCTCGGCCCACAGGTTCACAACCTGAATGGGAAGATCATTGTCCATGCACATGGCCATGGCGGTGCTGTCCATGACGCCCAGCCGCCTGTTCAGCGCCTCGATGTATGTCAGCGTTTGATAGGCAACGGCATTGGCATTCTTTTTGGGGTCCATATCGTAAACGGCGTCCACCTTGGTGGCCTTGATCAGCAGTTCGGCGTCAATTTCCATCGCGCGCAGGCTGGCAGCCGTGTCGGTGGTGAAGTAGGGGTTGCCTGTGCCTGCGCCAAAGATGATGACGCGGCCCTTTTCCAGATGACGAATTGCTCGGCGCTGGATGTAGGGTTCGGCCACGGCGCGCACCTCAATGCCCGTCATTACGCGCGTGGGAATACCCTCACGCTCGAGCGCGTCCTGGAGCGCCAGCGAATTCATCACCGTGGCGAGCATTCCCATATGATCTGCCGTTACGCGCTCCATGCCGTGATCGAGACCATCGGCCTTGCCGCGCCAGAGGTTGCCGCCGCCAATGACGACAGCGACCTGCACCCCCATATTGACAACCTGCACGACTTTCTGCGCCACAAACTCGGCCTGGCTGGGATTGATGCCAAAGCCGCCCTCACCCGCCAATGCTTCGCCACCCAGCTTGAGCAGGATGCGACGGTATTTGATTTCTGCCATGGTCCATCTCCTCATTGCATGATGCGCTGATTATGTGGCTCAACTATAGCACGTTGCGCACGCTGCGTTCGCACGCCACACTTTGTGCGCGTTGCGTCTACATAAACGAATGCCCAGCCGCTTGGGCTGGGCATTCGTTTATGTGGCGTCGCTTATTCGCCGATGGCGAGGCGGCTGAAGCCGCCGATCTTGATGTTCTCGCCCAACTTGGCGATTGCATCGGTGAGCATTTGCTGAATTGTGATGTCAGCGTTGCGGATGTTGGATTGCTCCAGCAGGCAGACTTCGCTGTACCACTTGTCGAGCTTGCCTTCGACAATGCGCTCGATCACCGCGGCGGGCTTGCCGCTCTCCTGCATCTGCGCCGTGTAGATTTCCTTCTCCTTGGCAACCGCTTCGGCGGGCACTTCGTCGCGCGAGACGTAGAGCGGGCGGGCGGCGGCTACCTGCATGGCAATTTCGCGTGCCAGAGCCTGGAAGATCTCGTTGCGAGCCACAAAGTCCGTCTCGCAGTTCAGGCGCACAAGGGCAGCCATTTTGTGGTTGCTGTGCATATACTCGCCAATGATGCCTTCATTGGCGGCGCGGGTCGTCTTGGTGGCAGCTTTTGCCAACCCCTTCTTGCGCAGGTACTCGGCGGCCTTATCAAAGTCGCCATCGTACTCGGTAAGTGCCTTCTTGCAATCCAGCACGCCGGCGTCGGTTGCCTCGCGCAGGAGTTTTACCATCTCAGTGGTTACTACGGCCATAAGTCATTCTCCATTTGTCGCCCTGCGCTGGATGGCAGGGTTCTTTATCGTTCAACCGTCAGAGGCGGTGTCGGTTAGGCAGCGATGTCATCGCCGGCTTCGGCGTCGGGCACTTCAAGCTCGTCAAGGTCGATGTCGATGATCGCATCCACATCACTCTCATCATCAATGCCGCGCATCTTGGCCAGCGTGCTCGGTCCCAGGTACTGCTCCTGATCGGCGATGTCACCCCGAGCGCCCGAATCGACCTGAACCTGGTCGCGGACGTTAATGCCTTCCATCACGGCGTCGGCAATCACCGAGACAATCAACTTGACGGAGCGAATGGCGTCATCATTGCTGGGCACGACATATTCGATCGGTGTGGGATCGGCGTTGGTGTCAACCATACCCACAATGGGAATGTGCAGGCGGGTGGCTTCGGTAACAGCCAGGTCCTCCAGGCTTGTATCAACCACAAAGACAATGTCGGGCAGCTTGCGCATGACCTTGAGGCCGCCAATGCGGCGGTTGAGTTTGTCCACTTCGCGCTGAATGCTCAGGCGCTCTTTCTTGGTGTAGTTCTTGAACTCACCGCTGTCCATCTTGCGCTCGGTGCTGAGCAGGAACTCAAGGCGCTGGCGAATGGTAGCCCAGTTGGTGAGGGTGCCGCCCAGCCAGCGCTCGGTGACGTAGGGCATCTGGCAGCGTTCGGCTTCGGCGCGAATGGTGGCCTGCGCCTGGCGCTTGGTGCCCACAAAGAGCACGGTGCCACCCTTGGCAACAACGTCCGTAATGCGCTTGGACGCGGCATTCAACTCTGCAAGCGTTTGCTGCAGGTCGATAATGTGAATCCCGCTGCGCTCGGTGAAGATATACGGGCGCATTTTGGGATTCCAGCGTTGTGTGCGGTGGCCAAAGTGGACGCCCGCCTCCAACAGTTCCTTCATTGATACTGCCATGGTTGTGTCTCCCTATGGGTTGCTCTTCCGCACCCTTCATTCCGCGAACTGACCACACGTGTGCAGCTGTGCACAGGATTTCGTGTGGCACCCGGTTCGCCGGTCCGGGGGCGTGCAGGATGGTTTGTTGTGGCGCAAGGCCGCGCGCAGTGCGCGCGTGCCGGGCACCGAAGGAGAATTGTACATCAGACGAGAGGCAAGATCAAACGTGAGGGTCTGCTAATCTTGTGTAGACGCGTTGCCTGCTACTCGCCCCGTTTGTAATCGACAAAGCGGTAGCCAAGGCCCCGCTCGGTGAAGATGTAGCGGGGTGATTCGAGGTCCGGCTCGATCTTTTTGCGCAGGTAGGTGATGTACAGGCGCAGCAGGTGGTTGTCATTCAGGTACTCCGGCCCCCACACCTTGGTGAGCAGTGTTTCGTGGGGGATGACCCAGCCCGCGTTCTGAATGAGCTGGTAGAGCAGGCGATATTCAGTGGGGCGCAGGCTGATGCGCTCGCCATCCACAATTACGTCGCGCCGCTGCAAATCCACCTGCAGGCGGTCATCAATCGTGACCGTCTGCTTTTCAAGGCGGCCACTATTTTCCGAGCGGCGCAGCACGGCGCGCACGCGGCTGGAGAGTTCGCGCGGGCTGAAGGGTTTGGTAATGTAGTCATCGGCGCCCAGGTCCAGCCCCTTGATCCTGTCGTCTTCGTCGGAGCGCACTGTGAGCATAATGACGGAGGCGTCGCTGATCTGGCGCAGCCGCTTAAGTGTCTCGAAGCCATCCATGCCCGGCATTTCCACGTCGAGCAGCACCATGTCGGGGTTGTAGTCGCGCACCTTCTCCAGCGCCACCATGCCGTTGTTGGCTTCGAGGGTGAAGTAGCCCTCGAGGTCCAGGTTCATTTTAACGAAGCGCACCATACGCGGTTCGTCGTCAACGACCAGAATGGTAATGCGGGGTTGCGTGCTCATAAGCCGCTGCTCTGTTCATGTGGGCCCCATGCCGGGGCCGCTCAAATGATACCGGCATGAGAACAATATCTCAACGCAAAGGAGCGAAGGCAGCAAAGAAACGCATAGAACAGCAAGCCGGCTGTTGCTGAGCAGTTGCTTCTCTTTGCGTTACTTTGCGTTCCTCTGTGCCTTTGCGTTGAGATTTGGTCGTCGTTGTGGGTTTCACCGCGTCATGATTTTACTTGCTGGTGCCAAAGCCCGGCAGCGGCAGTTCAGCGTAGCGCTGCACGCCGATATCCACGTTTTCGCCGGCCTTGACATCAATCAGGATCGTTTCACCCGATTTGGGGTTCTCCAACTGATAGGAGGTGATGACTGCATCAAGGATGAGTGAATAGAGGCCCACAGGCACGTTGTCAATTGTAAAGCCGCCGGCATCGTCCGTAACGCCCTTGACGGCCGTATCCGGCGAATAGCCCGAGGCTTTGGGTGCGCCGGTTTCGTCGCGGATCACGTCGGCAAGCCCGACAATCACATTGCCCACGGGCGTATCTACGCCATCACGCGTTACGAGTATGCGGCCGGAGACCGAGCCTGTGTCGGCCGTCGATGCACCGGTCAGCCCCGAAGTCTCGGGTGTGGGCGTGGGAATGGGCGAGTTTGCCGCAGGTGTGGCCAGGGGCGACTCACCGGCAGCCAGCAACGGCGATTCGGTTGCATTCTCTGCGCTGGAGGCGGCGGGCACAGCGGCACTTTCTGCCGCGCCCGCCGCGGGGGCGGGAATAGGTGTGGCCGCTGCCGCGGGTGCGGTGGTCTCTTTGTCCTTGCCGCACGACGCAAGCGCCAGGGCAACAAGCAGGGCGGCCAGCACAATTGTCATGATCCGTTTCGTGTGCATCCAGAACCTCATTATCTTTCAACGCCGCTCATGGGCGGTCTCTGTAGTCATACCTGAATGAAAACAACATTTTGACGCAATGCCGCAATGCCGCAAGGGCGCAAAGTGGGCAAAGGCGCAAGGAATAACAACTGCACGGAAAGGTACGGGACTGCACCCGATTCTGCTTCGCACCCCTGCGCCAGCCTGTGCCGCGCCTGTCTATTGTACCGCAGCCCGCACGGAAGCGTGCGCGCGCGTGGGCGCAACAGCAACCTCACCCCC
>DIAV01000218.1:1830-5929 GCA_002415895.1 Anaerolineales bacterium UBA5069 | reverse complement strand
CCTCTCCAGTCTGGAGAGGGGAGTTGTAGGTCACGCCGGAGACGTGACCTACAACTCCGCCACGCCGGAGACGTGACCTGCAACGCGCTTGTTGTTGCTGTGCTCCCCTCTCCGCATGGAGAGGGGCCGGGGGTGAGGTTGCGGTTGCATGCACGGCCCATGACTTTCGCGTAGCCTTGGACATAGACACGGCGCTGCCCCGGAGAGAACTGGTCGACGGGCAAGGCAACGGGCGAGGTGCATCCTCGCCCGTTGCCCAATTTACGTGATGCGGTCTTGCCGCAACCGAGTGCGTTTACTTCTTGACGCCTTCGTAGACGAGCAGGCCGTCGACGTTCGGAATCTGGCGGAGCTGGTTCACAACAGCCACCAGCGCGCTGGCCGGGTTGGAGGTGCAGGTTGCTGCGCCGATGTAGCGGTCAGCAATCTTGCCGTTCTGCACATCGTTGACGGCTGCGTTGGGGGCCAGGTTGACGTTTACGGTGTAGCCCGAGTTCTGGAAGGTGCAGACAACGTTTGTGCTCACGGTGCCCACGTTCTGCACGTTGAAGCCGGTGAAGAAGCCGCTGTTGCGGTCCATGATCAAGGGCATCACAACGGTGGTGCCGGCTTCGGCCGGGTCAAACGCGTTGTAGGCTTCGCCATCGGCAGCGCCGAGCTGGTTGACCACACCCACGAGCGGCATGCCGGCGCTGTTGGAGACAACGCGAGCCGAACCGACGAAGCGCACGTTATTGGCGCAATTCTCTGTCGTGCCGGGCGTTGTATCATCAACCTTGAAGGCGCGCAGGGCAAAAGTGTTCGACTTGCCGGGTTCAATTGTCTGCGTCTCGGAGCAGGCCGAGCCAATGCCATTGGCCGGCGCGTAGTCAACCTTCACAACGGTGGCCGTAGTGCCGGCGTTCTGAATCTGCACGCCTGTCTGGTAACCGGCATTGTTGGCGTTGATTGTCGGGAAGACAGGGTTCGTCGCCCCACCGGTGATGCCGGTGTAGGCGAACATGATGCGCGGGTTCTCCTGAATCGCCGCAGCGACAACAGGCTGATTGCTGGTGATTGTGGCAGCAAAAATCTTCTGTGTGTGACTCTCCGCGGCCTGGTAGAAGACCTTGGCTGCGCCCGGCTTGATTGTGGCCGACGCCGACACACCGTCACTATAGGCAACGTTGACGTTGGCGTCACCTGTGCCGGCATTCTGCACGCTGAACCACGTGTAGTAGCCCGAATTGTCCTTGAAGAGCAGCGGCAGCAGCACGGTTGTCGCGCCACCCGAGCGACCGACGTAGGATGCGCCGGCGCTGAAGGTGCTGGAAACGATGTTGCTGATGGCGGCTACCTTCTTGTCCGACGAGATGACGAACGAGCCGCTAAAGCCGTTGGCCACGTTGCTGATCGGGAAGTAGGACTTGGAGGTGTTGACCGGAATGCTGTCATTCAGCGCCGAACCGCTCTGTGTGCCGTCGGCATTGTAGCCAATCAGCACGACGGTTGCGGCCGACGTGTCCAGATTGGAAATCTGAATGCTGGATGTGTAAGCCGGAAACTGCGTGTTCTGCGCCAGCGCGACCTGCGTGGGCATTGCTGCCAACAGACCGGCCAGCATGGCGACTACGAGGATAATGCGGATTCCCTTGGACATGGCTGCTATGGCTCCTTTGGAAGCAAACGCCTGGACTGAACTCCGAAGTAACTTTCATTTATTGCACTGTACAGTGCGCTGAACCGTATGCTTTCACTGTCGGGGCGCAGATCTGCATGCAATGGAATGCAGACGCGCGCCCTTTCACAACGTTCCTGTGCACTCAACTTAACGCAAAGGGGAGGGCGGCGCAATACAACGTTGGGGTTATCTGCTGGTTTGCTGCGTGGAAAGGGGATCATCTTCAGCGCCAAAGTGTGCTTGCGCTCATACCCCATAAGGGGTATGCCACTCTGGGGCATGGGTAAACGCACCTGAGATTAGGCTGCAGACGCTGCACGTTGCCTGCGCCAGAGCGTTGTCGCGGCAACAATCATGCCGCATGCAAGCGCGCTGAAAATGGTCATCAGCACACGCGTGAGCACGGCCACAACCACGGCCAGCGACGAGGGCATGATGGCGCTCAGCAGCAGGCTGAGGCCGACTTCGGTGAGGCCGAAGTTGCTGGGCAGCACAAAAACCACCACGGAGAGGACACCCACAAGTGTCCATGCCAACGATGTATAGGCGAATTGATTGAGGGCAACGCCGTCGATCTCGCTGGCGATCAGCCAGAAGATGACGCCGCCCAACAGCCAGTTGAGCGCATCAGCCAGCAGCCAAAGGCCCAGGCGTGATGTGCGCAGCGGCGGCAAGGGCGACATGTGCAGGCGTGCCATGATGGCTGCCAGCACACGTGGATGGAGCGCGACAACGCCCAACCCCACCAGCAAGCCCATGGCAGGCAAGGCAAGCGCCGGTGTCTGGGTTGAACTGACAACTGCCAACATGAGCGCCACCAACGCGCCCGCCATGGTCGATAGCAGCAACTCAATGGAACTGCCCAATGTGACCATGCGCGCCGAGTCACCCTCCATTTTGTAGAAGGCGCTGCGCCCTACCACATACCAGACTGTGCCGGGCAGGTAGCGCGAGAGAAACGTGCTGGCGTAGATGTGGATGTGATCGCGCCGCGCCACGCGTGAGCCGAGTGCGTGCATGATGGACGCCCACACCAGCGCCGCCACCACCAGCGTAATCAGCATGATGGCCTGCCCGGCCAGCAGGCGCGGCCAGGCGCGGGTCAGCTCAATGGCCGCCAACGCGGCGCGCTCGCGGTAGAGCAGCCAGCCCAGCACCAGCGCCATGAGCGCGGCGGTAATTGCCGCGGCTGCATAGTGGCGCATGGGACGGGGCGGGCGTGGCATCGGCTGCTGAGGTGCGTCCGGTGCGTCCGGTGCGTCCGGCGTGCTGTTTTCGCTCATGCGAGGCGCGGTTTGCGGGCCACCGCAACCAGCGCCGGACCCATGCCCAGCGCAGAGGGGATGTAAAAGAGGGGCGCGCTTGCCAGGCGGCTGGCCGGATTGAGCAGTATTTTGGAGACGCGCGTTTTGGTTTGGGGCGCAACGGCGTGCGCGTTCATCCAAAACTTCACGTCGAGCACAAAGGTGACGTATGAGCCAATGCCCGTGGAGAAGTGCTCGAGACGCAGTCCGGCTTGTACCAGTGATTGGCGCAATGTTGCGCGCGTGTACACAGTCAGATGGCGCGGCGCATCGAGCCCCGCCCAGTATTTGCCAAAGAGCGCGGCATCCCAACTGCCCAGGTTGGGCACACGGATGATGACTGCCCCACCGGGGCGTAATATGCGATGCAGTTCGGTGAGCGTGGCCACGGGGTCATGCACGTGCTCCAGCACATCCCACAGGGTAATGGCATCAAATGTGTCATCAGGGAAGGCGGCGTCTTCGAGTGTGCCGGAGAAGATTTTGAGGTTATGGCGCGCGCGTGCGGCCTGCGCCACCTCGTCAATCAACTCGACGCCCTCCACCTGCCAGCCACCGTGTGCGCGGACGGCTGCCAGAAAAGTCCCCGTGGCGCAGCCCAGGTCCAGCAGGCGGCCACCCTGCGGCACGGCCTGCGTCACATAGCGCGTGCGCTTTGCCATGCCATAAGCGTAGGCACGGCGCAAAAGCTGCCCCACACGCCCTGCGCGCGGGTCGGCATAAGGCTCGTATGAAGGGGGATAGTGCTCACCGATTTCGGCGGGCGTGGGGCGCGGGTTCTGGTAGACCAGCCCACATTGGTTGCAGCGCACAAGGCGCGCATGCACTGTGGGGCGGTCCAGCAGCAGATCGGGCACGACGGCAAACTCGGTGGCATCGTCGGCGCCGCATAAATTGCAGACAGTTGTTTCCATCAAAGCGGGCTTTCTCTTGTGGATGCTGCGTCCGCTGATTGCGCGTGAAGAGTGCGCGTGGCGGGTGCCAGTGGGCCAAACCATCCGCGCAGCCAGCCCGACATTGTAGCGGTCGCGGTTTGCGGGCGGCCTGCCGCCATATCGCGCAGCGCCAGCATAAGCGCGCGCAGGAAGGTGTAGGGCATGAGCAGCAACGCGCGCTGGACAAGGCCGGCATGCAG
>DIAV01000218.1:0-1743 GCA_002415895.1 Anaerolineales bacterium UBA5069 | reverse complement strand
CACGCGGTGAGAAAATCCACAGGCAGCAGCGGCGGCAGTGCGTTCGGCGGTGGCCGGTTGCGCCAGAGGCTGCGTGTGAGCAGCGTGTCACCAATGCGCCTGTCGCCCAGGGCCCAAATGCGCGGCGGCGGATCAGCGTAAAGAATCATCGGGCTGAGCAACGCGCAATCGCTGTGCGTGGCAGCGGCAAGCAATGCCGCGCGTGCGCCGGGCTGTACGAGCGTGTCGTTGTTGAGCAGCAACACCCAGGCCGCGCCCGCATCCAGCGCCGCCGCAATGCCCGCGTTATTGCCCCCGGCAAAACCCAGGTTGTGCGGCAAATAGAGTTGGCCTACACCGTGCGCCAGATTCCGGGCCAGCGCGTCAAGACCTACTGAAGAGCCGTTGTCAACGACAATGATCTCGGCAGGCTGGAAACCATCGGCCAGCAACGAATCGACGCACGCCAGCGTGTCGGCGGTCAGGTTCCAGTTAAGCACGACCGCGACGAGTGTGCCGGCTCCTTGGTGCGGCTGCCCTGCGCGATTGGTTGATTGTGGGGCCACGCTCTGCATCTCCAACATAATCTGCAAGTATAGCGTAGCGGCTCTATAATGGCGGAAACCGCCTGCGTCGGGCGGCGTTCAGGTGCATGATACCCATGCGCGTTCTCTTTGTGGCTGGGCGCGAACTCACCTATGCACGCAACGATGTGCTTCTGCGCGCGCTGCGCCGCTGCGCGCAAGTCGATACCATTGCGCCGCCGGCGCCGCCCGCATCGCTGGCCGCGGCGAGCAGCATTGTCGCCACGCAAGCGGCTGCGCGGCTTGCCCGCGGGCGCTATGATCTGGTTGTGGTGGGCTTCTATGGCTCGCTAATTCTGCCCCTGCTGCGGCCACTCACACGTGCGCCCATTCTCTTCGACGCGTTTGTCTCCAACTATGACACGCTGGCCTTTGATCGGGGTGCGTTTGCTCCTGACTCGGCGCGCGGCCGCCTCGCCCTGGCGCTTGATCGCATCCCCTGCGCCCTGGCTGATCACGTGCTGCTGGACACCCACGCGCATGTGGACTACTTCGTGGACACGTTGGGCATTGCGCGCCACAAGCTCGAGGCGCTGCCCGTGGGCTGCAGCGAGGAACTTTTCCACCCCGCGCCTCAGCCTGCAACGGCGCTGGGTACGGTGCTTTACTACTGCACCTACTTGCCGTTGCATGGCGTAGAAACGGTGCTTTATGCCGCTTCCTATCTTCAGGCGCAGGCGGTGCAGTTCAGGCTGATTGGGGATGGTCCGCTGCGCCCGGCCATGGAAGCGCTGGCGCACGCGTTGCGCCTGCGCAATACGACCTTTCTGCCGTCCATGCCCGCCCCGCAAATTGCACATGAGTTACGCCAGGCGGACATTTGCCTTGGTGGTCACTTTGGCCCCAGCGCCAAGGCGCAGCGCACAATTCCGGGCAAGCTCTACCAAATGCTTGCCGCACAGCGTGTGGTCATCGCCGCCGACAGCCCCGCCAACCGCGAATTGCTGGTGCACAACGAGTCGGCGTGGCTGCTGCCGCCGCAGGATCCGCCTGCACTTGCGCTGGCCATCATGGCGTTGCAGCGCGATGCCGCGCTGCGGGCGCGCCTGGCTGCGGGTGGTCGGCGCGCCTACGTAAGCCACGCGTCAGAGGCTGTGATCGCCGCGCGTGTGCGCAGCATGGTGAGCCGCCTTGTGCCGGATGCCGGATTGGACGCGCGTGATGCGCCAGAGAATAGCTT
>DIAV01000332.1:10111-16039 GCA_002415895.1 Anaerolineales bacterium UBA5069 | reverse complement strand
GCACACCCACAATCGTGCATTAATTCACAAGCGCGCCCTATCGCAGTGTCTGAAGGTGGTATTGGAGCCCCCCCCCCCCCCACCCCCCAGCCCCTCAATTTCATGTGCTATAAGTCCCGACCAGCGTTCATGGCCGGTGGACAACCGCGGTCACTTGATTCAGTGGCTACAGTTGTGGAAAGGGTGCAGCCTCGTGCCTCACCCAAACCATGCAACGTTCGCTCTGGTCCGCGAGTGCAGGTCCACGATCACAAGCCTGTTCAAGGGGCGCAACGCGACTTCCGTTTGCGCAATTTTTCACAATATAGTGTGTTTGTTTGCAGTGTAGTCACTATCACTACAACTCAATTCCTTATCCATTTCAACCCAAATTGTGAGGATGAATATGAGTTCTACAGGGGGAGACCAGACCAAATTAACACGCCGCCAGTTTGTTCAGGCGGCGGCAACCGGCGCGGCGGCCATCGTCGGCACGGGCGCGCTGGCTGGCTGCGCGCCAATCTCGGCAGCGAGCATGGCGCCGTCCGCTGCCGGCCCGCTGCCGCAGTCATGGGATCATGAGGCAGATATCGTCATCCTCGGTGGCGGCATCTGTGGCCTCGTTTCGGCCATTCGAGCCAGAGACCTCGGCGCGTCGGTCATCGTCATTGAGGCGAATTTTGCCTGTGGCGGCCATGCGCTGACAAGTGGCGGGCATGTGCACCTCGGTGGCGGCACGAGTGTCCAGCAGAGAATGGGCGTTGTGGACTCACCCACCCAGTACTATCTGGACCATACGCACCCGGCGGTGCCGACCTCCCGCTACAACATTCGCGAGGTTGTGCGCGGCGCGGCCAATTCGCATCCGGCAGCGTTCGAGTTCCTGCTTGAAAATGGCTGGGTGCATCTGGACGACACCACCCTGCGTGGCAACACCGGCAGCTACAAGGAAGGTGGGACGGTTGCGGACTCGGTGCCGCGCACCATTACAACGGATCCAACCGGCTGGACTGAACCGGCCCTGAGCAGCACCCCCGGTATCGGCCTCACGCGTCCGCTCGAGGTCAGCGCCCGCAACAAGGGTGTCCAGTTCATTATGAACCATCACATGGACAAGATTTACCGAGACCAGGACGGGACAGGCGCGGTCATCGGTGTCCAGGCAAGCTACACGCCAAGAATGGTCCCCGGCAGTGATAGCCCCCTCGTTGACATTCTCACAGATGGAAACATTGAGTCGACCGCGACAGTGAACGTCAAGGCGACCAAGGCTCTCATCGTGGCCACGGGTGGCAGCACCAGCAACTGGAAGTTCCATCAGATCTTCGACCCACGCTATGGCCCGGAGCACGCGCACGGCGTGGGTGGCGACCCCTTCAGCTTCCAGGATGCCAGCGGCGAGCTTGCCTGCCTGGCGATTGGGGCTTCCCTCGGGGCCACTGCCAACCAGACACAGGAAGCTGGATCGGCGCTGGCGAAAATGCGCGGCATCGGCTCCCAGTACGGCTATCGCGTCGGCACCTTCTCGCCGGATAGCCCCATCTGGCCGCTGGTCCGTGCACAAGGCCTGGACGCTGAGGCCGAAGGTGCGACGGCCGGGCTCATCTATGTCAACATGCTGGGGCAGCGCTTCTTCCAGGAAGACACACGCAGCTATGACTGGCTGGCCGCCGCTATGGGCAGCGCGGTGCTTGATGCAGATACAGATGACGCACGCCGAGTTGGCGGGCCAATCTGGGGAATTTTTGATGCCGACCACGTTGCGCGCATGGGTTGGGATGTCTCCGGTCCCCCCAGTGTGGACATTGAGCAAGGCTACTTCTTTAGCGCCGACACACTCGCCGAGTTGGCGCAGAAGATCGTAAACAAGTTCTATGAGGACTACCCGATGCCTGCCGCCAACCTCGAGGAGACAGTGGCGCGCTACAACTCGTTTGTAGACTCGGGCGTTGACGAAGACTTTGCCAGAGAAAACCCCTCGTTCAAGCTTGAGAAGCCGCCGTTTTACGCTGCGTGGGCGACACCCGCCGGCCACGACACGCTTTCCGGCATCTGGACCAACGGCAAGTTCCAGGTGCTTGACAAGGATGAGATGGTGATCCCCAACCTTTATGCAGTGGGTGAGGTTGCCACCGGCCAGGGTATGCACGGGCACGGCAAGAACATCAGCAGCGCCTATGCGGTGGCCACGAACATTGTGGAGTTGGCCGGCTAGTCGGTCATGCTGGCGTCTCGCTAACTTCTGAAGACGCGCGGACATCCCGGGGGTGATCGTGCAATCCGCCCCCGGGATGTCTCTCTTGGTTACGCCAAAAGCAGCGCGATCCGCCTGCAGGAGCCTAAAGTGGAAGAACTCAATCGCGTAGTCCATGAAGAAGGGGCGACGTCTCAATCATTCGGCGTTATGCCGCACGCAACGAGCATGGCCGTCTGGGATGTCGGTTCCCCGGTGATACTGGATACCGACTTTACGATCAAGGTTGGGGTGAAGTGCACGCTTGGGTGCAGCCTCGCCGGCCAGCCAGTGACAATCCATGATCACGAGGGCGCAGAAGTTGCAGCAGCCATTCTGAGTCCTGCGCGCTATGCAGAGTCGATCGACTTGTATTGGGCGGAGATGGAGCTCAGAGCGCCCGCGTCCCAAGGCACATACAAATTCCAGGCCAGGCTGCCCAAACCGGCGCTGGAACCCGCGCACGCTGATGCTTCATTCACATTTAGCTTCACTGTGGTTGGCAAACCTGAACACGCGGTGACCGTCGAGGTTGTGAATCGCAACAGCAACGCGCCCATTGCGAACGCGCGTGTCACGCTGCGCCCGTATGTCGGCCAGAGCGATTCCAGCGGAATGATCACGCTGGTGGCGGCGGCGGGTGACTACGTTCTCTATGTGACGAAGGGCGAGTACGACAACTTCCGGACAAATGTCACTGTGAACGGCGACATGACCGTGCGGGCAGAGTTGACGCCCGCGCGCTTTATTGAGGATTATCGCGGCAATCTGTTGAAGGTGGAGAAGAAGACGCAATAGCGGGCACGGTCGGGTATGCGAAGCACAATGGCTGGCCGCCAGGCCCGAATTTTAAAGGACAACGCGCTGCTGCGATCGGCGCCCTGACAGGCTGAAAGATGTACACCTGGCGCAGTGAAAAGAGCAGCAACAGGAGCAGTACCAAGATCGGAGACTGTTTTTGATGTCCAAAGATAAACGGAACGTGGGTGCACTTATTAGTGCAGTTGCCCTGCTTGCGCTGGTGGCCATTCTGGTCGCAGCATGTGTACCCATTACGGACCCAAGATTATCTGCCGGCGATTCTCCGCTGGCTCAGCCCGCAACCACAGCCGTGGAAGCAGCGGACCCATCTGCCGAGGTTGTTCAAGACGCGTCTTCGTCCGCAGAAACCGTAGCCGAAGCAGCTACACCCTCCGTCATCACGCACAGCGTCCTCAAACGTCCTGAGTGCCTGGACTGCCACGAAGCGGAGACGGGCCGAAACCCATCCCCCGCCAATCACCGTGCCATGACCGAGGCTGTCTGCCTCTATTGTCACATGTCGGAAGATGAGGAAGTCGCGGTCCCGCCTTTGCCCGCAGTAGCCGATGTGGAATTCTGTCTGGGTTGCCACGGACCCTTTGAGGAACTTGCGGCGCGGACAGAAGCTGCGTTCGTTGTGAAGGGTGTTGAGGCCAATCCACACATGTACGTGCCGCACACATCCACGAACGTATTCAACTGCAAGAATTGTCACGAAGTCCATGATTTGCCGGTGATCGCGCCCATGGAGATTCAGCAGGCCGATTTGGGGTACTGCTACCTATCGTGTCACCATGAAGAGGATTTCACCCCCTGCATTTCGTGCCATAGTGGAGACGACGAGTAAGGATCGCAGTCCCGAAATCCGCGCTCCACAAAAGTCGCTTGACCAGCGCGCATAGGCACAACAGCAACCTCACCCCCGGCCCCTCTCCAGCCTGGAGAGGGGAGAATAACGACTACGCGTGGCTTCGGGTTGCTGGCGTGATGCAGTTGCTGTGCTCCTCTCTCCAGCCTGGAGAGGGGCCGGGGGTGAGGTTGTCTTTTGCTCGCCCGCGTCCTGGGCCTGACTCTTGAGTTGCCCTGCGAACGTGTGCGGGGGATTGACAAATGCGCGCAACCCGCCTACACTGCTCGGCATAATTGAAAAGCCTTTGAAGTATGCACTACAGGCGCCTGCCGCCCCGGATGGCACAGGCACCAACGGCGAAGTCGGTGAAAGTCCGGCACTGTCCCGCAACTGTAACTGCAGCACATTGTGACTGCAGAAGTCAGGTCGCCCGCCTGTATGTGCGCACAATCACCCTCGCGGCCCGGGGTGTGGTGCATGGAATGTCGACCGAGACACCTCCTCGCGCCCCGCGTGGAGGTGTTTTTGTTGCATTCTATCGGGCGGCGCGGCACCGCCCACACCGCAAGGAGAATTCAGATGGCGGCAGGGCAGAGATTGATACGGGCAACACTTGCCGGCGTGGTTGTGGCGCTGGCGGCGGCCATTCTACTGGCTGGGGCGCAAAGCGCGCGTGCGCAGGACAATACGGGCACAGGCGCAACCGGCGCGGACGCAAGCGCTGCCAATTCGGCAACCATCGTCGTACAAACGGATGTGGGGCTGCTTGTGCGCCCTATCACCTTTACCGAGGCCATTTCCGGGCTGGCTGCGCTGCAGGCAGCGGGGCTGGATGTCACTGTGGCCGACACGAGTTTTGGCCCTGCCGTTTGCGCGATTGCCGGTGTGGGCTGCCCGGCTGAGGATTGCTTCTGCGGCGGCGATCGCTTCTGGAACTACAGCGCGTGGGATGGCGAAACATGGGCCGGCTATCCTGTGGGCGCGTCGGAAGCAATGATTACCGCGACGGGCGCCATCGAGGGCTGGCGCTGGGGTGTCTACACGGGCACGGCGACAGTGCCCGTGGGCCTTGTGGACGCAATCCCCGCGGCGCTGGATTGGCTGCACGCGCAGCAGTCGCCGCGCGACGGCGGCTACAGCGGCATGGGTGGCGCAGCCGAAACGCTCTTTGCGATTGGGGCAAACGGCATTGCCGCACGCGACTGGCAGGCCACATCGGGCCGCGACCTCGAGGCCTACGTGCGCACGCAGCAGACGAAGTATGCCCGCCATGACGTGGCCGGCGCGGGCAAGGTGGCTGTGGGCCTGGCCGCTGCCGACGCCTGCTGGAATGGGCGCAGCCGCCTGCCCATGGCATGGTATGACGCGGCGCTCGGCGCCTACAGTGCAGACAGCGGCTTCAACGCCTGGGCGATTCTGGGCACTTTGGCGCTTAGCGAGACCGTGCCGGTGACCGCCGTGGAGACGCTGCGCGCGGCCATTCTGCCCGGCGGCGGCTGGGAGTGGATGGTCGGTTTCGGTCCCGATTCGAATACAACGGCGCTTGTCATGCAGGCGCTCATTGCCGCCGGTGAACCCGTTACGGCGACGGAAGTCGTCAGCGGGCTTGCCTATCTCAAGCAGGCGCAGCAGCCCGACGGTGGCTTTGCCTATGATCTGACAAGCGGCGGCGGCAGCGATGCCAACTCCACAGCCTATGCCATTCAGGCCTTGGTTGCAGCGGGCGAAGACCCCGCCGGTGAGGCGTGGCGCGTGGGTGGTGTATCGCCCGTTGCCTATCTGTTGAGCCTGCAGTTGCCCGACGGCAGCTTTGAGTGGCAGAAGGATTTGGGCAGCAACTTGTTTGCCACACAGCAGGCCATTCCTGCGCTCTTGCAGCGCGCGTATCCCATTGCGATCAATTCTGTGGAGCGGTGCGTGTGGAAGTGAAAAGCGCACAGCCATGGCGCTTTGCGCTGCGCATGATTGGGTTGCTGATGATTGGGTTGGTGCTGCTGGTGGCGTCTCCTGCACGCGCCCAGGAAGGCGCGCAGGCGGGGCTGGTGATTGTCACCGGCAGCGGCGA